>CAYFEQ010000059.1:0-1007 GCA_964342155.1 uncultured Ectothiorhodospiraceae bacterium | reverse complement strand
GCGGTAAGTAGAAAAGTTAGTAGAAAAAAAACAATGAAAATGTTGTTAACTGGCGATCCAATCGATGCCAAGTATGCAAAAGAAATAGGTTTAATTAATGATTACTATCCGACTGATAAGCTAGAAATAGAAGTTCAAAAGTTAGCTAAAAAAATTGCATCTAAATCGAATTTAATAGTAAAAATTGGTAAAAAAGCTTTTTACAAACAATTAGAAATGCCACTACATAAAGCTTATAAGTACACGAGTAATGTTATGACAAAAAACATGATGGCAATAGATGCCCATGAGGGCATTTCTGCATTTTTAGAAAAAAGGAAACCAAATTGGAAAAATAAGTAAATTAATAAATAATGGAAGATAAAATTATAAAAACATCACTTTCTAAAGCAAAAACTATTGCAATGGTTGGGGTAAGCTCGATTAAAATAGAAGATTCATCAAATGTTAAAAGAAGGCCTTCGATTATTGTTATGAAATACCTTCAAGAATTTGGTTATAGAGTAATTCCGGTTAATCCTTTTTCAGCCGGCAAAGAAATATATGGAGAAACTGTAGTAGCTAAATTACAAGATATCAAAATACCGATAGATATTGTTGACGTATTTCGTCCTTCAAATGAAGCTCCGACATTTGCTAAAGAGACAGTACAAGTTGGTGCAAAAGTTTTTTGGTTACAATATGGTATTCAAAACGATGAAGCTGAAGAAATTGTTAAATCAAAAAACATTACATATATAGCGAACAAATGTATTAAACAAGAATATCAAAGATTATTCTTAAAGGTTAGTCCAGTTTTTCCAGCACTAAAAAATTAAATTTTAGATAAAAAAAGTATTACGAGAGCACTGTGGCTGCCATAACAAGTATAAAAACAATAAACCAAGAAGCAAAAAATAATATTTTTGTCATAATTAGCTAATAAATGGACCAACAATTAAAATAGCCCAATATAAGAAAATAAAAGTATAAAATAATGGAAAACGCATTTGATACCTATTTAGAAT
>CAYFEQ010000058.1:0-1008 GCA_964342155.1 uncultured Ectothiorhodospiraceae bacterium | reverse complement strand
TATGAGAGAGCTATAGAAGAGGCAGCCGATGAAGCAAAAAAAATTAAAGTAGATATAGCATCAAAAAAAGGAGATCATATAGGTCCGGTTGTTTCAAAAATACAGTACGATAAAATTATTAATTTAATAAAAAGTGGAATAGAAGAAGGAGCTACATTAGCGGCAGGAGGTCCTGAACTTCCAAATAATTTAAATAAAGGTTATTTTATTAAACCAACAATCTTCACAAATGTTACAAACGATATGAAAATAGCAAAAAGAGAAATTTTTGGACCAGTTCTTTCAATAATCCCATTTGAAACAGAAGAAGAAGCAATTAGAATTACTAATGATACTGAATATGGTCTTGGAAACTATTTGCAAACTGAAGATAGTGAAAAAGCAAAAAGAGTTGCGAAAAAATTAAGGTCGGGAATCGTTTATATAAATGGAAAAGCTGCAGATTCAGGAACACCTTTTGGAGGCTATAGACAATCTGGAAATGGTCGTGAAGGTGGCATCTGGGGGTTAGAAGAATATCTAGAGGTAAAAACTATTACTGGCTGGAAATAAAATGGAAAAAAAAGATAAATTAAATTATTATAAATTTTTAAATTCATTACCTAAAAAAATTAATAAATTATACTTTGAAAAATTAAGTGGTAAATTTAAATTAAATAATAAATCAGGTAAAAAAAATGGTTTTGATCCTGTAACAAATATTGACAGAGCTTTAGAATTATTTCTGAGAAAAGAAATTACAAAAAAATTTCCAAAAGATGGAATAATTGGAGAAGAATTTAAAGCAAAAAAAACAAAAAGTGGGTTTTCATGGATTCTCGATCCGATTGACGGAACTAGATCTTTTGTTATAGGAAGCCCAACTTGGAGTAACTTAGTAAGTATAAATTATAATAACGAACCAACATTAGGTTTGGTTAATTTTCCTATGCTAAAAAAATATTATATTACTGGAGCTAATAATAATTCTTACTTAGTGGAAAATAATAAATTTAAAAAACTTAAAGT
>CAYFEQ010000057.1:0-1023 GCA_964342155.1 uncultured Ectothiorhodospiraceae bacterium | reverse complement strand
GATCTCCTTTTGAAGACATGTTTAAAGAATTTAATAAACCAACAGAAAGAAAAGCCACAGCTCTTGGATCAGGATTTATTATTGATAAAAAAGGTTTGGTAGTTACAAATAATCACGTTATCCAAGGGGCCGAAGATATAGTTGTCACCTTTAACGATAAAACGGAATATAAAGCAAAAGTTATAGGCAAAGATCCTTATATGGACTTAGCTGTTTTAAAAATAGAGTCTAAAGAAAAATTTCTACCATTAAGTTTTGGAGATTCTGACAAAGCGCGCGTTGGAGATTGGGTTATAGCTATTGGAAATCCTTTTGGTTTTGGAGGAACAGTTACATCAGGAATAATTTCTTCAAGAAATAGAGATATAGGCTTAACTAGATACGATGATTTTATTCAGACAGATGCATCAATCAACCAGGGAAATTCAGGAGGACCACTTTTCGATTTAAATGGAAAAGTAATAGGAATAAATACAGCAATCATAGCTCCGGGAGCATCGGGTTCAATAGGAATAGGTTTTGCGATTCCATCAAATCCTGCTTCAAAAGTTATTGAGCAGTTAATTAAATATGGAGAAACCAAAAGAGGCTGGTTAGGAGTAAGAATACAACAAGTAACGAAAGAAATAGCGGAGGTCGAAAAATTAGAAAAACCAGAAGGAGCCTTGATAGCAAGTGTAGCAGAAAAAAGTCCTGCAGACAAAGGAGGAATAAAAGCTGGTGATATTATTTTAGAATTCGATGGAAAAAAAGTTGATACAATGCGCACTCTTCCAAAATTAGTTGCTCAAACTGAAGTTGGAAAAAAAGTTGTAGTGAAAATTTGGAGAAATCAAAAATTAATTTCAAAAAAAGTTATTCTGGGTAGACTTGAATCTTCCGAACAATTTAAAACAGAAACAAAAAAAGATGAAGACAGTGAACATTTGAAAATAGAACAATTAAAAATTTCTGTCAGAGATTTAACGAAAGATGATATTAATGATAGAAAATTACCAAAAAATACAACTGGAGTTGTAATAA
>CAYFEQ010000056.1:0-1027 GCA_964342155.1 uncultured Ectothiorhodospiraceae bacterium | reverse complement strand
TATTTTTAAAAGATATTGCAATTGCCGGAGGATTTATGATCATCATTGCTCATGGGCCTGGTAAAATTAGTTTAGATCATTACCTTAATTCAAAACATGAATGAAATCAGTTAATAAAAAAATATCAGAAGATTTTTATAAATTATTTAAACCAGAATTAACTCCACAAAAAATGTTAGAGATGGGTGTGTTTGGTGGCTCCTATTTTGAAGGAAAGATAAACGAATACCCGAAGTCTTGGTTCAAAAATGCAAAATTAAGTAAAACATTCAATGTACAAATAAATAGATTTAGAGTTAAAGCAGGTCTTTCTAGAAAAGAATGGATGGATAAAGGTTGGATTTTTAAAGAGGATCCTTTGGGTTGGTTTCAATGGTATTGCAGGTTTAAAAATGGACGACGTATACCACGCATAGATGAAATTCAAATAAAAAGATGGAAAGCTTTTAGACGACACGTTACCGCGATTAAAAAGAATTGTGAGCCAGGAGATATTCATTGCAGAAGAAGGCAGAGACAAGCAATTCTCCAGTGGGGATACGACCCTTTTATTTAAGCGGCTGAATCATTTGCTCTGGTAACCACAATGCAATATCAGGAAAAATAATTATCACCATTACAGCCAAAACCATTAAAAGAAATAAAGGAAAAGCACTTTTAGCTATAAACCCCATATCTTTATTAGCCATACCTTGGAGAACAAATAAGTTAAAACCAACTGGTGGAGTAATTTGTGCCATCTCAACAACAATCACGAGAAAAACACCAAACCAAATCATATCAAAACCAGCTTGTCTTATCATTGGTTCAATAATTGCCATAGTCAATACGACAGCTGAAATACCATCTAAAAACATACCAAGGATAATATAAAAAATTGTAAGCACTAGAATTAAAACATATGGAGACAAATTCATTTCTTGTATCCATATTGCTAAACCTCGAGGAAGGCCCGTAAATCCCATTGCTAAGGACAAAAATGAAGAGCCAGCAAGAATAAAAGCTATCATACATGAAGTTTTTGTTG
>CAYFEQ010000055.1:0-1053 GCA_964342155.1 uncultured Ectothiorhodospiraceae bacterium | reverse complement strand
CCTGCGATACCAACAATAGCTGAGCCTAAAACAAAAATTAATAAATGTTGTTTAACTACATTTTTACCCATTGCATTAGCTGCTTCCTCATTATCTCTAATTGCTCTCATCATTCTTCCCCATGGAGAATAAAGAGCCTTTTGAGTTATTATTAAAAGCACCACTACTACAGCCATAAAAAGTCCGGCGAAACATAATTTTACAAATACAGTTGAGCCTTCAATTACTAATTGTTTTAATATTTGTTCTTTTTCTGAAACATCTGTGATTAAACTTAAAGTTCCCTGGTTAAATTTTTCCACAAGATTGATAAACCACTCTTTAGTTTGAAGATCTATTTCGTAAGGGACTGGCCTTTTTAAACCAATAACATTTTTAACACCACGTGCTAACCAATCTTCGTGTTTGATCACTGCTATAACAATTTCTGATATTAATAATGTAGCTATAGCCAAATAATCAGCTCTAAGTCCTAAAGCAATTTTTCCTATAACATATGCTAAAGCTCCAGCGAAAAAAGCTCCGACAATCCAAGAAAATAAAATTGGAAGACCCATGCCTCCTAAAAAACCTGTTGTTGCAGGATTTACTGACTCGATTGATTCAATGGCAGGCCCGGATACTAATCTTAAAAGAATGAAACCTATTATTATAATAGATATAATTCCATACGTTCTGTAGTTTGTTTTTTTATATTTTTTAAGAATAAAACGAATACTAAATACTATTCCTGCTATTAAAAATACACATAAGATCATATTTAATCCACCGACTTGCCACGCTTCTTTTACTGGTGGTACCGAAACCAATACTGCCGCCAAACCTCCAAGGGCTGTATAACCCATAATTCCGAAATTTATTAATCCGGCATATCCCCACTGTATATTCGCTCCTATCGTCATAACTGCTGAAATCAAACAAAAACATAAAATTGATAATGCTATACTCCATGACTGAAAAATACCTACCAAAATAATAAGTATCGTCATGATTAAATAAGCGCTTATGACATCTAAATTTTGTTTCATAAAACTTTTCCTTTAAAAATACCCG
>CAYFEQ010000054.1:0-1066 GCA_964342155.1 uncultured Ectothiorhodospiraceae bacterium | reverse complement strand
TTGTTGAAAAATTAATTGTTCTTTTTGCTAATTCTACTTGAGCTTCTGCCATTCCAGTTCTATCACTATTTTCAGTAATCGAAGGACATTTTCCTGCAATGATATTAAAAGGACAAGCTAAATCAAATTCAACAACCCGATCATAATCTGTACCAGTAGAAAAGTCGTCTCCAATATACATTTTTAATCCACTATTATTAAATGCAATTGGTCTTGGTTGTGTGATAGTTCCATAAGTTGCAGTGCTTATAGTTATTTGACCGTCATAAGTAGATGAGGATGTACTAAAAGGAGTGCTTAAAGAAAATTGTGATACTGTTTTATTATTATGATCAACAACAAAAAACCTTGTTCCTTTTTCATTAAAAGCGATAGCCATAGGATTTCCACCACCATCTCCTATAACAGTTATATCTCTTCCTCCATTAAGATTAAGTGAAATCGTCGTGAGGTCATATGGTGTTGAAAGATTATACTCTAAAACTTTTGCTGCAGTATTGTAATACATAAGAGTGAACATTTTTTTTCCGTCATTGCTAAATGAAACACCTTGAGCACGAATATTTTTTTCATTATCATGTGGTGCGTCTCCAGCATTACTATTATCTATATTATCAGATGCAATTAAATCAGTGGTTCTTTGTTCATAAGAACATGTTGAAACATCGTAAGGTGCTGTAAGTTTAAATCCATATATTCTATCATAGTCTGTTTGATTATCAGTAACACCACGATTGGCAAAGAAAAATTTCATACCATCGCTGCTAAAATGTAAATCAAATGGGTTATGACCGGGGTTTGACGTAGAACCGGTATTTAGATGACATCTTTCACTATCGCCTGCATAAGTGCCAGTAGAAATATCGTATGGTGTTGAAAGGTTATACTCATCTATGTAACTATAATCTACACCAGTTGTATTATCCTTAAAAAAACTTACAAACATTTTTGTACCATCAGCATTAAACTGTATACCGCTCACCTCTTTATCGGTATCACTATCATTTCCATCGCTTACAGCCAGAGCATCTACCAATGTAACCATAGCTCCAAATGAATTAGAAAT
>CAYFEQ010000053.1:0-1077 GCA_964342155.1 uncultured Ectothiorhodospiraceae bacterium | reverse complement strand
TTGCAAAAATTTCTCAAAATCAAGTTATTGAAGTTGAAAGAAAACTTACCGAAACTAGATTAATTGAGGAAATTGAAAAAAGAAGAAAAGAACAAAACCAACTGGAGAAAGATGCGGCTTTAGATATTAGGCAAAAAGATCTAGAAACAGAAGTCAAAATTTTAAATCTAGATAAAGAGAGCGAATATGCGAGACTAGAAAAACAACGATTAGTTGACACCAAAAGAGCTCAAGAAAAAGCTGAAATAATTAAAGAACAGTCAGACAAACAAAGAGAAGCAGAAGAAGCTCAAATTATTGCAGATCAACAAGTTAAAAACGCTAAAATTGCTCAACAAAAAAATATTGATGCTCATAGAATAGAGTCTGAAAAAGAAGTTAGAACTCTAGATATAGAAAAAGCTAAGAGAATTCAGATAGAAGAACATCAAAAAGAGCTTGAAATAATAGAGAAATCTAAAGAAGTTCTTATATCAAAAGCAGAAGAACAAAATACTAGAGCCAAAGCAGTAGAGGCTGAAGAGAAAGCTAACTCAACAAGATATATTGAAAAGGCTGAAGGAATTAAACAAGTTGATGTTATTGAAGCAGCTTCAAAAGCCGAACAAGATAAGCACGCAACCATGGCAGCTAAATTAAGATATGAAATAGATGCTGCGGGTAAAGAAGCATTAAATCTTGCAGAAAATTTAAGAAGTGACGCAAACAGAAGAAGCTCGTTAAGAATTAAACTTGCTGAAAAAATTGAATCAATTATCAGAGAAAGCGTTAAACCTATGGCAAACATTGGTGATATCAAAATCGTTGATGTTAGCGGACTTCCAGGATTTAGTGGAACGAGTGGACCTGCGCCTTCAGGCGGTGGTGGAAAAGAAGGTTCTGGCGGTGGAAAAGGCGGAGGAAATTTAGCTGACAATGTTGTTAGTTCAGCTTTAAGATATAGAGCTCACCAACCATTTTTAGATAGCCTTCTTAAAGAAATTGGAATGAATCCTGGCGAAATAAGCAACATCCGAAATATCCTTGGAGATTATGGGAATCCAAAAAAAGATTATCATATGAATTTTGGTGAAGATG
>CAYFEQ010000052.1:0-1083 GCA_964342155.1 uncultured Ectothiorhodospiraceae bacterium | reverse complement strand
AACTTTGTTGAAATCTCCTTTTAAAAGTCTAACACATTTACCTCCCTTAATGTCGATAGCAGGGAATATAATCATTTATTTTTTATAATTTTCCTTTGGTTGAGGGAATTTTATTTTTAATTCTTTTATCAATTTCTAAAGCTTCTCGTAAAGATCTAGCCAAACCTTTAAAGCAAGACTCAATGATATGGTGGCTATTGTCTCCATATATATTTTCAATGTGTAATGTAATACCTGCAGCTTGTGAAAAAGCTTGGAACCATTCTTTAAATAATTCTGTATCCATTTCTCCTAATTTTTCAACTTTTAATTTTACTTTCCATATCAAATAAGGTCTGTTTGATATGTCTATAGATACCCTGGTCAAAGTTTCATCCATCGGAATTAATGCGTGCGCAAACCTTCGTATACCCTTCGATGCACGTAACGCCTTTTTAATACACTCTCCTATTGCTATTCCAGTGTCTTCAGTTGTGTGGTGTAGATCAATGTGCGTATCACCCTTAGCCTGAACCTTTAAATCAATTAAAGAATGTTTTGAAAGTTGCTCTAGCATATGATTAAGAAATCCTATTTTGGTATCTATTTTATAAGATCCTTTACCGTCTATATTGGCGTCCACTATAATGCTGGTTTCTTTGGTTTTTCTATTAATTCTAGCTTTTCTTGACATATGCTGCCCCTGTAATAGCAGGTATATATATAATTAATTTAAGAACATATCAATAAAATGAAATTGGACCTTGAAGACCGCAAATAAATATCTACATAAGCTATAACGATGAGCAATAATTCAAATTGGCATGGAACAACTATTGTTTTGATTAGAAAAGACAAGGATGTTGTTGTTGCTGGAGATGGCCAGGTTAGCCTTGGTAATACAGTGATTAAAAGCACAGCAAAAAAGGTACGTAAGATTGATAAGAGAAATGTAATTGCTGGTTTTGCTGGGTCTACTGCTGACGCCTTAACTTTATTTGAAAGATTAGAAGCTAAACTAGAAAAGCATGCGGGCAATTTGACAAGAGCCGCTGTTGAATTAGCAAAAGATTGGAGAACAGATAAATATTTAAGAAGACTTGA
>CAYFEQ010000051.1:0-1092 GCA_964342155.1 uncultured Ectothiorhodospiraceae bacterium | reverse complement strand
GTAGTTTTATCAAGTTTGGCTGCCGGAGTAGGGGCTTTATCAATGGGAGCTTCAAATTTTTTAATGGCTCCAATACTTTCATTAATTAGTTGGTACATATGGGCTTACTTAATTTATTTAATCGGAGCAAAACTTTTTCCTGAAAAGAATACTAAAGCTGATCATGGACAATTATTAAGAACAATTGGTTTTTCTAGTGCACCAGGTTTAATAAGAATTTTTGGTCTTACGCCTGAACTCATGAGTATAACTTTTATCGGTGCAGGAATATGGATGTTAGTAGCAATGGTAATTGCTGTTAGACAAGCTTTGGATTATGAAAGTACTTGGAGAGCAATAGGTGTCGTTGTAATTGGCTTTTTAGTCCAAGCTATAGTCTTGATAATGTTATTAAGAATTTTTGGTCCGGCTTAAATTGGAAAAATTGTTTTCGATGTATAACAGGAATCACAAATTTTATATCCATGTTTAATTAAATTTTGTGAAACGCTTTCCTCTTCTTTTTTGCATTCTTCACAAACATTATCTAGTTCATCATTCATTTATTTTCAGCTGGCTCTAGTTTTCCATCTTCATATTTTGCTGGTGAATATTTAGTATTAGGATCAAATCCTCCAGAAAATCTTAGAAGGCCCAAAGCTAACAGGAGCAAAATAAGACTAATTATTGAAAGTTTTGCAATAGGAATTTTTTTCTTTTCTAGTTTTAACAGCCAGGAGTAGAAAAAATAAAGTCCAAAAGGACCCACAATTGCTAGCAAAAGTATAATTTTTTTTATCATTTAAATCTAACTTGACGTATCATATGCTTATATTTAGAAATTTACCTTATTTATTTATGAAATCAAAAACTAAAGTAGTTGTTATTGGAGGTGGTGCAGTTGGTACTAGCATGCTCTATCACCTTGCTAAAAAAGGCTGGTCAGACGTTGTTTTAGTTGAAAGGAAAGAACTTACTTCTGGATCTACCTGGCATGCAGCTGGTCTATTACCACTTTTTAATATGAGTTATTCAGTAGGTCAGCTCCATAAATATGCAGTTGATCTTTATAAAACTTTAGAAAAAGAAACAGGAAAAAATGTGGGTTTTAGC
>CAYFEQ010000050.1:0-1094 GCA_964342155.1 uncultured Ectothiorhodospiraceae bacterium | reverse complement strand
TCAATATTAATATGTTGAAGAATTAGAAATTTCATATGAATAAATTAAAACTATTAATCGTCGAAGGCAATACAAAAGAAGAAAATATCAATTTTAATAATGCGGGTTGTGTTCCTCAATCGCAAAATTTTAGATTACATGTTAATAAAATTAAACAAAATTGTGAAATAGATATTGTTGAACCTGGAAATGATAAATCTGTTTCAAAAATTTTATCATCTTTAAATAAATATAATGGTGTAATATTAACGGGAAGTACTTTGCGTATTGAAGATCAAAGTAAAGAAGTCAAAAAACATATTGATTTTGTAAAAACACTTTTTCAACATGAAAAAAATATTTTTGCTGCCTGTTGGGGATTGCAGATAGCAGTTACAGCCGCTGGAGGAAAATGTAGAGTTGCACCTAATGGAGCTCATGTAGGAATTGCTTATGATATTAAGCTTACTGAAGAAGGAAAAAAACATGATCTTTTTAAATCTAAACCTAATATATTTACAACGCCTGCATTTAATTATGATGAAGTTGAAATTCCTCCAGCCAATTCAATTTTGCTTGCGAGCAATAAAATTAATAAATTTGAAGCTTTATATTTTACTGTAGGTAAGTCAGAAATATGGGGTTTGCAATATCATCCTGAAATTCCTTATGACTATATGATTAAATTAATTAAGCATAGATCAAAAAAAATGATTGAAAGAAATGTTTTCAAAAATCAAAATGAAATTGATCAACATATTGAATCTATAGAAAAGGAAAAGATTAGTTTAAGTGATGAATCAAGGACTTTGGAATTAAAAAATTGGCTAGAATATATTAGCGATTAAAACAAACCTTCTATTTCGCCCTTTTTATTTAATTTAATCGAATCTGCTGAAGGAACTCTAGGTAGACCAGGCATGGTCATGATAGAACCGCAAATTACAACAACAAATCCAGCTCCGCTTGACAATCTGATTTCTCTAATAGGCAAGGTATGACCAGATGGAGCTCCTTTTAATTTTGGGTCAGTGGAAAAACTATATTGTGTTTTTGCTATACATACTGGAAATTTACCAAAACCAGATTTTTCAATTATATTTACTTGTTCTTTA
>CAYFEQ010000049.1:0-1118 GCA_964342155.1 uncultured Ectothiorhodospiraceae bacterium | reverse complement strand
TTAAATTTTTGTAAAAAAATATTTGGAAGTAAAGTTAGCATTGTTCCTTATGTAATGCCTGGCTTTATGCTTTCAAAAAAAATATATGAAATTTATTCAAAAAATCCAAATATAAATTGCTTAATACTAATGAATCATGGGATCTTTACTTTTTCTAATGATTGCAAAGAAGCTTATGACTTAATGATAAAGTATGTATCAAAAGCTGAAAGAGCCATTAAAAAATTAAAAAATAAGAAAATAAAACAAATTAAAAAAATTTCTACAAAATTTAACCCCTCTGAAATTGCACCGATAATAAGAGGCCTTTTATCTCAAAACAAGGATCAAAAATTTGTAATTAATTACAGACTAAATCGTCATCTTAAATACTTTATTAATGGAAAAAATGTTAAAAATTATTCAACAAAAGGAACAGCAACACCCGATCATGTGATTAGAGTTAAGCCTTTTCCTTTAATAATTACTCCAAAAAAAAATTCTACAATTGAAGATTTTCAGCTAACAGCAAAAAAAGCTTTTGAAAATTATAGAAAAAAATATATTAATTATTTCAAAGTTAACCATAAAAAAGCAAAAGAGAAAAAAGTTATGTTGGACACTTCTCCAAGAGTTGTTTTGGTTCAGGGTGTTGGTTTATTTAGCGTAGGAAAAGATTTAGGAGCAGCCAGAATAGCTGGCGATTTAACTGAAACAAATGCCAAAGTAATTTCTTCTGTTGAAGAAACTTCCTCTTACAAATTTATTCCTGAAAAAGATCTTTTTGATGTTGAGTATTGGTCATTAGAACAAGCAAAAATAAAAAAGAAAAAGAAGCTTCTTGAAGGCAATGTAGTCGTGATTACTGGTAGTACTGGCACTATAGGATTTGAAACTTATAAAATGTTCAAAAGTTATGGAGCTGAAGTTGTCTTGTTAGATAACAATTCTGAACGACTAAAAGAAGTACAGTCTAAAATTAAAGATCTTTGCATTCATTGTGATGTCACTAATAAAAAAAGTGTTAAGAAAGCTTTTAAAAAAATATGTGAAAAATTTGGTGGCGTTGATATTTTAATTTCAAACGCTGGAACTGCTCCTGGAGGAATAATAGGAGAAGTAGATGATTATATTTTAAG
>CAYFEQ010000048.1:0-1143 GCA_964342155.1 uncultured Ectothiorhodospiraceae bacterium | reverse complement strand
TTCCCAGGCCTTAATAATATTATCATCTTTGATTCTCATGGTATTTAATATAAGTTTCAAAGTATCAATTGCTCTTTTTTGATATGACGAAAAAATATGATTTATATTTAAATTGAGTTCTTTAATTAATTCTCCAGCCTTACAAGCTTCCAATTTACCTTTGGGTGCCAAATCAACATCCACCCATCCCGTAAACCTATTTTGCAAGTTCCACTCGCTCTGACCATGTCTAACTAAAATTAAATGACTCATTATTTTTAATATAAATTATATATAAATTTCTTAAAGTATTGAGTATTATATAATAAATTAAGGAGAAAATATGAGTACTTTTGACGAAAGACAAAAAAGCTTTGAAAAAAAATTCGCTCACGATGAAGAATTGCAATTTAAAGTTAGTGCTCGAAGAAATAAATATATTGGTCAATGGGTTTCACAAATTTTAGGTTACAATCCTGATCAAGAGAAAGATTATATTCAATCAGTAATAAAAGCAGATTTTGCCGAAGCAGGGGATGAAGATGTTTTTAGAAAAGTAAAAGCAGACCTAAAAGATTATAAAATTTCAGATGAAGAAATTAGAAAAAAAATGGATGAGCTTAATGAAAAAGCGAAGTCTGAATTTAAGTAGTTTTTTAATAATTTTTTTCTTTATAATATGTTCTTTTTCAAATAGTGAAGATTTAAAATATATTTATGGCAAGCCTGCAATTATAGATGGAGATACAATCAAAATTGGTAACCAAATAATTCGTTTTGGAGGCATAGATGCACCTGAGAGTTTTTATCGTGGAAAAAAACAAAAGTGTTATTTAAATGAGAAAAAAGTTTTTTGTGGAGAACTATCAAAACAAAAACTTAAAGAGAAAATAAGCGAAAATATAGTTTATTGCATAAAAGAAGAAAAAAAAGATAGATACCAAAGAATTATAGCAGAATGTTTTATTAACGGAGAAAGTTTATCATCATTTATGGTTAGGAATGGATATGCTTTTGATTACAAAAGATACTCTAAAAAAAAATATGCCAAAGATGAGAAATATGCAAAAATTAATAAATTAGGTATATGGAAAATGAAGTTTGAATATCCTTGGGAATGGAGAAAAAAAAATAAATGAAATATAACTTAATAAGTGATTCGAA
>CAYFEQ010000047.1:0-1182 GCA_964342155.1 uncultured Ectothiorhodospiraceae bacterium | reverse complement strand
AACCGAGCGCAGTGTGGTTAATATTTAAAATTTTCTTTTTAAAATAAATTCAACTGAATCTAATAAACCATCAGCTTTAAATCCATATTTTTTTATCTCAAAATCAATTTTTTTTTTTAAATTTTTAGAAAAATTTAATGTTTCTTCGTACCCTAACAAATTTATTAGTGTAGCTTTTCCTTTTTTCTTGTCTCTCTTAGTTGGTTTTCCTGCTGTTAAACTATCTCCTGTAAAATCAATCAAATCATCAATGATTTGAAATAATAAACCAATATTTATACCTAGCTCTTTTAATTTCTTTCTTTTCTGATAATCCATTCCTTTAATGATAGCTACACTTTCGCAACAAAAGCCAAATAACTCCCCTGTTTTTTTCTTTTGCATATCAATAATATTTTTTTTGAGTACATTTTTGTTTTCAAATGTTAAATCAAAGTATTGGCCGCCAGCCAATCCCGAATGACCAGAACACTTTGACAAAGTTTTTATTAAATCATTTTTACGATCGGATGTTAGTTTCAAATCTTTTTCTGACAAAATTTCAAACGCTAATGTGAGCAAAGAATTTCCAGCTAATATTGCTGTAAATTCATTAAACTTTTTGTGCACTGACAATTTTCCTCTTCTAAATTCATCATTGTCCATTGATGGAAGATCATCATGTATCAAAGAATATGAATGCATACATTCAATTGCTGAACCAATAATAATTAAATTTTTATAATTTATGTTATAAATTTTTCCGGTATTTACTACAACTGCCGATCTAAATCTTTTACCACCAGAAAAAACACCGTACTTCATTGGTAATAACAATCTAGAATTACTTTTTTGTTTAGAAAAAAATTTTTTTAAATAAGAATTTGTATCGTTTGCAATAGAATTTAGTTTTCTTGAAAAAATTGACATGAGTTTATTTTGAATTTTTTAGTATTTTTTCTTTAGGTTTTTGCAAGGTAGACTGCTTAATTTCATTAGCTTTCTTTTTAAACTGATCCTGAATGTGGTAATTTAATTGCATCATTCTATTGTAATGTTCCTTTGAGTCTTCTAAATCTACATGCTTGTTTTCCAGTTTTTCAAGAATCTCATTAATTTCGTTTTGAGCTTCCTTTATTGATTTTGTTCTTATATCTGCTGGAATATTTTTTGATTTCATACTATATCCATATACTAATTAAT
>CAYFEQ010000046.1:0-1184 GCA_964342155.1 uncultured Ectothiorhodospiraceae bacterium | reverse complement strand
TTGGAGAAATATATCCTGGTGGATATTCTCAATTAGTAAAAGTAAAAAGTGAATTACTAGTAAAAAAACCTAAAACTATAACAAGCAAAAATGCTATGATGCTCGGCACAGCAGGATTTACTTCATTAATGTGTGCTTTTGCAGTTAAGGCAAGAGAAGAAATTTTATTAGGAGAAAAAGTTAAAGAAGTTTTGGTAACAGGGGCAACCGGTGGAGTAGGGAGCATAGCTGTAATGGTTCTTTCTAAACTTGGTTATAATGTTACAGCAGTAACTGGAAAAAAAGAAAAGTCAGAATTTTTAAAAGAATTTGGAGCAAAGAATATTATTGAAAGAAAAGATTTTGAAGGAGAGCCAAAACTATTAGCAAAAGGTTTATGGGATGGTGTAGTTGATACAGTAGGAGGGAATATTTTAGCAAACGTTATTACACAAACAAAGCCAAACGGAATAGTTGCGGCATGCGGGAATGCAGGTGGTATCAAGCTTAATACTTCTGTGATGCCTTTTATTATTAGAGGTGTTAAATTATGGGGAATAGATTCTGTCATGATAAGTAAAAAAAGAAGAGAATTTATTTGGTCGCAAGTACCTAAGTTAATAGATTTTAAACTTTTGGAAAAAAATATCAAAATGGTTAATTTAGAAGAGTTACTAAATATTTTTCCTAAGATGCTTAAAGGAGAAACTTTAGGTAGAATTTTGGTAGATCCAAACAAATAAAATATGGATTGGGATAAACTTAAAATATTTCATGCGGTTGCAGAAGCTGGAAATTTTACAAAAGCTACTTACACACTAAATCTTAGTCAGTCAGCAATAAGTAGACAAATCCAATCATTGGAACAAGAATTAAAAACAAAATTATTTGAAAGACATGCAAGAGGTTTATCTTTGACAGAAAATGGAGAATATTTATTTAAAACTGCACATGAAGTGATTTCTAAATTAAAAGATGTAGAATCTACAATAATAGACAAAAAAGATAAACCTAGTGGAAAATTAACAGTCACTACTGTAGTTAGTTTCGGAACTACATGGCTGACTCCAAGAATCCAAGAATTTATGAAGCTAAATCCAGAAATCGAAATGGAATTAATTTTTGATGATAAAGAATTAGATTTAAGCACACGTCAAGCTGACATAGGAATTTGGATGAGAAGACCAAAACAATTAAATTATATA
>CAYFEQ010000045.1:0-1221 GCA_964342155.1 uncultured Ectothiorhodospiraceae bacterium | reverse complement strand
ATGACATTTTGTCCTAGGTATTTTTAGTGTTATTGTTCTATATAACCCATATGCATGCAGGTATAGTATTTTTTTTAGTCATTCTTGGATCCGTTTTATTCCATATTTTTACACCATGGTATTGGACTGATATCGCTTCTAACTGGGGAGGAATGGACGACACTATAACTCTTACGTTCTGGGTCGGAGGAGGAGTTTTTGTAGCTGTTTGCCTATTCATGACTTATTGTATATTTAAATTTTCTTATAAAGAAGGAAGAAGAGCTGAGTATAAACCAGAAGATAAAAAATTAGAAAGAATTCTTACATGGGCAACAACAGTAGGGGTTGTTGCATTACTAGCGCCTGGTTTAATTATATGGAATCAGTACGTTAACGTTCCAAAGAATGCATTAGAAGTAGATGTAATGGCTTGGCAATGGGGATGGCAGTATAGACTACCAGGTGAAGATGGAAAATTAGGAACAACAAAAGTTATAAATATAAATGATAATAATCCATTTGGAATAAATATAAATGATCCTTACGGTCAAGATGATGTGATTATTCAAAGCGATGTTTTAAATTTAAAAACAAATAGACCAGTAAAAATTTTATTAAGATCAGTAGATGTATTACATAATTGGTATGTCCCTCAATTCAGATCTAAAATGGATGCTGTACCAGGAGTGGTGACATTTTATTGGTTTGAGCCTAATAAAGTTGGAGAGTATGAAGTTTTATGTGCAGAATATTGTGGAGTTGGACATTATGCAATGAGAGGGACAGTTATCGTCCAAGATGAAAAAAATTATAATCAATGGCTAAGTGAACAAGAAACTTTTTCAGAATTTACAGCAAAACTAAACAAATTAGAAATTGAAGAGAAAAAAATTGTAAAAAAAATAAATTTAAACTAAGTATAAATATAGGAAAAAATTATGTCGGATGAACTAGAAAACAAATCAGGTTATCAAGCCCAATCTTCAGAAACAGCGAATGAGTATTCTGGATCTGCAGTTGGCGATATTGATTATGTTAGACCCGCTGAAGTTTCTGAACAGGATTTATATCATGGCCATAGTTTCATAACTAAATGGGTATTTTGTCAGGATGCCAAAGTAATCGGAGTGCAGTATTTTTTAACTGCAGTATTTACAGGAATAGTAGGATTGATCTTATCTTGGTTAATGAGGTTGCAATTAGGATTTCCTGGATTGGCAGGATTCATGACAGCAGAAC
>CAYFEQ010000044.1:0-1245 GCA_964342155.1 uncultured Ectothiorhodospiraceae bacterium | reverse complement strand
TTTTTCTCAATTAGGTATTCAAGTAATATATGTGGAAATGTTAATGACGCCAATCCAATAAATATAACCTTCAATATTGCATCATTAATATTGTAATAATTTGTAAGTAAAAATACTCCAAATATAAAGATTACAGCTGTAACCAAGGTTAAAGGTAATATTTTTCGAAATAATGTTTTAGCTCCCCTTCCATTGATTGATACTTCAAAATGTCTTTTTGGTATTTTATTTTTTTTACCCATTTCATATTCAAGATCCTGCACTAAAGATGCTAAATGTCTTATAGAATGAAGAAAGCAAAAATAAACAGTAAACGCAGCTAAAGGTGAGAAAAAATAATTCAATGCTATTATACAAGCAGTTTCAATAAACAAATTTAAGCCGGCAAAAAAACTTATTAAAAATAGAACACTTAAAAAGCCACGTACATGATCAGAATAAAAAAAATTTATATCCTCTATAAGGAGAGTTTGAAAAATACTTAAAGTTTCTTCAAAATGAAACATTAAAGGGGCTAATACGATAATTGATCCTTTTAAAAAAAATTGGAGATTATCTGATTTTTTAAGAACAGATAGTGGCCCTTCTCCTGCTGCCCAATTAAGCCGTTCTACAAAACTATCTTCTTTTCCAAAGTGATACGATGCAACAATTAAAAAAAGCATTAATGCAATAGAAGGCAATAATAACCATAAAGCAACTACAAACAATGCCACCAGAATATAGATTAAATAAAATATGTAGCTACTTTTTATTTTATAAATTTTTAGAAGTTTATTTCCTTTCCAATTATCAAGAGAACCATGAGACATGCCTATAGTTAATATTAAAAATAAACACAAAATATTTACAGATGTATCAGCTAAGGAAATGCCCAGATAATTTAGGCCAATAAAAATACTAGTAAGAAAAAGAAAAAATAAACTATGTGCTCTAGTGGTATATTGGTTTGGATCCATTTTATTTAAATAAAGCTTTTATAAAAGTTGATCTAGGCATTTTTGAAATTATAGATAAATCTTCTAAAATATTACTTTTGTTTGATAAAAATTTAATCGCAGTATTAGGAGAAGCTTTGAACATATCAGAAAATATCCTAGGCATTTTTTCTGGATGTTTTTCTAAAACTCTTAGAAATACTTTATCTAAAAACTGATATTTTTTTCCTATATCGTATTTTTTTGCATTTTGAATATTCTCAATTTTCATTCTTATATATTTACTATGTTCTTGGATATTAAGGAA
>CAYFEQ010000043.1:0-1256 GCA_964342155.1 uncultured Ectothiorhodospiraceae bacterium | reverse complement strand
CTATTAATGGTAAATACATCTTCAACAAAAGGAAGATAATCAGAATTTTTTATCATAGTAAGATATCCTCCGTGCTTTACTACTTTTTTTCTTATTGATTCGAACATTTCTTCAGACAGTTCGAAAGCCTCTAACCAAATTAAAGCTCCACCCCAATCTATAGAATACTTAAATTTATTTGAAAATTGGTAAACTAACTGGGTGCATTCTGAAGGAGGAATAACTATTCTAAGAATACTATTTTTTGATGTAGAAAAAAATTCTAAATTTTTAACTTTATCCCAAAAAATCTCTGACTGTAGCGTATCAAGTATAGAGATGCTAAAATTTTCTATTTTTAACTCATCAACCAAATTTTTAATTCTTTGTTCTATCGAGTCTTTTGATCCCTCGACTCTTATCGCTGTAAGAGAACCTTCTTTCTTAAGATCATTTAATTTAAAAGTGTGTTCAATATCCATTATACAGCCTTTCACTTTTGGTTCGGATGGGAAAAAAGCTGCCCCAGAAACATCATTGGAAGAACTAATAGCTTGACCTAGTAAAAAAGTTGCTGGCTCTATTTTTTGGTTATGGATAATTAATGTTTTACTTTCTATAGGAGCGGGCAAAACTTTGAAGGTAATTTCAGTTAAAGCAACTAAAGTTCCATATGAGCCGCAAATCAACTTGCATAAATCATAACCTGTGACATTTTTAACTACATTTCCTCCTGATTTAATAATTTCTCCTTTACCATTAACACCTCTAAAACCTAAAACATGATCTCTTATACTTCCTACCTTAAATCTACGCGGACCAGAAATATTACAAGAAACTTGTCCCGCTGCAGTTCCACAATCACTTTTTCCACTAAGCAAATATCCAAAATCAATTGGTTCGAAAGCTAATTGTTGTTTATTCTTTTTTAGTTCTTCTTGTATTTGCTTTACTGGAGTGCAGGCTTTTACCTTAATGTATAATTCTTCAGGCAAATATTCTATAATTCCATTAAGTTTTGATAAATTTAAAGTTTTTGAACATTGAAGCGGTTTTCCAATTTTTCTTTTTGAACCTGAGCCAATTATTTCAATAGGCACATTTGATTTATAAAATTTTTTTATAAGTAGTGATACCTCTTTTTCATTTTTAGGGTATTCAAAAAGATCAGAATCTTGGTATGTCGGGGAATTTTGTTTTTCCTCTATGGACATGAACTCTCCCTTCTTCTGCACATTTTCTTAAAATTGGATAAACTTTTCCAGGATTTAATAATG
>CAYFEQ010000042.1:0-1267 GCA_964342155.1 uncultured Ectothiorhodospiraceae bacterium | reverse complement strand
AAAGTTTATGATCAAATGCCTGAGCCCAGATATGTAATATCCATGGGTAGCTGCGCTAATGGCGGCGGGTATTACCACTATTCTTATTCAGTTGTAAGGGGTTGTGACAGAATTGTTCCTGTAGATATTTACGTTCCTGGTTGTCCACCTACAGCTGAGTCCTTGCTTTACGGAATTCTACAATTACAAAAAAAGATTAGAAGAGAAGGAAGTTTAGAAAGGTAAAATGTTAGCAACTGTTAAAGATTTAGAAAAAACAGTTAATTCGGGTTTAACAACAACTGTAAAAAAATCCCAAATTAATTTTAACCAGCTTTTTATAGACGTTGATATTGATAATTTAGTTTCTACTATATTATTTTTAAAAACAAATGATAAATGTAGATTTAAACAATTAATTGACATTACAGCTGTAGACTATCCCGAAAAAGAGAAAAGATTTAAAATGGTTTATTTACTGCTTAGTCATGAAAATAATTTGAGAATTATAATTAACGTAAATATTGAAGAAAAAATAGTAGTTCCTTCTATTACAAAAATTTTTCCATCAGCAAACTGGATGGAAAGAGAAGTGTTTGATATGTATGGAGTTTCTTTTAAAGATCATCCTGATTTGAGAAGAATACTTACTGATTATGGCTTTGAAGGTTACCCTCTTCGCAAAGATTTTCCTTTAACTGGACACACTGAGGTCAGGTATAGCGAAACCAAAAAAAAAGTTATTAATGAACCTGTTAAACTAGACCAAAAGTACCGAAATTTTGATTCTCAAAGTCCATGGGAAGGAACTAAATATATTCAGGAAGAAAAAACGAAAGCAAAAGAAAATAAATGAATAAAAAAACCAAAACGATGAATTTAAATTTTGGTCCTCAACACCCTGCTGCTCATGGTGTTCTAAGATTAATACTTCAACTAGATGGAGAGGTTGTAGAAAAGATTGATCCTCACATTGGTCTTTTGCATAGGGGAACTGAAAAGCTTATCGAGCATAAGACATATATGCAGGCAGTTCCTTATTTTGATCGCCTTGATTATGTCGCTCCAATGAATCAAGAACATGCATTTGCTTTAGCAATAGAAAAACTTTTAAATATAGAAGTACCTATTAGAGGCCAATATATTAGAGTCTTATTTTGTGAAATTGGGCGAATACTTAGTCATCTTTTAAATGTTACTACTCAAGCACTTGATGTTGGCGCTTTGACACCGTCTCTTTGGGGTTTTGAAGAAAGAGAAACATTAATGACTTTTTATGAAAGGGCCT
>CAYFEQ010000041.1:0-1289 GCA_964342155.1 uncultured Ectothiorhodospiraceae bacterium | reverse complement strand
CAGCTACAGTTGAAGTAGTTGATAAAAGTGGAAACGTAAAAGGATATATTACTGATAAAGAATTATCCAAAGCTTTAACAAAGACCCACTCAAATGGTGCTGGCAAATCTAAAAAATAAAAAAATAGTTATTTCAGCTGGCGCTTCGGGAATAGGCTGGGCTGCAGCAAAAATATTTTTATCTAAAGGTGCAAACGTATATCTTTGTGATATTGATATAAAAAATATAAATAAGATAAAAAAACATCCCTTAAATAATAAAAGATTATTCATTTATGAATGTGATGCTTCTGATGAATATGATGTTGAAAATTTTTTTGATAAAATTAGAAAAAAAACTAAAAAAATTGACTCACTATTAAATAATGTTGGAGTTGCTGGACCAACAGGCACGATTGAAAAATTGAATTCCGAAGATTGGGAAAGAACTCTTAAAGTTAATGTTATTAGTCATTTCTACTTCACAAAACTTGCTATACCTATGCTTAAAAAAAATAGAGGGGGATCAATTATAAATATTTCTTCAGGAGCTGGGATTATGGGGTTTCCACTAAGATCTCCTTACGCAGCAAGTAAATGGGCCGTTATTGGTCTAACAAAAACTTTAGCCATGGAACTTGGAAAATTTAAAGTTCGTGTTAATGCAATTTGCCCAGGAACTATTAAAGGTAAACGAATGGTAAGAGTAATAAAGGATAAAGCAAATTTTTTAAAAATGTCAAAGAAGAAGATAGAAAAAGAATTTATATCAATGGCTTCAATGAACTGCTGGATATACGAAGAAGATATTGGTAAATTTTGTTCTTTTTTAATTTCAGAAGAAGCTGAAAGAATTTCTGGTCAAGTTATTGGAGTTGATGGAAATGCTTTAAGATTAGACTGATTATTTATAATTTTTCAACTTTAGTTTTTCCCTGGTTTCTGCAGGAGTCATAGTTGATATGCCAAGATCATTTACAATTCTTATTGCTTTTTCAACTAATTGGGCGTTGGTAGCTAATTTTCCTTTAGATAAATATAAATTATCTTCAAGCCCCACTCTTGGATTTCCTCCCATGACTACAGTTTGAGCAACAAAAGGCATTTCATTTTTTGAAATTGCAAAGCCAGACCAAACACCTTCTTTTGGCATTACATCTTTCATAGCTTGCATAGCTAAAGGTGTAGCAGGCGCCCCCCATGGTATGCCAAGACACATTTGAAACATTGGAGGATCGTTCAACAAGCCCTCTTTATATAATTGAGCTCCAAACCACATATTTCCTAAATCAAATGCTTCTATTTCAGGTT
>CAYFEQ010000040.1:0-1299 GCA_964342155.1 uncultured Ectothiorhodospiraceae bacterium | reverse complement strand
ATAAGATTGGACCATTTAATGCAACTTTTACAGGAGATATACAATTAAAAGATATTAATGCTCCGAATAGCTATACAATTGAAGGTTCAGGAAGTTCTCCCGTTGGTTTTGCAAGTGGGGAGGCTAAAGTAAACTTAGAAGATTCAGAGAATGGAACTAAGTTAATTTACGAAGTTGAAGCAAATGTAGGAGGAAAAATTGCTCAAGTAGGGTCTCGTTTAATTGATATGACTGCAAAAAAAATGGCAGATATTTTTTTTGGAAAATTTTCTGAATTAATTTCTTCAGAAAAAGTTACCGATGATAAGGATCTAAATGAAGAAAAAGAAATAAAAGTTGAAGAGCCAAAAAAAGTTTCTAATGATATTAATAAAAAAATATTAATTTATGTATCCGGTGCTATTTTACTGGGAATACTAATATTTTTTTCAATTTAAATCGCGTCATACTAGAATCCTATTTAACTAATTCTATTTGAACATTGTTTTTTAATATGGTTATATTGACGCAGAAATGTAACATTTCTCAGGAGGTGCGGATTTGAAAAAAGTTACTTTAGAAATTAACGGAAAAAAAATAAGCAAAGAAGTTCCAGATCATACTTTACTTTCAGTTTTACTAAGAGATATTTTAAATTTAACAGGTACACATGTTGGCTGTGACACTAGTCAATGCGGGGCATGTGTCGTTCTTATAGATGGAAAATCCGTGAAAAGCTGTACCGCTTTTGCAGCAGATTTAAAAGGTTCTAAAATTACTACAATCGAAGGATTAGGAAAAAATGGAAAAATGCACCCAATGCAAGAAGCTTTTAAAAAACTTCATGGACTTCAGTGTGGTTTTTGTACACCTGGGATGGTTATAAGTGCGGTAGACCTATTACAGAATAATAAAAACCCAAGTGATCAAGAAATAAGAGATTGGTTAGAAGGAAATATCTGCAGATGTACTGGATATCAAAATATTGTGGCTGCGGTTAAAGAAGCTGCATCTAAAATGTAGGAGAAGTATATGGCAAGTTTAGTTGGATCAAGAGTTGAAAGAAAAGAAGATAAGAGATTTTTGACTGGTAAGGGAAGGTATACTTCCGATATTAACATAGCAAATCAAACTTACGCGATATTTGTTAGATCACCACATGCAAGAGCAAAAATAAAAAAAATAGATACTTCAAAAGCACTAAAATCATCTGGAGTTGTAGGTATCTTAACCGGAGAAGATATTGCTAAGGATAAAATTGGTGGTTTAATTGCAGGATGGGCAATTAGAAGTGAAGACGGTTCTGAAATGAAATGTCCT
>CAYFEQ010000039.1:0-1308 GCA_964342155.1 uncultured Ectothiorhodospiraceae bacterium | reverse complement strand
TTAGAATTATTAAAAAACCAAATGAAAAAAATCAATGGGGCGAAAATTGGCATAGTGATGTTAGTTATAATGTTAAACCCACTAAAGCAGTAATTCTAAGATCAATCAAGATACCGCCAGTGGGTGGAGATACAATGTTTGCAAATATGGAACTGGCATGGGAAACTTTAGATAAAAAAATTAAAGAAAAAATAGAAAATAAAAAAGCTATTCATAGTTCTTTGGGTGGGGCGTTTTTTACTGATGCCTATGAAGGAATGGAAAGTAATGGAAATCATGATGAGTATACAAACGAACACCCTATTGTTAGAACTCATCCAGAAACAGGTAAAAAAATATTATTTGTTAATTGGACTTATACCAAAAAGATAATTGGTTTAGAAAAAATAGAAAGCGATAAAATCCTGGAAAAAATATTTGAACACCAAGCTAGGCTTGATTTAACTTGTCGTTTCAGATGGACGGAAAATGCTGTTGCAATTTGGGATAATAGAAGTGTTCAACACTATGCTATATCGGATTTCTTTCCAGGTAGAGGATTAGGTTATGAAAGAATCATGGATAGAATAGCTGTTGAGGGAGACCAACCTCGATAATCTTTATAGATGAATATAATTAATCAAATTATATCTTCTTACTTAAATAACAAATCTCTTTATATAGGAGAAGCAGTTACAATGACCGAACACATGATTCAAACCGCTATGCTTGCTGAAAAAAACAATTCATCAAGTAATCTTGTTTGCGCAAGTCTCCTTCACGATTACGGACATTTTATTTTAGAAAGTCCTGATGATTTAGTTAAAAAAAATAAAGATGGAAAACATGAAGAGCTTGGATATGAATTTTTAAAAAAATATTTTATTAATGATGTAGTTGAACCAATCAAACATCATGTCAAAGCAAAAAAATATTTAGCTAGAGATAAAAAATATTACGATTGTCTTTCTGAAGCTTCAAAAAAAAGTTTAGAATTTCAAGGTGGAATAATGAATAATGAAGAAGCAAAAAAATTTGAATGTATTAAATTTTTTAAAAGCTCAATAAAACTAAGAAAATTTGACGAAGCTGCGAAAAAAAAAGGACTAAAAATTAAATCAATAAATGAATATAAAAGTCTATTAATTTCAAAACTTATATGAAGGTTGATTATATAATTGTAGGAGCTGGCTCAGCCGGATGTGTTTTAGCAAATAGGCTATCAACAGACCAGAAAAATAAAATTGCGGTTTTTGAAGCTGGAGGCTCTAGTGATATTTGGAAAGTTAAAATGCCATTAGCCCTACTATATACAATGCACGATCCTAA
>CAYFEQ010000038.1:0-1323 GCA_964342155.1 uncultured Ectothiorhodospiraceae bacterium | reverse complement strand
TATTTATTAATGAGTGAAAAATATAATAAAAAAATAACTTTAAGAACAAAAGCTGGAATTTTAGAAGCAGAATTAAATGAAAAAAATTTAGTAAAAATAAATATGGGACAACCAAATTTTAAATGGGATCAAATACCTCTAATAAAGAAAATGGATAACAAAAATTTAGAAATAAAAATTAACAGTAAAGATGGAAAAGAAATTACAGGAGGATTTTCTTTGAGTGTTGGAAATCCTCATATAGTTTTTTTCGTACAAGATCTTAATCAATTTAATTTAGAAGAAATTGGTCCTAAAATAGAAAATCATAAGTATTTTCCAGAAAAATGTAATGTCACACTAGCAAATATAAAAAATAAAAAGCATATAGAAGTTAAAGTTTGGGAACGAGGTGCTGGCTTAACTAAGGCATGCGGAACCGCAGCATGTGCAACTGCTGTAGCAGGATCTCTTTTAAAATTAACAGATAGAATCGTAGATATAGAGTTTCCTGAAGGGTCGCTTAATATTGATTGGAAATCAAATAATAATATTTATATGACAGGGAAAGTTTCTCCAATACAAAAAATTATGATTAATGTTTAATTATGGGAATTTTTGAAAAATTTAAATTAGGACTAAGTAAAAGTTCAAAAAATTTATCTTCAGGTTTAAATGATTTAATTTTTAAGAAAAAAGTGGACGAAAATAAACTTAACGAACTAGAAGATTTTTTAATACAATCAGATGTGGGAGTGGAGGTTGCCTCTGAACTCAAAAAAAAATTTTCTGATACTAAAATCGATCCTAAAAATGATAGCAAGAATCAAATTTTTAAAATATTCTCAAATCACGTTTTAGAAATACTAAAGCCTTTGGAAAAAAATTTAGAAGATTTAAATAAAAATAAACCATGTGTTATTTTAATTGCCGGAGTAAATGGTGTTGGAAAAACAACAACAATAGGCAAATTAGGAAAAATTTTAGGACAAAATAATAAAAAGGTTGTTCTGGGTGCTGCTGATACATTTAGAGCTGCTGCTGTAAGCCAACTTGAAGTTTGGGCAAAAAAAATTAATGCTGATGTTATCAAATCTCAAGAAGGCGCAGACCCTGCTTCGGTTGCATACAAAGCCTTCGAACATGCAAAAAATAATAACTTTGAATATGTCCTTATCGATACAGCGGGAAGACTCCAGAATAAAAAAAATTTAATGGATGAGTTTAAAAAAATAGTAAAAGTTTTAAAAAAAATTGACGAAAATGCTCCTCATGAAACTTTTCTTATATTAGATGCTACTACTGGCCAAAGTGCAATTAATCAGGTAGAAGAATTTAAAAAAA
>CAYFEQ010000037.1:0-1389 GCA_964342155.1 uncultured Ectothiorhodospiraceae bacterium | reverse complement strand
TTTATATTTTTATTTCATATATACAATTAGGTGTTTTAAAAAATAAAACTGATTATATGAACAGATTTTCATATTCTTTTTTTAATTCACAACAAATTAAAAAAGATGATTTGAATGGAAATGTTTTTGATTATTCATTAGGCAGGCAATCAATTTTTTTTGATAAAAATATCTATTCTTCAAGGTATCTTGATATATTAAATAAATACAGTGGTGATTATAATAAAAAATTATCTAGTTTTATTGATGAAAACTCCATTGACTATATAATTTTAGAGTCTATTGATCAAATACCAAAGTGTATTTTAACTAAAGAAATTAAAAAAACTTATAGAAAAAAATCTGTAAGAAATTTTTTAGTAAAAAACCATAAAATTGAGTACAAAATTTTAGAAATTGAAGATAATAAATGTAATAATATAATTAAATAAAAAGGAGATAATAAAAAATGTGTGACGAATATAAGAAAGATTACTTGAATGCCGACATAATAGATCTTAAAGAAAAGTTTGGTGATAACAGAGGTTTTATTCAACCTTTATGTGATCTTAATATGAAAAGTGCTTCATTGATATACACCAAAGCTGATCAGTGGAGAGCTAATCATTATCATAAAAAAGATTGGCACTTTATTTATGTTATTAAAGGAGAATTTGAATACTATTTTCGAAAAACTAATGTAAATGAAAACACAAAAAAGAAAATAGTTACCCAAGGTCAACTGCTATTTACTGGCCCAATGATAGATCATGCAATGTTGTATACTAAAGAAACAGAAATTCTTGTTGTAAGTAAAAATCCAAGAGATCAAAAAACATATGAAGAGGATACTGTTAGGATTGATTTCATGGACCATTCTAAAAGATTTTAATTTGGAAAAAGATATAATAAAAAAAAAGGAATGTGTTTTATGTGGAAGTAAAAAACTCAAAAAAGTTTTAGATTTCAAAAAAACACCCCTTGCTAATTCTTATGTAAAATCTCCAACGATTAAAGAAAAATATTTTCCTTTAGTTTGTGTCTTATGTATTGATTGCAAACATCTTCAATTGCAACATTTGGTTAATCCTAAAATTATGTTTGAAGATTACATGTATGTTAGTGGTACATCACCTGTTTTAATTAAACATTTTAAAAATTATTTTCAAAAAATAAAAAAAACTTTAAAATTAAATAAAAAAAAAGATAAAATATTAGACATTGCTTGTAATGATGGAACTTTTTTAAATTTTTTTAAAAAAGATAAATTTAAAAATGTAATTGGCATCGAGCCAGCAAAAAATTTAAGACATTTAAATAAAGCAAAAAAAATTGATATCAATACTGCTTTTTTTAATTATAAAAAAAATTTTTATTTTAAAAAAAAATATAAAAAGTTTAAAGTAATAA
>CAYFEQ010000036.1:0-1397 GCA_964342155.1 uncultured Ectothiorhodospiraceae bacterium | reverse complement strand
ATGACAAAATTACAAATTTTAAATACGAATGTGAATCCTGTATATACTGTCAAGCTTCGGTTAGCTTGCTATCTAGAAGTGCCAAAAATAAATCAATTGAAAAAGTTAAAAACTTCGCAAAACAAGCAAAAAATTACTTTGAAAAAAACACAAATTCTTTTGATAAAGAGTGGAAAGAATTTGATAAGATAATGAGTAAAAATAATATTTCTAGAAAAGAATGTTTATTGTTACCCGTTAATACGACACTTGATGCATTAAATAAAAAATCTTTATGAAGTTAAAGAAATTATTTTGCTGGCCGCCGCTATTAGGAGGCATTGGAGCTGGGGTTACTATTGGAATTCTTGCTTATATAACTTTTCAGTCTTCTTTGGCTGGATCTATTTATGGTCTGTGGTTAGCAGCATCTTTCGGCTCATCTGTTGTTGTTGTTTTTGGATATCCAGAAAATGAATTTGCGCAGCCAAAAAATGTATTGTTCGGTCATCTTTTGTGTACTTTGATAGGAATTATATTCGTAACAATATTTGAAATTTCTCAAGATAGAACAATCTTCTTTTTAGCTATTGGTCTAGCTGTAGGCATTGCTGTGATGTTAATGATGGCTCTAAAAATCACTCATCCTCCTGCAGGAGGAAATACAATTGTGGTAATGTTAACTCAAGATTCATTTCAATTTTTAATATTTCCAATATTGGTGGGGGCAGTTACTGTTATAATTGGAGGGATAATTTATAATCGTTATATTTTAAAAAAAAAATATCCGTTAAAATGGTTTGAAAATAACTTTTAAAAATAGAATGAACTCAAAATACAAAACTGTTAAATATAAAAAAAACAAACCTTCAAACATTGAAGATCTAGTATCTATTGAAGAGCCACTTGAAATGGTAGTTCGCTATAAAAAAGATAATGATTGGGTAGATAATTCTATTTCAATAACAATGAGGACACCAAAAAATGACAAAGATTTAATTGTTGGTTTATTATTCTGTGAAGGAATAATTCAAAAAATTTCTGATATAGATAAGGTCGAATTTATAGGTGACAAAGTGGGAAAATTTGATTTACAAAACAAGATTAGGGCTACTTTAAATAATGGTGAAAATCTTGATATTAGACATTTAAGAAGAAACTTCCTAACAAACTCCAGCTGTGGAGTTTGTGGAAAAACTTCAATGGATTCTTTAGAAATTATTTGCAAAACTAAAATAAACAAAGATATTCCAAAAATTAAAAATTCTCTGATAACTAAAATTCCAGATCTTTTAAGACAAAGCCAGTCAGAGTTTTCAAAAACTGGCGGTATACATGCTAGTGCTTTATTTAATAAAGAAGGCAAGCCTTTAATAATTAAAGAAGATGTGGGTCGTCATAATGCTTTGGACAAAGTG
>CAYFEQ010000035.1:0-1445 GCA_964342155.1 uncultured Ectothiorhodospiraceae bacterium | reverse complement strand
AAGAAAAATGCAAACTAGCATCAACCTGAAGTTGTGTGAAAAATGTCTTTATTCAATAAATTTTATATAATTTAAATATATTGACTGAATAATTTTGTTCATGTAATGTTTTTTTGCGCTGATTTAAACTGAATTGCGAGCGCTTAAAAAAAACAGCTAAAGAAGTTTTTTCTCACAATTCATTTAAATAAAAGTAATTAGATTAATTTATGAAAAAAAATTTAATTTCTAGACTTAACGATGGGCCAATAATTTGTGCCGAAGGTTATTTATTTGCCATGGAAAGAAGAGGTTATCTTTCTGCAGGAGCTTTTGTTCCAGAAGTTGTTTTGGAGCATCCAGAAGCGGTTACTCAATTACACAAAGAATTTATAAGAGCAGGATCAGATGTTGTCCAAGCTTTTACTTATTATGGACATAGAGAAAAATTAAGAATTATAGGAAAAGAAGATTTGCTTGAACCACTTCAAAAAAATGCACTTAAAATTGCAAAAGATGCAGCTAATGATTTCAAAGAATTAGATTTGATGATATGCGGCGATGTTGCAAATACCAACATTTTTGACCCAAATGAAAAATCTACATTTAAAGAGTGTCAAAAAATGTATGAAGAACAAATTTTATGGGCAAAAGAAGCTGGAGTTGATTTTGTAATAGCAGAAACAATTAGTTGGGCTGAAGAAATGAAAATTGCCCTAAAAGCAATTAAAAGTGAAGGTTTAATAGCAGTAACGAACTATGCAATTCCTCGAGGTGATAAAACAAGAGATGGTTATTCTGCCGAAGATGCTTGTAAAATAATGGAAGATTTAGGGGCAGATGTCGTAGGCTTAAATTGTTATAGAGGCCCTGAAATGACAATGAAACTTCTTAAAAAAATAAGAAAAAAAGTTTCTTGTCATGTTGCCGGATTACCTGTGCCATACAGAACAACTGAAAAAGAGCCTGGATTTTTAAATATTTCAGATGATAATTGTAATTGTATACCTGGAGGAAATGCATTCCCCGTAGCCATGGATAATTTACTCTGCAATAGATATGAGATGGCAGAATTTGCAAAAGATTGTTTAAAACAAAATATTAATTTTATAGGAATATGTTGTGGGGCAGGACCTCATCATGTTCGAGAAATGGCAGTGGCAATTGGAAAGAAACCTATTTCTATAAAATACATGCCGGACATGACTAAACATTTTCATCATGGTACCGACTCATCTCTAAAGAAAGTCAACAAAGAAATTAAGTACTAGTAAAGAAATCAAATACTAGTAAAATATTATAATGCAAAATCACGCTAAAGTTGTAGTTATAGGTGGAGGAGTTGTTGGCTGTTCAATTCTTTATCATCTTTCAAAATTTGGTATGAAAGATTGTATTTTACTAGAAAGAAACGAGCTCACATCCGGATCTTCTTGGCATGCTGCTGGAAATGTTCATGTAATTTC
>CAYFEQ010000034.1:0-1556 GCA_964342155.1 uncultured Ectothiorhodospiraceae bacterium | reverse complement strand
TGAAAATGAAAATAAACATGATAAAGATGTTTGTGAAATTTATCTATATTGCGATCAGACAAAAGATAACAATTATAATCAAGAAAAGTTAGTACAAGGTGTTGAAGATTTTACTTTAACATTTATTTTAGATAGAAATTTTTTTTTCTATTCAAAAAAAAATAGATTAATTTCTACTCGAGCCCCACCACAATCTTCCTAAAACACATTTTTAAATTTTATTAACTTAGTATATCGCTCTGTACTTTACAGGACGACGTACATTTTTTTGGAGATATAAAGAATGCTTAAAACTAAACTAGCAGCATCTGCTGCAATAATATCTTTATTTCTTGGTAATTCTGTATTAGCAGAACCCAATAAAGATATCGACTTATTAAGAGCTGAAATCCAAAATATGAAACAAGTCTATGAAAAACGTATTGCGGATATGGAAGCAAAACTTGGAAAAGTTGAAAAAAAACGCAACTTGACTCCTGTTTCTTCTGGAAAAAAAGCTCCTGTAAAATCTAGTCGTAGAATCCTTTCCAATAGTTTCAATCCATCTGTTGGTTTGGTATTAAATGGTACATATTCAGATTTTTCATCAGGAACTTCTGAAATACCAGGTTTTGGAATGGGTGAAGAAGGTGAAAGAGGAAAGGAAGGTCCTGCAATCGGAGAATCCGAAATGAATTTTTCAGCTAGTGTTGATGATAAATTCTACGGAAGTCTAACTTCTGCAATTGTACGAGAAGATGGATCAGACAAGATAGAGCTAGAAGAAGCTTACTTGCAATCCTTACCAGGCCTAGGTTTACCTACTGGGTTGACCTTAAAAGCTGGTCGTGCCTTATGGCAACTTGGATATCTTAATGAACATCATGCCCATACTGATGACTTTGCAGATCGTCCACTACCTTATCGTGCGTATTTAAACAAAGCGTATAATGATGATGGTATAGCTACATCATATATTTTGCCAACAAATTTCTATTCAGAAATTGGAGGAGGAATATATCGAGCAGATGATTTTCCATTTGGTACTGGTGATGGTGAAAATACATCATGGTCTGCCTTTGCTCGTGTCGGTGGCGATATAGGAAATAATCAAAGCTGGCGTTTAGGCGGTTACTTACTCAATGGAGAATCTAAAGGTACTGGTCGAAAAAGTAATGAAGATGCAGTTATATTTAAAGGAGACTCTGATCTTTATGTAACTGATCTGCGTTATGTTTGGGCACCAACTGGAAATGCGCGTAATCAAGAAGTTATATTCCAAACTGAATATTTCTGGCGTAGTGAAGATGGAACATATCAAGATACTGAAAATTCTACTGGTATCGTTGATTTTGATGATTCATCTAGCGGTCTTTATGTCCAAGGTGTCTACAAGTTTGCTCCTAGATGGCGTGCAGGTGCTCGTTACAGCAGATTATTTCCAGCTGATGTTCCTACAGGATTAGTTGGTAGTAATTTGGATTCTGCAAACTTTGATCCAAGAGCATATGCGGCAATGATTGATTGGACAAATAGTGAGTTCAGTCGCGTTCGTTTACAATATAATCATGAAAAGC
>CAYFEQ010000033.1:0-1644 GCA_964342155.1 uncultured Ectothiorhodospiraceae bacterium | reverse complement strand
GAAAAATAGTTTCCTCTGACACTTATAGGGACTCAGCTGATTTTGATCAAACTTCCTTATTAGGCAATTATAGTTATGATAATTCAGAAATAAGTAGTTACTTTGATTTATCTTTAAATGAAAAAGAACAACTTTTACCTGGACCACGAATTATTGGAGGATATTACAATTATCATCTTTGTAATTTATATAGCTCAAGTAAAACGGCTAGAAATATAGGCGGTGATTATGCAACTAATTCGAACAGCTGTAATATTAATCAAAGAGATGATTATGCGAATACAGATACTATGCATGTAAGAACAGGTATTTCTTATAGTCTAGATGATCTAACGAAAGTTCTTGCCAATACCTCTTATAAAGAAAAAAAACAAAAATCTTTTTCTGGCGCTAACGCTAACACAGTTTCAGTGCCAAATAATGGAGATCGATACATTGATGCGGTAGTTGATGGAAATACGTTAGATTTTAGAATTGAGAAGACATCATTAAATGAAAAACGTTCAAATATATTCTCCATAGGATTTGATCATGACCATACCTTTTACACTTCTAATAGATATAGAAAAGAAGGAGAGAGTTTAGGACAATCTATTAACGCTGATCAAAAATCTCAAGGAATATATTTTCAAAACTCATTTAATATTTTTGACTCATCTTTAGTATTTTCTTTAGGATTTAGATATCAAGAAACAGAGTTTCAAGGAAGAAGTGCAGTAAATACAAATGTAAGTGGTTTTGCATCTACTACTGCTCATCCTATATATAATGTGACAGACGAAAACACTGCTTATAACCTTGGTTTAGAGAAAAAAATTAATCCTTTCATGAGTATTTTTGTTAGACACTCTACAGGTTTTAGGAATCCAAATATTGATGAGCGGATTAAAGCAACTACTTCTGGATCATTTGCTTTAAAAGACCAAACATCAGAGGATATTGAATTTGGAGTAAGATCAGAAAGAAATAAAACTAACTTAGTTGCTAGCATTTTCTTAATGGATACAGAAAATGAAATTCAATATAATCAGAGTGTAAATACTAATTTAGATCCTATTGAAAGAACTGGATTTAATCTTGATTTAAATTATCAAATTAATGATAAACATAATCTAAAAGCAGCTCTCAGCTATGTTAATGCTGAGTTCACTTCTGGATCATTAACCCCAGGAGGAGGTGGAGCAGGTTCATGTGATTGGTCTAATACAACTTACTGTAGTAATTCTTCAACGTGGCAAAATCTAATGGGCGGTGGAACTTCGTATAGTCTATCAGGAAAAGAAGTGCCTTTAGTAGCCCCATTAAATTATAATATTGCAATTGAGAGTAAGATAAATGAATCAACATTTTTTGATGTTGAACTGGAATATACAGATGAAAAATATGTTTCAAATGATCAGGAGAATATAGAACCAAAGATTCCAGATTATTATATTTTAAATACCAAGCTACGTTCAGATTATAGAGGGCTAGACTTCACATTTGGTGTTAATAATTTATTTGATAAAGACTATTATGATTTTGCAGTTTCAAGTACTTTCCATGATGATAATCATTATGGAACTAGAGCAGTTTATCCTTTATCAGGCCGCAATATATTTTTTGATTTAGGATATACTTTTTAATGAATCAAAGTTATAAATT
>CAYFEQ010000032.1:0-1676 GCA_964342155.1 uncultured Ectothiorhodospiraceae bacterium | reverse complement strand
ATCATTTGATTTACTTATATTAAAAATATGAATAAATATCATAAAATATGACAAAACATAATTCTATTGGAATAGATAAAGATCCTAAAAACACTACTTTAGTGGTTGCTATGTCTGGCGGAGTGGATTCCTCCACTGTAGCAGGTATTATGAAGCAAGAAGGTTACAAAGTGATAGGCGTAACCTTAAAACTATATGATGATACCAAAATAACATCTCAGTCTAGACAGTGTTGTGCGGGACAAGATATTATGGATGCAAAACGTGTTGCTGACAAACTAGGAATAGAACATAAAATTTTATATTACCAAAGCAAATTTAAACAAGGAGTTATAGATAATTTTGTAGACAGCTATTTAAAAGGGGAAACTCCAATTCCTTGTGTTCAATGTAATCAAACAGTAAAATTTAGAGATCTTTTACAAGAAGCAAAAAATCTTAATGCAGATGCTTTAGTTACTGGACATTATGTAAAAAGTATCTCTAGCAACAATATTACTGAAATGTATAGAGGGATCGATTTAAATAGAGATCAAAGTTATTTTTTGTTTAACACGACAAAAGACCAGCTTAATTATTTAAGGTTTCCGCTTGGAAATTATAACAAAACAGAAACTAGGAAAATTGCACGAAAATTAGAACTTAATGTTGCGGATAAGCCAGATAGCCAAGATATTTGTTTTGTTCCTAATGGTGATTATTCCTCAGTAATTGAAAAACTTAGACCAAACTCATTTTCTAAAGGTAATATTAAAAATATTGAAGGTAAAGTTATTGGAGTGCATGAAGGTATCATTAATTACACTATTGGACAAAGAAAAGGAATTAAGATTGCAGACAAAGATCCTCTATACGTAATCAAAATAAATGCTGATAGTAATGAAATTGTTGTAGGGTCAAAAGAAAATTTAGCAACAAGAAAGATTAAGCTAAAAAATGTAAATATTATTACAAATAATAAAAAAGATTTTGAAAAAGAATTATTTGTAAAAGTTAGGTCTACTGGAAAATTACTAAAAGCTAAAGTTAATTTAAATAGCACAGAAGCAAATGTAGATTTACTAGAAGATGAATATGGAATTTCCCCAGGTCAAGCATGTGTATTTTATTTTAAAAATAATGAAGGCTATAAAGTTCTTGGTGGTGGATGGATAAAAAATTAATAAATTATACTGTATTTTTTTTTACTCCATTTAACAAAAAATCAGATATCTGATTTGCAACCATTTCAGCAACTACTATAGAGGCTTCTGTAGTTGATGCCGCTATATGAGGAGTTAACACTGCTTTTGGATTATTAAACAAAACATTTTCTTTAGCTGGCTCATTTGAAAAAACATCTACTGCAGCTCCAGCGATTAGGTTTTCATTTAGTGCTTCGTGTAAATCTTTTTCATCAACAATGTTTCCTCTTGCTGCATTAATTATATAAGTTGTTGGTTTCATTTTCTTATAGTGTTCTTTAGCAATCATTGGTTTACCATCTTTAGGAGCTTTACAATGAAAGCTTATTATATCACTTTTACTTATTAAATCTTCAAAGCTTGCATTTTCTACATGTGGATAATCTTTTTTTCTAGACTCCAATGATTTTGAATGTACTAAAATTTTCATGTCAAAACCTTTAACTAAATTACTTAATCTAACTCCAACATTTCCAAAACCAACTATACCAA
>CAYFEQ010000031.1:0-1807 GCA_964342155.1 uncultured Ectothiorhodospiraceae bacterium | reverse complement strand
TATTAGATATATTTAAAGATGCTCAAAAAAAATATGGTCCTAGAGCTTGGTCTTCAATGGTGGTAAAAAGACTTGAGGATAAATTTGGTTTGGATTTTAGATCTAATGGTTTTCCAGATGAATTGATAGATAATGAAAAAGAAGTAAAAGGATATGAAATTTAATTAATGTGCTAATAATAAATTATGCTTGATAAAAAAAATTTTTATATAAATGGAAAATGGGTTAAACCTTTAAAACCAAAAGATTTTGAAGTCATAAACCCATCAAACGAAGAGCCTTTTGCTGTTATTTCATTAGGATCAAAAGATGACACTGATGCGGCTGTTAATGCAGCAAAAAAAGCTTTTTTAAAATGGAAAGAAACTTCTAAGGAAGAAAGAATAAAGTTATTAGAAAAACTTCTAAGTATTTATAAAAAAAGATTTAATGAAATGGCAGAAGCTATTTCAATGGAAATGGGAGCACCAATGGACTGGGCATCTGATGTTCAAACTGCTTCTGGGCAAACACATTTAGAAGATTTTATTTTAAGATTAAAAAATTTTAACTTTGAAAAGCAATTCGATACAAAATCTAACAATCATATATGTTATGAACCTATTGGAGTATGTGCTCTAATCACTCCATGGAATTGGCCAATCAATCAAATAGCGTTAAAAGCAATTCCTGCTTTTGCGACAGGTTGTACAATGATACTCAAGCCTTCAGAAATTGCACCGGTGTCAGCAATGATTTTTGCTGAAATGATTGATCAAGCTGGTTTTCCTCCTGGTGTATTTAATTTAGTAAATGGTGATGGTGCAGGAGTTGGAACACATTTATCTGGTCACAATGGAATCGATATGGTTTCTTTTACTGGATCGACAAGAGCTGGAAAACTAATTTCTAAAAACGCAGCAGATACAATTAAAAGAGTTTGTTTAGAGCTAGGTGGCAAAGGAGGAAATATAGTTTTTGCTGATTCTTATCCAAATGCAGTTAGAGATGGAATTAGAAATGTTATGAGTAATTCTGGGCAATCGTGCGATGCTCCAACAAGAATGCTTGTTGAAAAATCAATTTATGAAAAAGCTATTAAGGAAGCAACAGATGAAGCTAATAAAATTAAGGTAGATATAGCTTCTAAAAAAGGAAATCATATCGGGCCTGTAGTTTCAAAAGTACAATACGATAAAATAATCAACTTAATAAAAGACGGCATTAATGAAGGAGCAACACTTGCGGCCGGAGGTCCTGACTTACCAAATAATTTAAATAAAGGCTATTTCATTAAACCAACAATATTCACAAATGTTACAAATGAGATGCAAATAGCAAAAAAAGAAATTTTTGGACCTGTTCTTTCTATAATTCCATTTGAAACAGAGGAAGAGGCAGTCGCTATTACAAATAATACTGAGTATGGTCTTGGAAACTATTTACAAACTGAAGATAAAGAGAAAGCAAAAAGAGTTGCAAAAAAATTAAGATCTGGATGTGTTTATATCAATGGTAATGGCGCTGATCCCGGAACACCTTTTGGTGGATATAGACAATCTGGTAATGGTCGTGAAGGTGGCAATTGGGGATTAGAAGAGTACCTAGAAGTAAAAACAATCACTGGGTGGAAATAATAGTATTCAGTGACTTCTTTAATAGTCCACAGAGGTATTGTAAACAAACAATATAAAGAGAACCTTCTTAAATCATTTAAACAGTCATTTAAAAAAGGCTACGGAATTGAAACTGATATCCATTTTACAAAAGACAATGAATTTATTTGCTTTCATGATTTTACCTTAAATAGAATTTTTAAAAAAAAAAG
>CAYFEQ010000030.1:0-1822 GCA_964342155.1 uncultured Ectothiorhodospiraceae bacterium | reverse complement strand
ATTTATGTTTCAAATGAAGAGGATTCTACTTTAGGGGTACTTGATGTAAATGATAATATTATTGTAGACACAATACCAACTGGTGCTGAACCTGAAGGTGTTCTTGCTACTAAAAGTGGATCAATAGTATATGTTACATCTGAGGTTGCTGATATGGTACATGTAGTTGATGCAGAGGGATTATTTGTAACAGAAAATATTTTTGTAGGTACAAGGCCTCGAAGACTTGCTATGACACCAGATGATAAAGAACTTTGGGTCTCTGCAGAACTCTCAGGTGAAATGTACATTATTGATACTACATCATACGAAGTAACAGATATAATTAAGTTTTCACCTCCTGGTTTTAGAGAAGAAGATGTTACTCCTGTTGGTTTTAGAATAAACAAAGAGGGCACTAAAGCTTATATTGGATTAGGAAGAGCAAATCATATTGCAATTGTCGATATAAAATCAAGAGAAGTAGAAGAATACATTTTAGTCGGAAGTAGAGCCTGGGAAGTAGAATTTTCAAAAGATCAAAAAACGCTCTTTGTTGCTAATGGATTGAGTGATGATATTTCTATTATTGATTTGGAAAACAATAAAGTAATTAAATCTATAGCTGTAGGAAGAGTTCCTTATAAGGTATTAATTGACTACATTGAATAAAATGTATTTTAAATATTTTATATTTATTTTACTTTCATGGTCGGGATCATTTTTATTTTTTATTAATCCAGCAACTTCTAAAGAGTTAGAAGTAGTTAATATTGCGTATATCGAAATTGAAAATGATGAGCGTTATGATCCCGACCTTGCATATACTCGAATTCAATTAAAACCAACCGGTAGGCCATTTGCAGGAGCAATGGTGGCATATAAAGAATCAGAGAAACTTTTTGATATCCTGGGAAAAAAAATGGAAATCACAAGAATAAAGGTAGAAAATATTGATGAGATTTTTTCTAAAATTGATGAACTTGCAGAAGATAATACCAACTTTTTCTTGGTTGATGCAGAAAAAGATTTCTTCAAAAATCTAAGTAAACTGAAATCTAAAAATGTAGCAATATTTAATATAACAGAACAAGATAACAGTTTAAGGCAAGAAAATTGTGATAATAGAGTTTTCCATGCAATACCAAGTTATTCAATGTTATCTGATTCTCTTGCACAATATTTAATTTTTAAAAATTGGAAAAAAGTTTTATTACTTCAGGGTCCTTATGATCAGGACATTGACATTTCAAATTCTTTTCAAAAATCTGCTAATAAATATGGATTGGATATTGTAGAAGTTAGAGATTTTATTCTAACTACTGATCCAAGAAAACGAGAAGAAAGCAACACAGCTCTTCTAACAACTGGCAAAAAATACGATGTTATTTTTCTTGCAGATTCTGACGGTGAATTTGGAAGATATTTGCCTTATAGCACTAAATACCCTAACTTAGTTTTAGGTTCTACAGGTTTAACCGCAGAAACTTGGCATTGGTCATTTGAGAGACATGGGGCCCCACAGTTAAATAGTAGGTTTGCAGCAATCGATTCCTCAAGGAGAATGTCAAATTATGACTGGGCTGCCTGGGCATCAATTAATATAATTTTTAAGAGTTCTATGAAATCAAAATCAACTGATTTTTCTGAAATTGTTGATTTTTTTACCGGTGAAAAATTTGGATTGGATGGATTTAAAGGTCCAAAATTAACTTTTAGATCTTGGAATAATCAATTAAGACAGCCTATTTTATTGTCTACACATAATGCTCTCATAAAAAAAACACCTATTCAAGGTTTTTTACACGAAAAAAATAATTTAGATACACTAGGAATTGACGAA
>CAYFEQ010000029.1:0-1914 GCA_964342155.1 uncultured Ectothiorhodospiraceae bacterium | reverse complement strand
GTAAATTGTATAGTGGACACAACCTATAGTAATGTTAAATTAAACACTATGTACGAAAAATTTGGACAATTTATTGATGGAAAGTGGCAACAATCATCTGACAAAAAAACTTATGAAGTTATAAATCCTGCAACTGAAGAAATTATTGGTCATGCATCAAAAGCATCTCCAGCTGATGTTGATAAAGCACTTAAATCTGCAGAAAAAGGTTTAGAAGTTTGGAAAAAAACTCCACCATGGAAAAGATCTTCTATTATTAGAAACATTGCTGACTTGATAAGAAAAAAACAAGATGTTTTAGCAAAGTGGATGGCTTTAGAAGTTGGTAAGCCTTTAGCGGAAGGAAAAGCTGAAGCTGGAGGATCAGCTGATATTTTTGAATGGAATTCAGAAGAAACAAAAAGAATTTATGGACAAACAGTTGAAAGTAGATTTGAAGACACAAGAGTTCATGTTTACTATCAACCAATTGGAGTTGTCGCAGCATTAACTCCATGGAATTTTCCATTAGTTTTAAGTGCTAGAAAAATTTCAACAGCTTTGGCAGCAGGCTGCTCAGTAATTGTTAAACCAGATGTAATAACTCCTGGTACAGTTATGGAGCTTGTTGATATATGCAGAGAAAGTGGAGTACCTCCAGGCGTAGTAAATTTATTATCAGGAGATCCTCCAAGTATTGCTTCACAATTAATTTCATCAGATATAATTAAAAAAATTTCACTTACTGGATCAACAAGAGTAGGAAAATTAATATTAAAACAAGCTGCTGATAAAGTTCAAAGAGTTACAATGGAACTAAGCGGACATGCACCATTTATTGTCTTTGATGATGCAAATATAGAAAAAGCTACCGATATGGCTATTGCTGCAAAATTTAGAAATAATGGTCAGGTTTGTATCTCACCAAGTAAATTTTATATTCAAAATAGTAAGAAAAAAGATTTTGTGAATTTGTTTGTAGAAAAAACTAAGAAACTAAAAATAGGAAATGGTATGGATGCTGATGTTCAATTAGGTCCAATGACAACAAAAAAAAGACTTACTGAAATTGAAGAACTAGTTGAAAAAACAAAACAAGAAGGAGCAAAAGTACTATTGGGAGGCAAAAGACCTTCAGGATTTAATAAAGGTTTTTATTATGAGCCAACTATTTTTGATGATGTAACAGATGAATTTACAATTATGAAACAAGAGCCATTTGGACCTTTATGCCCAATGTTATCGTTTGAAACATTTGATGAAGTTATTAAGAGAGCAAACAATCATGAACTGGGCCTTGCAAGCTATATTTGCACTAATTCAATGGAACAAGCTCATCGAGCTTCAGAACAAATTGAAACTGGAACAGTAGCAGTTAATACACCATTAGTAGCAATTGCAGAGGCACCTTTTGGCGGAATAAAACAAACTGGTTATGGAAGAGAAGGTGGTTCAATGGCAATTAAAGATTATTTAAATGTCAAATACACACACCTTGGAATAAAAGGTTAAATTTAAATAAAATGAAACTGTTAAGAGTTGGAGAAAAAGGAAAAGAAATTCCTGCTATTTTAGATGAAAACAATAAACTTAGAGATATTAGTTCTCACATTAAAGATTTAAATCCTGATTTCCTTAATTTTGAAACACTTTCTAAATTAAAAAATTTAGATTTAACAAAATTACCAGAAATAAATAATTCTCAAAGGATTGGAGCATGCGTTAACAAACCAGGTAAATTTGTTGCAATAGGATTAAACTACTCCGACCATGCAAAAGAAACAGGTGCAAAGATACCTTCAGAGCCAATTGTTTTTATGAAGGCAACAAGTTCAATTAGTGGACCCAATGATGATATTGTAAAATCAAAAAATTCTAAGAAACTTGATTGGGAAGTTGAACTAGCTTTTGTAGTTGGAAAAGAAACAAAAAATA
>CAYFEQ010000028.1:0-1945 GCA_964342155.1 uncultured Ectothiorhodospiraceae bacterium | reverse complement strand
GCAACAATTATTATTAATGACAAAATAATAAACATTACATTTCTTTCGACTTTTAATGCTGAAAATAAAGATTTATTCATATCTGCCCAAGTATAAATAAGTTCATCTGGGTATAATTTTATCAATTCAGTTTTATGTTGCGTTATATTTTTAGGATTTTTAAAATAGTATTCCTGAAATCTTTCTTTCTCATCTTTATCAAAAAAATTTTCTAATGTTTTTAAATTAACATAAGCGATATTTTCATTATAATCTGATAAACCACTATCGAAAATAGATATGATTTTAAATGATTCTTGTTTAGGTAAAGAACCTACTATTGTTTGAATACCTGAAGGTGACATTATTGTAACGTTATCACCTATATCTAAATTAAGACTGAAGCTTAATTCTTGACCAATAGAAATTGAATTATAGTTTAAATTAACAGATCCAATAAATTCTTTATTTTTTGCAATTTCAAGATTTTTAAAATCATTTTCCAAATATCCTTTTAATAAAATGCCCTTAGTATTATTTTTATTTAAAATAACAGCTTCTCCATCATTAGAAGATATATTGTATCCAAAATCATTATCATTCATCAAGTTAAGAGGTTTAGAATAAGGTTTTACAACGGCATGAGCATTGAAACCCACAATCTTATTAATCAACTCAGTTCTAAAACCATTCATTACAGACATAACAATAATAAGAACGGCTACACCCAAGGATATTCCTATGAATGAAAAAATAGATATAATATTTAAAAAACCATCATTTTTTCTGGTTTTTAAAAATCTTAAAGTTACTTCTTTTTCTAATTGTGAAATCAATTTGATTTAGCTTTGCTTATTAGTGATGCTATTTCTTCAATTTTTAATTTTTGAGTTTCTCCATCGATTTCTTTGAACTCAAAAAAATCTCCTTCTGTTTTTTTTCCAATAATTAATTGGTATGGAATACCTATAAGATTAAATTTTTTAATTTTTGCTGAGATATTTTCATCTGTATCGTCTATAATAGCATCTATATTTTTTGATTTTAAATACTCAAAGACTTTATTTGATTTTTCCAAATTGGATGAGTCATTTTTGTTAATCATTGGAATTATTGTGCAGTCAAAAGGTGATACTGATATTGGCCATTTCATAAATTCATCTTTATCATTATATTTTGCTTCAATTATGGCACCAACCAATCTAGAAACGCCTACTCCGTAAGAACCCATCTTAACAAACACTTTTTTACCATCATAATCTACTGAAGCATTCATTGGTTTTGAATATTTATCACCAAAATAAAAAATATGTCCTACTTCTATACCTTTTGTATTAACTCTATATTCATTCGGAACTTTTTTTTCAAATTCTTCTTTATTAAATTTTTCATCCGTAACTGAATAAAAATTTTCATAATTATCTCTAAGTTTTTGTAATGATATTTTTTCAAGTTTTGTTGAACTATAATCAACATCAAATATTCTTTTATCTGTATAAATTTTACTTTCTCCAGTATCTGCTAAAATTATAAATTCATGGGAAAGATTACCTCCAATTGGCCCCGTGTCAGCTGCCATTGGTATAGCTGATAGATTCAATCTTTTGAAAGTTCTTAAATAAGATAAAAAAAATTTATTGTAAGAAAAAAAAGCATCTTCGTCAGTTAAATCAAAAGAATATGCGTCTTTCATATAAAATTCTCTACATCTCATAATTCCAAATCTAGGTCTTAATTCATCCCTAAATTTCCATTGAATATGATATAAAAGTTGAGGTAGTGATTTATATGATTTTATACTTGATCTAAATATCTCAGTTATTAATTCTTCGTTAGTAGGGCCGTAAAGCATTTCTCTATCCTGGCGATCTTTAATTCTGAGCATCTCTTCACCATAATCATCATATCTACCACTTTCTTTCCAAATTTCTGCGGATTGAATTGTAGGCATTAATATTTCTTGAAC
>CAYFEQ010000027.1:0-1966 GCA_964342155.1 uncultured Ectothiorhodospiraceae bacterium | reverse complement strand
GATTTATTTCTTAGTTAAAAAGAATAAACTTTTTCTATGCAAAAAGAAAATGTTGGTCTTTCTATCTATCTTGATAGACGAATGATACGTATTTTGCTTTTAGGAGCTATCAGTGGTTTTCCCTGGGTGATTATTGGCAGCGCACTTTCTTTGTGGCTCAAAGACTTTGAACTATCAAGAAGCACTATTGGATGGGCAGGCTTAATATTCAGCGTTTATGCAATTAATTTTTTATGGGCTCCTTTAATTGATCGGATAAAAATACCATTTCTTACTGATAAAATAGGCCATAGAAAATCTTGGATTATTTCACTTCAAATAATAATTTTGTTTTGTCTTATTATCTGGAGTTACCTTAATCCAGTAAATAATCTTGAAGTAATTATTTTCCTAGGTTTATTAATTGCAATTTCTTCTGCGTCACAAGATATAACAATTGATGCTCTTAGAATTGAACAAATTGGCGCAGATGAAAAAGCTTCAATGGCAGCAGGTGCATCGATTGCTGTAGTTGGATGGTGGACTGGCTATAAAATTGGAGGGATGCTAACACTATTTGTCGCCGATTACTTAGAAGTAATTGGTTTTCCAAATTATTGGCAACTAACCTTTATTTTCATTTGCCTTATAATTCTTTTATTTAATATTGGTTTGCTTTTTATACCAGAGGATACTTCTAACAATAGACAAGATGCACAAAAAAAAGATCAAGACAGATTTAGTGCCGCTGGATTTTCAGCTTGGTTTATAAGCACAATTATTAGTCCTTTAACAAGCTTTTTTAAAAAAAACGGTGTAACAATTAGTTTCTTAATTATTGGATTTATCTTTCTCTTCAAAATAGGCGAGGCTTTCTTAGGGAGGATGTCAATTATATTTTATGATGAAATGGGATTTTCTAAATCTGATATTGCAATTTATTCAAAAGGTCTTGGTTGGATTACAACTATTACATTTACTCTTTTAGGAGGATGGTTTGCAATAAAATCTGGTGTAGTTAGAGCACTATTCATATCTGGAATTGCAATGGCAATTACTAATATCATGTTTAGTGTAATGGCCTGGTCTGAGAAATCTGAATTATTATTTGCAGCAGCTGTTCTACTTGATGATCTCGCTGCAGCATTTGCAACTGTCGCTTTTGTAACTTTTATCTCTCTACTAGTTGACCGAACATATACTGCAACTCAATATGCACTACTAGCATCATTAGGAACTGCTGGAAGAACTCTTATGGCTTCTTCTTCTGGTTCTTTAGTAGATTGGCTACAAGGAGACTGGGGAATTTTCTTTATTATAACTGCCTTGATGGTTATTCCGTCTTTAATTCTATTATGGTTTATCAGAAATAAATTTAACTTTAGCTAATCTTAAATCCTGCCCATCTTAACTATATCACCGTTTGTTCTTGAAATTCTTTTTTTAGCAGTATTTAGAGGTTCAATACACGTCTTCATATGATATGCGTTAGCATGAATTATGTTTTTTTTATCTACCATCATGGCAATATGACCCTTCCAAAATATAAGATCTCCTGCCTTTAATTTTTTTTGAAGCTTTACTTCATTAGTAATAAACACTTCTTGCATATCAGTATCTCTAGGAAAATAAGTGTTATTTATTTGGATGATATTTTGAACTAAACCTGAGCAATCTATTCCCATAGAATCTCTACCACCCCACAAATATGGAGTATCAAGATATTTCATGGCCATTTCTACTCTATCTAAACTCTTTGATTTTAATGAAGACAGATCTTTTTTTGGACACCAACCAAGATTTTTTATTTTATAAAAACTATCTTTTTGACCACTTACTTCTACTAAAGAATTAAAGCTCAAATAATTAACAACATCACTTTTAATATGAGATGAGGAGTAAATGAAAGTTCTTAGAGAAGTTATTTTATGGGTAGGATTAAATTTTATTTTTTTTAAATTTTTTGTTGGAGTATATCCTACATAAT
>CAYFEQ010000026.1:0-2063 GCA_964342155.1 uncultured Ectothiorhodospiraceae bacterium | reverse complement strand
TTGAAACTATAAATAAATTGAATCGTATTCAAAGAAGGTTGCTGCAAGAAAATGGGAAAGAAGCTACACCTGATGAACTAGCAGTCCATATGGATATGCCAGAAGATAAAGTTAGAAGGGTCCTAAAGATAGCAAAAGAACCAATTTCGATGGAGTCACCAGTAGGAGATGATGAAGATTCACATCTAGGAGACTTTATAGAGGATGAAAACGCTGAACAACCTCTAGATCAAACTATTAATACGGGTTTGAATGAATCTACTAGAGAGATTTTATCTGGTTTAACTCCTAGAGAAGCTAAGGTACTCAGGATGAGATTTGGGATTGATATGAATACCGATCATACGCTTGAAGAGGTCGGTAAACAATTTGATGTAACAAGGGAAAGAATAAGACAAATCGAAGCTAAAGCTCTGAGAAAACTTCGTCACCCTTCACGTGCACACAATTTAAAAAGCTTTCTAGATAATGACTAAAGAAATTGGTATCTACGGTGCAGGTTGTTTTTGGGGTGTTGAAGAATCATTCTTAAATATAGAAGGTGTTACTGAAACCGAAGTTGGTTATATCGGAGGCACCACTTCTAATCCAACTTATGAAGATGTTTGTCGTGGGGATACAAATCATGCCGAAGCTGTCAGAGTTTTTTATGATTCAGATATAATTGTATATGAGGAATTATTAGATATTTTTTTTAGTATACATAATCCAACCACACTAAACAGGCAGGGATATGATTTTGGGACGCAGTATAGATCAGCAATTTTCTATCATGATGATGTACAAAAAAAAATTAGTGAAGATAAAATTAGAATATTGAACAATAAGACTTTTCAAAATAAGATTTCAACAACAATTGAAAAGGCTACGACATTCTGGGTTGCGGAAGAATATCACCAGAAATATATTCGTAAAAAACAAGATAGAAATTATTTTGGTATTTAAATATTTTAGGGCCTGTAGCTCAGTTGGTTAGAGCAGTGGACTCATAATCCATTGGTCGGAGGTTCGAGTCCTCCCGGGCCCAAAATTAATTATCACCTTCTTTTACAAAAATACCATCAATCATTTTACCCTTACGAGCCTTAATATCATCATAAGCAACTGATAGACATTCATTAATTGTTAAATTGTTTCTAACCATGATATTAATTAAAACTACCATCATGTCTCCAATATCATCACGGACATCTTTGCCTTTACATAAGCTATCTGATAATTCACCTGCCTCTTGGATTAGTTTCATATATTGGTCTTTATCGGTACTTCCATCAATAAGATTTCTATCCCTGTGCCATTGAGCAATTAATTCTTCATAGTTTTTTTCAGTCATTTTATACCTCTATTTATTTGTTTAATTATTAGTAAAGCTCAATGAAGGCTAGATCTATGTTTGCTTTAAAATTACGTCCTATAGCAACTATCCCAATAGTTTCTACATCTATAGATGATACTGAAGATGGTTGATAAAAATTTGATTTTTTGAATTTTTTGAAAGGTATTGTAATAATCTCCCAATCATTATTAGCTTTGAAAGTGGCTTCATAATATTGCCACGGTAAAAATAAATATTTAGTTCGCACATGAATTGAATATTCTTCATTATTTCCTCTAACCTTAATTCTTATCCCATCAAATAATTTATTTTCAGGATGATTTTCTATTTTAGTTCTAAACTGAATAAACCCTCCATTATTTTCCGTAGAAACGTTGCCCTGCATATTGTAGTAAAAAAAGTTTTTGTCTGATTTCAATTTGAAATCACCTTCTGAAACACCTCCCATAACTTTATCAGTAACAAAACACCACCTAGTGGTTGATTCCTCACAATAATCCTTTTTTTCAGATGTTGCATTTGATTTGTTCATATCATCAATAATCATAGTGTTCGCACCTAGAGTTCCTGTGAAAAATAATAATGTAAGGCTAATAAATAAATATTTGAATTTAGTTTTATCTAACCCGAAGTCATCATTCATTGAGAGTTTCATGTATTTATAATGGTATCAAAACTAATAATTATTTGCATACATCAATATATTATAATATACTTATATATATTG
>CAYFEQ010000025.1:0-2378 GCA_964342155.1 uncultured Ectothiorhodospiraceae bacterium | reverse complement strand
TCCCTTGCGTCTACCAATTCCGCCACCCGGGCGTGTATTTCTATCTTTGTAGACTTATAAATTTTTATGGAAGATGGTTTAATAAACTTCCAACCCCAATCAAACTACAATTTAACACATTGAAGACAAGTTGACTACTCTATCATATTTCTATAGTAGGTTTATGCAAAGCCTTGGATAAGGTTATTTTATTAAAAAACATCCTCCAAATGGGCTTTCATAAAAGAAATCAAATTTCTGATTTTTAAAATATTTGTCCCATGCATCTTTTGCTCCTGGAAATTGTGAACTATTATAATCATCACATATTATTGCCCCACCTTTAACTAATCTTGGAAAGAAAAAATCTACAGTATCAAATGTGGGTTGATATAAATCCACATCAACATGTATTAAGGAAAAGCTTTTGTCCTCAACCTCTTTAAATCTTTCGGGTATCCAACCGTTGTAAGTTTTAACAAATGCAAATTCTTTTAAAACAGTATCTTTGACAAAACTTTCAGATGAAGCAAAATGCTTTGTCATCCAAGTTTTATGTTTTTCGTCCTTCAAATAGAAGTCTTTATCTTCAGGAGTAGAAACAGATAGACCGCCCTCAAAACTGTCGAATATATGAAATTTAATATCTTTATTGGCATCCTGTATTAACCGTGAAATTATATAAGAAGAATGACCTCTCCAACATCCACACTCAACAAAATCAAAAATTTTATCTTCATGCAGTATCCTTTTAATAATTTGAATCAAAGAATGGAATCTTAATTGTTTAGAAAATTCATCTGTCCACTCTTCTCCTGATTTTTTTATGCCAGCTTTATACAATTTATGATTATCATTTTCTTCCTTAAATGGGGTCCAATCAAGTCTATTAATTAAAACTCTATTTTCATTGTACTTATTAATTTGATAACCCAGGCTTTTAAGAATCCATTTTATTATTTTTTTCATATAACCTCTAATTAAGTATATAATTTAATGCATTGAACATATGCTGACTACTCTATCACATTCTTATAATAACTTTGAGCAAAAATTTCAGCAGTAAAGTATTTTCTAAATAAATTATATCCATTATTTCCCATAGTAGTTCTGATTTCATGATTTTCTATAATTTTTATGAGGCATTGAGAAAAATGATCAGGATTAATTTTAGACATTAATCCAATGTTTGGGTTTAAGTTAAACAGTTCTTCTAAACCACCTATATTAGTTGTGATGATAGGCTTTCTCAATGACATAGCTTCAACAGCTACTAATGAAATTGAGTCATATGCAATTGAAGGAATTACTACAACATCGCAATCTCTATAGAGAGAGTAAGGGTCAGGTTGGAAATCCATCAATCTCACATGTTTGGAAAGTTTCCTAGAATTAATCCCTTTCACAATATGTTCTTTTTCAATACTTGTCCCATGTCCTGCTATATTAAAGTGAATTTTATCTGATACATTTAATGCTTTGACTATAGAATCAAAAAGAAGATCATGTCCTTTATGCTTTTCATAAGTACCTAACATTAAAAAATTAGTAACGGTTTTAGTATGATTCTTCGTGTTGGGGATACTTTTTGATGCTTCAGAATTTAGAGGGTTTATAGAGGGATATATTATGGTAGCTTTATTTTTAAGAAATTGTGGTCTCTCTGGCAGAGTAGATTGAACAAACTTTGAAACAAAAATAAACTTAGAAATGGTTTTCTTTAGAATTTTATCAATAACATACTCAAAAGGAGCGGCGTACCACGCTGGTCTTTTTAAAGTACTAAGACAAGCCATAGGCGAAGATTTACTTTTTGAAAGGTACCAAGCAATAGATGCTGCTCTACAACAATTTCCTCCAGGGTAGCCCCCATTTATAATCAGCAATTGTTTAAAGTTTGATTTATCAAAGAACCTTTTAAGCTTTATGACATAAATAGGAAATTGTGAATATTTTAAAAGAAAAGAGATAATTTTTAAAAAAAAATCAGGCATTATTCTCTTAACTCTAATACTATTTATAAATTCCCAAGTAGGCGTTATTATTTCAATAGGTAATACCTGGTGAGGAGCTTTAACTTTAGATGCCAAATTATCAAACCCAGGATGACCTTTGTTGCAATACAGAGTAATAACATCTTCTTTCCCAATCCAATTGTTAATCAGTGTATATATATATTTATCCATCCCACCTGGATAATTATTCTCTGTAAAAAAACAAATTTTCATATTTTTCTCATTAAACAATATAAGGCTAAGGTCGGAATCGAACCGGCGTTGACGGCTTTGCAGGCCGCTGCATTACCACTCTGCCACTTAGCCAGATTGTGAGCGGGAAACGAGGCTCGAACTCGCGACCTCAACCTTGGCAAGGTTGCGCTCTACCAACTGAGCTATTCC
>CAYFEQ010000024.1:0-2380 GCA_964342155.1 uncultured Ectothiorhodospiraceae bacterium | reverse complement strand
AGATTCATAGCTAAATGGCCTTCTGTTCAATTATTGGCCAAAGCTAAAGACAAGGAAGTTTTAATGTTTTGGCAGGGACTTGGATATTATAGTCGGGGTAGAAATTTGTTAAAATCAGCAAAGGTTATTGTATCAGACTACAGTGGAAAAATTCCCGTTAAAGAGGAAGAATTAAAGAAATTACCTGGAGTTGGAGATTATACTGCAGCAGCTATTCGTTCAATTGCATTTAATAAAAAAGCTGTAGCAATTGATGGAAATGTTAAAAGAGTTATAGCTAGATTCTTTGGACTAGAAGGAACGTTGGAAAACAATCTTAATGTTATAGAAAAGATTGCTTATTTGATTTGCCCAAATTCAAATAATAGAAATTATACCCAAGGAGTAATGGAATTAGGTGCAATTATTTGCAAACCAAAGAAACCAGATTGTGCTCGATGTATTGTTTCAAAACACTGTATAGCATTTAGTTCTTATAAAACTGATTCTATCCCCCTACCAAAAAAGAGGTTACAAAAAAAGAAATTAAAGTGTGTTACTTACTTAGCCATTAAGAATAATAAATCCGTTCTTTTAATTCAGAGAAAAGACAAGAATATATTAAAAGATCAATGGGAACTTCCTTCGACAGACTGGAATAAAGAAGAGACTCATGAAATTAGTCTCAATTCTCCAATAAAAAATACGAAATGGGAAAAATCTGAGATTAATTTTAATCATTCTTTTACTCACATTGACTTGTTTAATTCAATATATATTTCAAGATTGGGAAAAGACTCATCAAAATTACGGAAAGTCTCAAAATCTAGATGGATTTCTCTTGATGATTTAAGCAGTTACCCTCTTACGACTATGAGCAAAAAAACTCTACAAATGCACGATTTAATTTAGTTCTGATCTCAGTTTTTGGCGTAATAAGTCAATTGGTTTTAATTCACCTTCAACATCAAAGTGCCAGAAAGTCCAGCCATTACATGCAGATGCTTCTTGAACTTCAGCTCCAATTTGATGAATTGAACCAGTATTCCTTTCACTGATAATTGATCCATCAGCTCGAACCTTGGCTTTGTATTTTCTTTTATGATCAAACAAGATAGTTCCTGGTTCTAATAACTTTCTTTCAATAAGCCAACCAAATGGGATACGAGTTTCTGTTTTTTTAGAAGCACTGATTTTAAGAGATTCATTTTCATATGGAGTTATCTTGGCTATTCTATTTTTTGCATGCTTAATATAGTTAGAGTCCCTTTCAATGCCAATAAAGTTTCTTGAAAGTTGCTTGGCAACTGCACCAGTAGTTCCAGAGCCAAAGAAAGGATCTAAAATTAGATCACCTTGATTGCTTGAAGATAGTATTATTCTATGAAGTAAGGCTTCAGGTTTTTGAGTAGGATGTACTTTCTTTCCATTCTTATTTTTTAGCCTTTCTCCCCCGTTACATATTGGCAAATACCAGTCTGATCTCATTTGAGTATTTTCGTTAATTGATTTCATCGCTTCATAATTAAATGTATATTTTTTTGAATCTTTATTTTTAGAAGCCCATATCAAGGTTTCATGTGCGTTGGTAAATCTTTTTCCTCTAAAATTGGGCATAGGGTTAGCCTTCTGCCAGATAATATCATTTAGAATCCAAAATCCTAGGTTTTGCATCAAATATCCAATTCTAAAAATGTTATGATATGATCCAATTACCCAAAAGCTTCCTGTAGGTTTTAAAACTCTTTGCACCTCTGTTAACCAACTATTGGAAAATTGATCATATTCAGAAAAACTTGAGAACTGATCCCATTCATCATTTACTGCATCTACTTTTGAGTTGTCAGGTCTTCTTAAGTCTTGATCAAGCTGCAAGTTATAAGGAGGATCTGCAAAGATTAAATCTACTGAATTATCTTTCAGTTTCTTTAATTCATCTATTGTATCGCCACAAATGATTTTATTTTGCGATCCTTTATAGCTCTTGTTGTCGACCGGTTTCATGGAGGACAATATGAGTCAAAATAGATTCGAGGTCAATAATAATTTAGAATCAATAACTTAAATAATTTTCTTAATTCAATATGTTGTGTATTGGCTTAAATGATTTTCGATGAATTGGGGTAATTCCACATTTTTTAATAGCTAAAAGGTGCTCTTTTGTTCCATATCCTGCATTTTTTTCCCATAAATATTCAGGGTATTTTTTAGAAAAATCTCTCATGAGGTTATCTCTGTATACCTTAGCAATGATAGATGATGCTGCAATTGAGAGAGACTGAGTGTCTCCTTTTATAATTGAATGCGTAGGAAGATTTGTTTTAGGTTTAAATTTGCCATCTACTAATATGGTCATAGGTTTTTTTGATAATCCTTCAATAGCTCTCTTCATAGCTAACAA
>CAYFEQ010000023.1:0-3108 GCA_964342155.1 uncultured Ectothiorhodospiraceae bacterium | reverse complement strand
CTTGTTTCTTGATCTATAGATCCACCCTCTTCTATTAAATCAACTTGTCTATTTGCTTCATATTCTATGGCCATTTGCATGAATTTAATTGAGTTTACATTTTTAATTTCACATCTTGTTCCAAGTTCTTTTTCACCCTTTTTCCTAACAGATACATTGACATCAGCTCTTAAAGAACCTTCTTGCATATTTCCATCGCAAGTTCCCAAATATCTCATAATTGATCTCAATTTTTTTATATAAGCATTAACCTCGTCTGGCGATCTAAGATCTGGTTTACTAACTATTTCCATTAAAGCTACACCTGATCTATTTAAATCTACTAACGTATTTTGTGGATCTATATCATGGATGCTTTTTCCTGCATCCTGTTCTAAATGTAATCTTTCAATACCAATAGTTTTTTCTCCCAACGGTAAATCAAGTATGACTGAACCTTCTCCAACAATAGGATCTTTGTACTGAGAAATCTGATAACCTTGTGGAAGATCAGCATAAAAATAATTCTTCCTATCAAAAATTGATCTTTTGTTAATCTTAGCTTTAAGACCTACTCCAGTTTTTACAGCTTGTTTGATACAAAATTCATTAATAACAGGTAACATTCCAGGAAATGCTGCATCAACTAAACTTACTTGAGTGTTTGGTTCTGCACCAAATTTTGTTGAGGAACTAGAAAAAAGTTTTGAATCTGACAGTACTTGAGCATGCACTTCTAAACCAATTATAACTTCATAATTGTTTTCATTTCGTTTAATTATATAATCAGATAGTTTTTTTGACATTACATCCACCAATCATCCATTTTATTTTTAAAATTTATTTCTTCTTCTAAGGAATAAGCAATATTTAAAATATTTTGCTCATCAAAAGCTTTACCAATAATTTGTAAGCCCAAAGGGTAGCCTTTTTCATCATGACCAGCTGGAATTGAAATTGCAGGTAACCCAGCTAAGTTTATTGGAACAGTGAATATATCATTCAAGTACATAGAAACAGGATCATTTGTTTTTTCACCAATTTTAAATGCAGAGCTTGGTGTCGATGGAGTTAAAATTGCATCAACTTTTTTGTACACTTCATCAAAGTCATTTTTAATCAATCTTCTAACTTTTTGTGCCTTAAGGTAATAAGCATCATAATAACCAGACGACAAAACATATGTACCTATCATTATTCGTCTTTTAACTTCATTGCCAAAACCTTCTGATCTAGTTTTTTCATACATATCAATTAAATTCTTTCCTTTAGATCTAAAACCATATTTTACTCCATCATACCTTGCTAAGTTTGATGACGCTTCAGCTGGTGCAACTATATAATAGGTAGGCAAAGCATAATTGGTGTTTGGTAGAGAAATATCAAGAATCTCAGCTCCTGCTTCTTTTGCAATAGTAATTCCTTTTTGCCAAAGGTCTTCAATTTCTTTAGGCATTCCTTCAACTCTATACTCTTTAGGTATACCAATTTTTTTTCCTTTAATTGATTTGCTTAATTTTTTTAAATAATCTTCACGTTTAAAATTTATTGAAGTCGAGTCTTTATTGTCATAAGAGCTAATAACACTAAATAGCAAAGCACAATCTTTAACATCTTGTGTCATAGGACCAGCTTGATCTAGAGATGATGCGAAAGCAACTATTCCATATCTTGAGCAGCTACCATAAGTTGGTTTTAAACCAACAATACCAGTAAATGACGCTGGTTGTCGTATTGAACCACCAGTATCAGTACCTATTGTTGCTGGTGTTAATTTTGCACTTAAAGCAGAAGCTGAACCTCCAGATGATCCACCTGGTACTAATTTCTCACCAACAGGACTTTGCACGTTACCAAAAAAACTAGTTTCATTAGAAGAGCCCATTGCAAATTCATCACAATTAAGTTTTCCTAAAAGAATACCCCCTTCATTCCAAATATTATTTGTTACAGTAGATTCATATGTGGGTATAAAGTTTTCTAATATTTTACTTCCTGCTGTAGTTCTTAAATTTTTTGTACAAAACAAATCTTTAACTGCAATAGGTATACCTGGTAGTTTTTTATCAAAATCAGGTTTACTATCAAAATTATCTGCTTTTTTTAAAGCATTTTTAAAATCATCAGTGATGTATGTATTTAACTTTTTTGATTTTTCAGATCTCTCAACATAGGCCTTTGTAATTTCTTTGGAAGATAAATCTTTTTTTTTAATCTTCTCTACTAAATCTACTAATGTAAAGTCTAAAATATTTGACATTATTCAACTACCTTAGGTACAACAAAAAAGTCCTTGTTCTCATCTGGTGAGTTTTTTAAAATTTGATCTCTTATATTTTTAGATTTTATTTCATCTTTTCTCAATTGAAGTTTAGCATCAACAACTGACGTTAAAGGTTCAGATTTTGATGTGTCGAGTTGATTTAATTTTTCAATAAACTCAAATATAGAGTTTAAATCATTCTCTAATTTTTTAGCTTTTTCACTATCAACAGAAATTCTTGCTAATTTTGAAATTTTTTTTACTGTTTTAAGATCAATTGTCATATGATATTTAAATTATTGCAAAGTAACACTTAAGTATAAAATATACAATATGATCACAATTGAAGATTTTAAAAAAAAACAAACCTCTAAAACAAGATTAATTGGATTAGATTTGGGTTCTAAAAGAATTGGCGTCTCAATATGTGATGAAAAACAGTCTATAGCTACTCCTTATAAAACAATTGACAGAGTTAACACAGCTAATTTTATAGATGAATTAAAAGAAATTATTAAAGAGAATAATATTAAAGGAATAGTGATAGGAAATCCAATAAATATGGATGGTTCTTCAGGGCCATCTGCTCAATCAGTTAAAGATATTTCAATTAATATATCTAAATCTATTGATTTGCCGGTTTGCCTATGGGATGAAAGGCTATCAACAGTTGGGGCTTTTAATTTATCTAGCCAACTTGATGTGAATATTTCTAAAAAAATAAAAAAAATAGATCAAAATGCTGCTGCTTTTATACTCCAGGGAGCTTTAGATTACTTAAAAAATTAATACTTGCGTTATTGAAGGTTAATAGTTATAGAGTTAGTTTTAATGGCAATTAAATCAGATAAAGCTGTTAAAATTTC
>CAYFEQ010000022.1:0-4412 GCA_964342155.1 uncultured Ectothiorhodospiraceae bacterium | reverse complement strand
TAAAATCACTAGCGGACATGATTAAAGGAAAACAAGGAAGGTTTAGACAGAATTTATTAGGTAAAAGGGTTGATTATTCTGGTAGGTCAGTAATTGTTGTAGGACCAACACTTAGGCTACATCAGTGTGGAATTCCTAAAAAAATGGCTTTGGAATTATTCAAACCACATATATTTGGGAAATTACATACTAGAGGAATTGCTACGACAATCAAAGCTGCTAAGAAAGTAGTTGAAAAAGAAGGTGAAGAAGTTTGGGATATTTTGGATGAAGTTATAAAAGAATACCCTGTTCTTCTTAACAGAGCACCTACACTACACAGATTGGGTATACAAGCATTTGAACCTATATTAATTGAAGGTAAAGCAATTCAATTACACCCACTAGTTTGCGCAGCATTCAATGCTGACTTTGATGGAGACCAGATGGCAGTTCATGTTCCGTTATCTATTGATGCGCAGGTTGAAGCACGCGTATTAATGATGTCTACTAACAACATTCTTTCACCATCAAATGGGAGTCCAATTATTGTACCTTCACAAGATATAGTCCTTGGTATTTATTATTTATCTCGTGAAAAACCTAATGCTTTAGGTGAAGGTATGATTTTTACAGATGTTGATGAAGTACATCGTGCCTATGAACAAAAAATTGTGGACCTTCAGGCATCGATAAAAGTTCGAATAGATGGTTACGTTGATGATGAACAAAACCAAACTTCAAAATCAAAAATTGTGACAACAACAGTCGGCAGAGCATTGTTAGCCGAAGTACTACCGAAGACAATCCCATTCAAATACATCAACAGAGATTTAGACAAGAGAGCAATTTCAGAATTATTTGATGCATCCTATAGGATTGCAGGATTAAAAGACACTGTCTTATTAGCTGATCAAATCATGTATACAGGATTTAAGTATTCAACGATTGCAGGGGTATCAATCGGTGTGGATGATATGGTTATTCCAAAAGAAAAAGAAAAAATAACAACAAAAGCTGAAAAAGAAGTTAAAGATATTGATAAACAATACAACTCAGGTCTACTAACACGTGGCGAAAGATATAATAAGGTTGTTGACATCTGGTCGCATGCCAATGATTCCGTTTCAGAGGCTATGATGAGTCAACTATCAACAACAAGCACAAAAATGAAAGATGGGAAAATCAAAGATCATAAATCATTCAATTCTATTTATATGATGGCTGATTCTGGAGCCAGAGGTTCCGCTGCGCAAATAAGACAATTGTCTGGCATGAGGGGTCTGATGGCAAAGCCTGATGGAACAATTATAGAGACGCCAATCACTACAAACTTTAGGGAAGGGTTGGATGTGATGCAGTACTTCATATCAACTCATGGTTCAAGAAAGGGGCTTGCAGACACTGCTTTAAAAACAGCAAACTCTGGTTATCTTACCAGAAGACTAGTTGATGTATCACAAGATTTAGTTGTAACGGAAGCTGACTGTGGAACTGAGTCAGGTATATTAATGAAACCATTGATAGATGGTGGAAATATTGTTGAATCTCTAGATGAAAGAATTTTAGGTAGAACCCTATCTAAAGATGTTAAAAAACCAGGCTCCGAAGAAGTCATTCTAGAAAGAGGAGTGCTTTTAGATGAAAGCAATGTAGGTATCCTTGAACAAAATGCAATAGATGAAGTATGGGTAAGGTCCGCTATTACTTGTGAGACTAGACATGGTATTTGTAGTAAATGTTATGGAAGAGATTTAGCAAAAGGAAGGCTTGTTTCTACTGGCGAATCAGTTGGTGTAATAGCTGCTCAATCTATTGGCGAACCTGGAACACAGTTAACAATGAGAACATTCCATATTGGCGGAACAGCAAAAATGGATCTTGTAACTGCACAGGTTGAAGTACGTACAACCGGAACAATTAAGTTCCATGGCATAAGTGTAGTTAAAAATTCTAGTTCACAAGATGTTATTGTTTCAAGATCCGGTGAAGTAGGTGTTTTAGATATTAATGGCAGAGAAAGAGAAAAGTATAGAGTACCATATGGAGCAATTATAAATGTTTCAGATGGAGATAAAGTTGAGATAGGACAAATTGTAGCTACATGGGATAGTCAATCATCTCCGATAGTAACGGAAACAGCCGGTAATGTTCAATTTGTTGATTTTGTTGAAGGCTCGAGTTTTACATATAAAACTGATGAAGAGACAGGGTTGCAATCAATTAATATTATGGATCAGAGGCTTTCAAGTTTTGATAAAAATCTTAAACCAATGATTAAGCTTGTTGATGATAAAGGTAAAGATATTAATTTAGCCAATTCTAATTTACCTGCCCATTTTATTTTACCTGTACAGTATTATATTCAGAAAGATATAAAGTCGTCATTAGACTTTTTGGAAGATTATCCAGCATGTATTGTTAATTTGATCGATGGCCAAAAAGTTTCGGTAGGTGATGTTATCGCTAAAATACCGCGTGGTATAAGTGGTACTAAAGATATAACTGGTGGATTACCAAGAGTTGCCGACTTATTTGAGGCTAGAGAACCTAAAGATAAGGCTGAACTTGCAGAGACAACTGGCGTTGTTTCGTTTGGTAAGGAAACAAAAGGCAAGAGAAGATTAATTATCACTCAAGAAGATGGAGAACAACATGTACAAATGTTAGGGAAAACTAAACCATTAAATATTTTTGAAGGTGCCAACATAAATAAAGGTGAAGTAATAGCAGATGGAGAACTCAATCCACATGATATTCTCCGTTATAGAGGGGTTACTGAATTAGCGGAATATTTAGTTAAAGAGGTTCAAGATGTTTTCAGATTACAGGGTGTAACAATAAATGATAAACATATAGAAGTTATACTAAAACAAATGCTGAGAAAAGTTGAAATAATCAATTCAGGTGATAGTGAATTTATAGAAGGCGAACAAGTTGATAAAAGTCTTGTTTTAGAAGTTATAGATGAAATAAAAAATAGTAGTGAAGATAATAAGTTACCTGAATATAGATCCGTATTATTGGGTATTACCAAAGCATCTCTTGTAACAGATTCATTCATTTCCGCGGCATCATTCCAAGAGACTACAAGAGTATTAACAGATGCAGCAGTAAATGGAAAAAAAGACTTTTTAAGAGGACTTAAAGAAAATGTAGTTGTTGGTAGATTAATCCCATGTGGAAGTAGTTTATCTTCACAAAGGAATGCTGCAAATATAGATAAAAAATCTTCAATTGAAGAAGAATTAGCTCAAGAAATGACTGTTCTAGATGCTGCGACCAACAAAACTGCTGAGGAAGATCAACCTACAGATACACCGACAGCACAATAATCAATCATATAGTAGGACTTTTTGTATTATCTACTTGACACTTTTGAGTACTACTAATAGAATTTTTGCAAATTGTAATAATAATTTAATTTATGGCTACTATTAATCAACTAGTTAGAAAACCGAGAAAAAGCAAGTTTGTCAAAACTGCAGTACCGGCCTTAAATGCTTGCCCACAGAAGCGAGGTGTATGCACTCGTGTTTATACCACTACTCCAAAAAAACCAAATTCAGCATTAAGAAAAGTTGCCAGAGTAAGATTAACTAATGGAGAGGAAGTAACATCATATATTGGTGGTGAAGGCCATAATTTGCAAGAACACTCTGTCGTTGTAATTAGAGGTGGAAGAGTGAAAGATTTGCCAGGTGTTCGATACCATATAGTGCGTGGAAGTTTAGACACCCAAGGAGTTGAAAATAGAAAACAAGGAAGATCAAAATACGGTGCAAAAAAACCTAAGGAATAAAAACAGATGCCAAGAAAGAGAGATATTCAAAACAAAAAAGTTAAACCAGATTCACTATTCAATAATATTGCAGTTTCTAAGTTAATAAATATGATAATGGTTGATGGAAAAAAAAGCGTGGCAGAAAGGATTGTTTATCAGGCTTTAGAAATACTTTCGAAGAAAAATGGTGGAGATGCTCTTACCTTAATGGATAAAGCCCTACAAAATGTTAGTCCTTCTGTAGAAGTAAAATCTAGAAGAGTTGGCGGATCAAATTACCAAGTCCCTGTAGAAGTTAATCCTAAAAGAAAGCAATCATTAGCTATGCGTTGGATAATGGAAGCTGCTTCTAAAAGAGGTGAAAAATCTATGAAAGATAAATTAGCTTACGAATTAATAGATGCTTCTGAAAATAAAGGATCAGCAGTAAAGAAACGTGAAGATGTTCATAAAATGGCAGAAGCAAATAAAGCGTTTGCACATTATAGGTGGTAAAATGGCACGCAAAACTCAAATAGAAAATTATAGAAACATCGGCATCATGGCCCATATAGATGCTGGTAAAACTACAACAACAGAAAGGATCCTTTACTACACCGGCCGTTCTCATAAAATTGGAGAAGTCCATGATGGAGCTGCAACAATGGAT
>CAYFEQ010000021.1:0-4666 GCA_964342155.1 uncultured Ectothiorhodospiraceae bacterium | reverse complement strand
TCTAAACCTTCCTTGTTTTCCTTTAATCATGTCCGCTAGTGATTTTAAAGGTCTTTTATTACTACCTGTTATTGCTCTACCTCTTCTACCATTATCTAATAAGGCATCTACAGATTCCTGTAACATTCTTTTTTCATTTCTAATAATTATTTCTGGAGCTTTTAATTCTAATAGTCTTTTCAACCTATTATTTCTATTAATAACTCTTCTATATAAATCATTCAAATCAGAAGTCGCGAACCTTCCACCCTCTAACGGAACAAGTGGCCTTAAATCAGGTGGTAATACTGGTAGTACGCTAAGAATCATCCATTCTGGATTATTCCCAGACTTTATAAATGATTCAACTAATTTTAATCTCTTAACGATTCTTTTCTCTTTAGCTTGGGATTTATTTTCTTCCTTAGCTTTTTTTAAATCATCGTAGGTTTTTTTAAGCTCTACTTCACTTAATAATTCTTTTATAGCTTCAGCCCCCATACCAGCTTTTATGTCGGTGCCGTACTCCACTATTGCTTCTTGGTATTTTTCATCATTCAATAAATCTCCTTTTTCATATTCACTCGCTCCTGGGTCAACAACTATATATGACTCAAAATAGAGCACTTTTTCTATTTCTCTCAATGTCATATCTAGCATAAGGCCTATTCTTGAAGGCAGAGATCTTAAATACCATATATGTGCAACAGGTGACGCTAATTCTATATGTCCCATACGGTCTCTTCGAACTTTAGACAAAGTCACTTCTACACCACATTTTTCACAGATAACTCCTCTATGCTTTAATCTTTTATATTTTCCACATAAGCATTCATAATCTTTTGTTGGACCAAAAATTTTCGCACAAAAGAGTCCGTCTCTTTCAGGTTTAAATGTTCTATAATTAATTGTTTCTGGTTTTTTAACCTCTCCATAAGACCAAGACCTCATCAAATCTGGTGAGGCAAGAGAAATTTTTATATGATCAAAGCTATTATCATTAGTTGGTTTTTTGAATAGGTTAAGTATATCTTTCATTTATTATTCTCTTATGTTTTTTTATTTTCTAATCCTAAATCGATGTTAATGCCAAGCGACCTAATTTCTTTTAACAAAACATTAAAAGATTCTGGGACATTTGGTTCAGTTGTGAAATCTCCATCAACAATATTTTTATAGACTCTATTTCTTCCTGAGACATCATCAGATTTTACCGTCAACATTTCTTGTAATGTATGTGAAGCTCCATAAGCTTGTAATGCCCAAACCTCCATTTCACCAAACCTTTGCCCACCAAATTGTGCTTTACCACCTAATGGTTGTTGTGTCACTAAACTATACGGGCCAGTAGAACGAGCATGCATTTTGTCATCAACAAGATGATTTAATTTAATTATATACATGTAACCAATTGTTACTGGTCTCTCAAATTTTTCTCCTGTTCTACCATCAACTAGAATTGATTGTCCTGAAGTAGGTAATTCTGCTAACTCTAGCATAGATTTAATTGCTTCTTCCGATGCTCCATCAAATACTGGAGTAGCCATTGGTAATCCATCTTCTAAATTTTGTGCAAGTGTGAGGATTTCGTTATCTGTAAATGATTTTAGTTGTGGTTTTTCGTATCCTGGACAGGTAGTGTAAATTTTATTTAGATAAGTTCTAAGTTGTTTTAAATCTTTTTTTCCTTCAAGCATTTTTCCAATCTGGAATCCAATTCCTTTTGCTGCCCACCCCAAATGTGTCTCTAAAACTTGTCCTATATTCATTCTTGATGGAATCCCCAATGGATTTAAAACTATATCAACTGGTCTACCTTCTTCAGTATGTGGCATATCTTCCACTGGCACTATTTGAGAAATAACTCCTTTATTACCATGTCTACCTGCCATCTTATCACCCGGTTGCAGAGTTCTTTTCACAGCTAAGTAGACTTTAACTTTCTTTTGAATTCCTGGTCCCAGATCGTCAGCTTGAGAAATTTTTTGTGTTACATGCTCCAAATCACTATTAAATTTTGCTTCTAAGGCGGAAAGTTGTTCTCTTATTTTGGAAAGGTTTTTATTTACTATTTCTGTTTTGACTTGAAATTGTTGTAAATCTTTATTGGGTATACTTGTCAAGACTGCTTCAGTAATTTTTGATCCTTTTTTTATATTACCAGGTGCAGAAACAACTAATTTATTTAAAAGCATTTTCCGTATACGGGTGTAAATATTTTCTTGGTTAATTCTCAATTCATCTTCTAAATTTTTCCTAGCTAATTTTATTGCAGATTCTTCAATATCAAGCGCTCTCTTATCTTTTTCAACTCCTTCTCGGGTGAATACACGAACATCTATCACAGTACCATCCATTCCTGAAGGGACTTTTAATGAAGTATCTTTTACATCTGATGCTTTTTCACCAAAAATTGCTCTAAGGAGTTTCTCTTCTGGCGTTAATTGGCTTTCACCTTTAGGTGTAACTTTGCCAACTAATATATCATTTGATTTAACTTCTGCTCCGACATACACAATTCCTGATTCATCTAATTTATTTAATAAGTTCTCACTAACATTTGGTATATCAGAAGTTATTTCTTCAGAACCAAGCTTAGTGTCACGCGCAATACATTCTAATTCTTCAATGTGTATAGAAGTAAAACGATCATCCTGAACTACTCTTTCTGAAACTAATATTGAATCTTCAAAGTTGTATCCATTCCAAGGCATAAATGCAATTAAAAGGTTTTGGCCAAGCGCCAGTTCACCCAAATCGGTAGATGGTCCATCTGCTATGACATCATCTTTTTCTATAACATCTCCTGTTTTTACAAGTGGTCTTTGATTTATGCAAGTATTCTGATTAGTTCTGGTATATTTAGTAAGCGGATATATATCTACGCCAGTATCATTATCTCCTTTAACCTCATCATCATTAACATTTACTATAATTCTCGAAGCATCAACATAATCAACAACCCCTCCTCTTTTTACAACAAATGATGCCCCTGAATCAATAGCTACATCTTTTTCTATTCCAGTTCCAACAAGTGGTTTTTCTGGTTTTAAGATCGGCACAGCTTGTCTCTGCATATTTGAGCCCATTAAAGCTCTATTTGCATCATCATGTTCTAAAAATGGAATTAATGCAGCAGCAACGGAAACGACCTGCTTAGGAGAAACATCCATAAGCTCGACTTTTTCAGGAGAAGTAATTGCAAATTCATTATTGTATCTACAAGAAATTAAATCCCCTACAATTTTATTATTTTTGTCTAATGTAGTATTTGCTTGCGCGATAGTATATTTGCTTTCCTCAATAGCAGAAAGCCATTGTATTTCACTTTTAACTTTTCCACTTAAAACTTTCCTGTATGGGGTTTCTAAAAAACCATATCCATTTGTGCGCGAGAAAGTTGCAAGTGAATTAATTAAACCTATATTTGGTCCTTCAGGAGTTTCAATCGGACATACTCTTCCATAGTGAGTTGGATGCACGTCTCTAACTTCGAATCCTGCTCTTTCTCTCGTAAGGCCACCTGGTCCAAGTGCAGATATCCTGCGTTTATGTGTAATCTCAGCTAAAGGATTGTTTTGATCCATGAATTGAGATAATTGACTGGTACCAAAAAACTCTTTCAATGTAGCAGTAATTGGTTTGGAGTTTACAATGTCTTTAGGCTGTAATTTGTCTGCTAGCTCCATTGTACTTAATCTTTCTTTGACAGCTTTTTCTACCCTAACTAAGCCAACTCTAAAAACATTTTCAACCATTTCTCCAACACACTTCACTCTCCTGTTACCAAGATGGTCTATGTCATCAACAGTATCAAAACCATTTCTGATATTTATTAAAGTTCTTAGAACATCAATTATATCTTCATTAGAAAGTACACCGCTATCTCCAACGGCTTTTCTGCCAACTCTGGAATCAAATTTCATCCTTCCCACAGCAGATAAATCATATCTTTCTGAAGATTGAAATAAATTATTAAAAAGTTGAGATGCAGCTTCTTTGGTTGGGGGTTCACCTGGCCTCATCATCCTATATATTTCTATTAGCGCAGTCTCTTGATCATGAGTATCATCTTTATCTAATGTATTGCATATAAACTGTCCTCTATCTAATTCATTCGTGTGCAAGACTTTTATTTGTTTTAACTTTAAATCAAGAATATTTTTAATAGTTTCTTCAGTTATTTCATGGTTACATTGAAGAATTAATTCACCTGTTTTTTTATCTATTATATCTTCAGATATTCTTTTCCCTATAATCCAACTATAATGTTCTGGAGGGATTATAAACCCCTTCATTTTATGTTTTTTTGCTAATTCAATGCTTTTGATATTTATTCTCTTTCCTTTTTGAACAATTATTTTTTGGCCATGCTTTATATCAAAAGGCGCTATACTTCCTTTTAAGTCTTCCAAGGATTGTTTGATTAGAAGTTGACCTTTTTCAATGGTTACAACATTTTCGTCATAAAATAAATCTATAATTTCTTTAGTATTGTAACCAAGAGCACGCAGTATTATTGTTGCAGGCAATTTTCTTCGACGATCAATTCTTGCAAATATTATATCATTCTGATCAAATTCAAAATCTAGCCATGAACCACGGTATGGAATAATCCTTGCAGAAAAAAGTAATTTACCTGATGAATGTGTTTTGCCTTTATCATGATCAAAAAAGACACCTGGTG
>CAYFEQ010000020.1:0-4758 GCA_964342155.1 uncultured Ectothiorhodospiraceae bacterium | reverse complement strand
CAATTGTTGCTTTTGAAATGTTATCTCTTGCATAACTAGTAAGCCACATAACATCATTATCGTCGGGATCAATTTCAATATCCAATGAAGGTAGAATTGTTGTTCCACCAACTACTGAGTTTACATCATTCTGATAAAGTCGATCTCTATTCGCATCAACTGGACAATAAGTGTTACCATCACTTTCAATATCAAATCCTTCAATATTAAGAGAATTACGATTCACCATATATAAATAGTTTCCATCATCCATTGCCATGGACCAAAACCATCTTGCGTAGCCATCCATCTCGCCACCCTGAGTAGTATTAGTCGGACATAATCTGTCGACACCGGTTGTTAAATTTCTTGAAAAAATTCTCATTCTATTTCTTCCAGCATCCCAAACAAATCCTGCGACAAGTAAATGATCTTCATTTGCAATGGTTCTCATTGTTAAAGCTCTAGTAGTGAAATTTCCCAGCTCCCATCTATCAATAACATCTACGCATGTACCATTGTTATCAATTACAACTACCTTTCCGAAGTCAGATCTCTGTTCTGCAATGTAAATTGTATCTTCACCAACTCTGCCTAAAACATTTGTAGAAATAGCTAAACTGTTTGTGTCTCTTAAAGAAGAATCTTGCAATCCACAATTCCCATCCCTATTACTTCCCATAAACCTTCCAAACGTTCCATTTCTACTTTCATCAGCAGCGTTAATTTTCATAAGGCCTCTTCTTCTATTTTGGGTAAATATGATGTCACCATTTGAATCTGTTACTATATCGTGTGGTCGTCTGATTACTACACCAGAGCTAATTGTTCTTTGCATACTTGCGGAGCTATCTAAAAGGATTAATATGTTTGCAGGGACATCCCCTTGTCCAGAACCTGGCGGAATTGGTTTTGAAAAAACGTTTTCATTAAAAACAATAATGAACAATAATAAATTGCAAAATATTATTTTAAATAATTTATTAGAAAACTTAGCTTTCATCTTCAGGCTCCTCAAATCCATCGTCATCAAATGCAATAAATGTATCTCTGTATTCAACATTTGTAATCAACAAAATTTCTTCTAAAATACCGAACTGATCGTATTTCATATAATAAATTTCACTGCCACCCTGTTCCCAAGTTATATGACCAGTCCAATTTTTTTTTTCACTTCCTTCGATAAATCCATAATTAGCTACAACATAATTATAAAGATTTTGTTCAGCTGCTGGTGTTTCAAAGTCAGCAATTTCTGTTTCAAAAATAAACCCAGAAATCTTATTGTTAAAAATAACAATGTCTATAATTACATTATCTAATTTTTCTCCAACACAAACATCTTCTGCAAGAACCTGAATTTTACCATCAATTTCTCCCTCTTCTAGCATTCCATATAACTGTCCAACTTTACTGACATCATCTCCAATTTGTAAATTTCCAAAGCTGCACGCTGCATATGATGACGTTGAATTAAAAAAAACTAAAAAACTCAAAAAAAATGACAGTTGTAAAAAGTTAGCTATTTTTTTCATAAGAAATTATACTTAGATTAAATTTTTTTGTAAATTTTATATTATACGATTTCATCATTAAAACATTATTAATTTGGCATAACTAAAAGGGATTCTAGTGGAATTATAATATTAGGATTATCTGTATCTCCATCTGCATTTAAAAACATTCCACAGGCATAAACCTTGTATGCTGTTCCCACATTATCTGCATCGGTTGAAGATCTTTTAACACTCGATCCAGCGCCCTTGTATGCTGATGAACCAACATTAACTATGAAATATTCATAAATAAATCTTCTCATATATGCTTTTTCTTTATCAAGTTCTTTTTTAATTGAATATTCCCCTATACTTTTTTCATCTACATCTGCTGTGTCTGGATCGTCAGCTCTGTTCGATTCTAATTGATCAAAAATAGGAGTTATCATATTTCCAAAATTGTTATTTCGTACTTGTATTGATGCTCGAAAAGCTGATTCATCTATATCAGGTGTATCTGGATCATCCATAATTCCCATTGTTTCAGGAATAATAATATTTCTAAAACTTTTAAAACAGGGTGTTTCATTAATTTCTATTGTGTTAGTTGGCATAGCTCTATTATCTTTGTCTCTGAAATGACTTCCGTCAATAGTATTTGCCAAAACATATTGATTATGTGCAGTTCTTTCTTCATCAGTCATGGTAGCTTGGATTGTGTCTAGTTGATCTAGATTTATCCATGGACCTAAATATTCATTTATAATTGCTTTTTCAGCTTCAATTAATCCTGTCTCAGCAACATAGAACGTTTGCTGATATTCATCGCTAGTATTATTGCTACTGTGATCTCCAGATGTAATTACAATTAAACTACCACCCAATAAAGACATCACAAGCAAAAGCACTAGTGAAAGAACTAAAGCAAATCCATTTTTTTTTTTTATTTTCATAAATTAATTAAAAATTTTCTCCAATATTTCTTGTATGAATAGTTACAAATACTGAATCCCTTAAAAATTTATCAGTAAACTCACCTGTTCTAGTTCCAATTCCTTTCACTAATCTCGGTCTTTCAGCTGGCGCATCACGTCTAAAAAAATGTTTTTTTGATCTAAAGGTTAGTCTTACATCTACCGTTTTAATGTTAAATAAATTTACTCTGGAATCTGCATTTGGCATTGGTGTAGGAGAAAATCTCTTTCCATCTTCTCCATTAGCAACAAATTCCATATCAACAATATGACTTCTTACTTCTTCCCTCGAAAAACATTCAGGACAAAGAGCCTCATCAGTGGTCCATAATCCACCACCAGCCTCAGTAAAGTTTTGTATCCAACTTTCTTTAGTTTTAAAAATTGAAAAGTACTCTTTACCTGTGCCTACTAGTTCATCGTTTATATCGGCAAAATAACTAATTCGATATCGTTTGTATGGCTGGCCTGCATCATCCACCCAATCACGTTGATTGAAATCTCCATAGACAATATGAATACTATCACAACAAAGAGGACTTCGAGCTACTGCACCAACTGCAGCTCCAGCTCCAGCAGGATCATATCCTAGTGTATTTTTTCTTATAATGATCGGTGCGTGACTCCTATGTATCTCATCTTCTCCTGAAATATAATCAAGGTTATCTTTACTAGGTATCCCTAAATCATTTACACCAAAATAATATTTAAAGCCTGCCATCCTTATATCTCTGACCATCATGGTCACAATATCTCTTCCAGATCGACTAATTTTGGCTTTTTCCGTAACCTTTGAATAAGAGTTATTTACTACATTATAACTTGTATAGATTGCAGCCAACATAATTGTTGAAATTACAACACCAATCAATATCTCAAGTAAAGTAAATCCATTTATATTTTTTTGTTTTTTATTAATCATTAATCTTTTAACTTGTAATCATTTTGAAAATAAAGAAATTTTCTTTTCTTCCCATCATTTAAATTTATTTGAACCCTGGTAATAAACAGGGCTTCATCGAAAATATTGTTACTTTTCAGATCACAAGTTGTCCATCTACATAGTTTAAAAACTTTTACTCTTTTAATGTCTTTTTCACTTTTACATTTAAGCACCCTGTCGGTACCAATCACAAGATTCCATTTATTTCTTTTATTTGTGGGTGCATCAACATTTGAACCATCATAAACATCGGTAATATCTGTAGCTCTTCTAAATCCATCTTTATCTGCGCACCCGTCTATTTTCCATGGTTCATCCTCAAGAAGTTCTGAAAATTTTCTATAAGTTTTAGTGGGATCATTTCTGTCTGTAGCAACGCCTAAATTCCAAATAATATTATCATCTTTCGGGTCTATACCATGCAATGTGTCTTTATTTCCAATCATGTCTTCAGCAATCATGCTAACAACATAATTTGCTTTCGTTCTTTCTCCAGAAACATCAATTGATTGAACTGAGTAGTTTACCATCTGAAATATAGCTACGAAGCCTATACCAACAATTGCTGTTGAAACTATTGCTTCTAAAATTGACAAACCACTTTGTTTTTTTTTATTTATTGTAAACCCCATGTTCCTCTTTTAACGTTCCATTTTTGCATTGCTACATTACCAAATCTTGACCAAGAAATTTCAAATATATATTCATGTTGTTTGTTAGGAATTCCTTCAGTATTTACAATGCACCGATCAACTTTATTTTTGAGTGGACAAACATATAAAACTGAATGTGTAACATCACCAGTTAAAAGTCCTCCATTTCCTTGGAACCAAGTACCATCGCTCGAAAAACAAATAGCCCCTGATGTGTTAATAAAATCTATAGCAATATTATCGTATTCTTTAATACTAACTTGTGCTAAATCGTTAGTTGCATCTTCGTCAACATTAACGCTTCCATCGTCACTCCAATAGGCTGTACCAGGTTCATCAAAATCATCAGAAAAACCAGCATTGAAGTTCATTAAACATCTGTGTTCTGCAACATCAATCCACCACATACTATTGGGGTCACGAACTTTTGATAACAATTTATCTTTTTTCATTCCTCTTGATGTAACTGTTAAATTTCCTTTTGATTCTGTAAATTCCACTTGTACAAAACCGTATAAACCTCTTTGTGATTGGGCATGAATGTTTTCAATTATACTTTTAATTTCGATTGCGGCACTTCTTGCTGCACGTTCTTTTCTCCAAGAACTAAAATTAGGGTAAGCGGCAGCAGAAATAACTGCTATAATTACTATAACAACTATCAATTCTAAAAGATTAAAACCTTTAATGTTCTTTTCCTGCTGCTGCATCAA
>CAYFEQ010000019.1:0-6113 GCA_964342155.1 uncultured Ectothiorhodospiraceae bacterium | reverse complement strand
ATGATTAAAATAGAAGAGGTTCATGGCTTAGAGATTAAAAAAATGCTCAAAGATTATAGTCAATAAACTTTAATCACAATCTTTAATTATTCTTGTTGTTATTCCGTGTATCTTTTTTTTCGATGTTTGAAAATTTTTATTCTTTTTAAATTCTTCTGCTAATTCAAAATAGTGTATATAAGATGGTTTATTATCAACCAACTTATTAATACAAATTTTTTTATTATTTTCTAAAAAAAATCTCCATTTAGATCTTACTATTTCCCAAAAATTTTTAGTTTCATTCCAATATTGATAAGCTGGCTCAAAATCAAAACCCTTTATTCTTTGATACCTAGCTACTCCAAATTCTGAACCAATAAAAACATTTGGATTTTTAACTTTGTCATTAATTTCTTCCATCATCCAACCCCAAGGAAGCACAGTAATTTTATTAACACCTTCCAACAAATCATAATCAGATCTTATAGAAAACTCCCTTCGAGGAAGAGGTCTTCTGGTGGTATTACTAACCCATTTTGAGGCTCCATTTTTATGAACCCAAATTCCAGATGACTCATACCTGGGTGTATCATCAACTTGATAAACAGTCTGCGACCATTGATCTTTTGAATTTCTATTAAAATTATTTATCCATTTTCTATTGGACTTATAGTCTAATATTTTTGTGTCTTGATAGAGCCAGTCCTGTCGCCAGTGTTTTTGAACAAAAGGTCCTAGCATTTTACCTTTACTGTCTTTGTAGTACATAACCATAATATGTTGAAGTGATATAAAATCTTCATCATTATTAATTACAAAAACTACTTCCGTACCCCAAGATTTATAGGGGCTATCTAATTCATATTCTGGTTTGCTTCCATATAGCTCAGTAAATTCAAAGGAAACCTTATACTCTCCTGAAAGAGCCAGTATTGATAATCTATCTCTTTCTTTTTTAGTAAGATTATGGTCTTGAGAGAGTTTTAAGTAATATTCCGAACTTTTAGGGTCGAGATGAGTTTGTATGCCACGGGTAGTACCACCACGAGGTTCTTGGATTTGTGATCGGTCAAGTAACCAATTAATATCCCCTTGTTTAATTTTAGGATCATTTTTATCATACCCGCCTACATTTAAAGTAGTGCAGCCAGCTAAAACTAACAAGATAAATAAGTAAAAAATAGTTTTTTTCATAGGTTTGTCTATAAAGGGATAGTTTATACCTTAAAAATCTATTATTATAGTTGAGGTAGAGCCCAACCTAGCCTTCAATCAGGGGAGAGATGAATATTTAGCTCCTGAATGATGCTAGATTGAGCCCACTACGGCTTTAAATCCTTTTTATTACTTTTTAACTATATATATTAATTTCAGAAGTAATCTTGTAAATATATTCCTTGAACTTATCCTTCTAGCTTTTTTTGTTCTCATCATCTTATTTTCCTAAAATCCTTTTTTATTATTTTTAGCTATGCACATTTGCTAACTTAAGTACTACGTCTAAAGCTTTCTTTTCAGCTTCATCCGGCTCAAATAGCGTACGATCTACAATAACTTTTTCAATTTTTTCAAAACCTATAAATGTTAACCAAAGCTCTATGTAGGGTTTCTGTAAATCATAAGTTTCAAAACCTGTTCCTTCACTATAACCATCTCCGCTAGCGTAAATCACCATCGCAGTTTTTCCTTTCATTAATCCTTTATATCCATCATCTAAACTATAGCTCCAAGATAATCCTGGCTGAGTGACGATATCTATAAAGTGTTTTAATTTATATGGAATATTAAAGTTCCACATAGGTACACTGAAAACATAATGGTCTGCATCAGCAAATTCTTCGTAAATTTTAGTAACTTCACCCCATGCATTTTTTTGTCCATCTGTTGGTTCTGTACCACCTATCACTGAGTATTTAGCATCCAACATATCGCCATTAAATTCAGGCAGTTTATAGTCCCAAAGATCGATAGTTCTTATCTCTACCCCAGAATCATTTGTTTTGACTTTGTCTAAATAGGCTTTTGCTACTTTCATTGAATGAGACCTTGATTTCCTTGGTGATGCCTCTATGTAGTTGATTTTTTTCATTTTCCACTCTCCTTTGCTTAAATATTAGTGTCTTATTATATAAGAATGATTATCATTTGCAATTAAAAAAGCTTATATTTCACAAATATTTAAACTTTAGTAGACTTATTTGTATGGATATTACCAAGAAAACCTTTAAGTTGAAGTTCAGGAGTTTTACACAAGCTAGAGAGTTTGCGCGTTCTCTAAAACTTCAAAATCGAAAAGAGTGGGATTTATGGTGTTCTTCAAATCCTTCAATTAAACCAAAAGATATTCCTATTTTGCCTAATGTGGCTTATAAAAATATTGGTTGGATTAGCTATGATGACTGGTTGGGGGTTGAGAAATAACTACCAATATTTTTCTAGAGTTATATTGCCAGGCTTGCTCCTTCTATTCCTCTCCAAACCTGATTTATTTAAAACTTCAACCGTGTCATTAATCATATCCGGATTGCCGCAGATCATAAATTGCGAATCATGATTTATCTTTGTGCCTGCAATTTCTTCAAAAGAATTATTTTCGATTGCTTGAGGAATTCTTATTTCCAGGCAACCAGTAATTTTTTCTCTTGTAGTTGATTTAATATATGTAAATCGGTCAGCATATTTTTTATTAAGAGATTCTATTTGTTCTTGATAGATAAGTTCATTTCCAAATCTAGCACAATGAACCAAAATTATTTTTTCAAATCTTTTCCATGGATCTTCAGTTTTTAACAAAGAAACAAAAACACCCAACCCAGTACCTGTTGCTAGCATCCATAAAGTTTTACCATCAGGCACTTCATTCATGACAAAAAAACCAGTAGCTTTTTCCATTACTAAAATCTTATCGCCTGCTTTAAGTTTTTGTAGATGAGGTGTAAGTATACCTTCTGGTACAGAAACATAGACTATTTCAAGATAATCATCTTGCGGAGAACTTACATATGAATAAGAACGAGATACAACTTCACCATTAATTTTCAAACCTACCTTTGTAAACTGTCCTGCTGTATAAGGCAAGACTTCACCTTTAAATCGTAGGGATGATAATGTATCCGTCCAATGAGTATGCTCAATAATTTCTGACTCAATCCAATTAACTGCCATTTTGTGTTATGTTAATTATACAAATGTAATTTGCTAAGACATCATAAGTTAAACCTAATTTCTTGTCAAAGTATGTTTTTAAATCAGAAAATAAAAAATAGTGTAGAAGATATGGGTATCAATGTATTTTGTAAGAATCATGTATCCTCAACCAATGACTATATTCAGTATCAATACATAAAAGATAAAACTCCTATACTAATAATGGCTAATAACCAAAGGAATCCAAGAGGTAGAAGAGGCTCTCTTTGGGTTGATTATCAACTTCATTCATTATCATTTACGCTATGTTTGAAGTTAAATGGTTCAGTAAAGAGTTATGAAAATCTGAGTCAAATTATTGGATTATCTATTGTAGAAAGTTGTAAAAAGTTTGATATTGAAAACCTTAAATTAAAATGGCCAAATGATATAATGAATGGTGAAAAAAAAGTTTGCGGTATACTTGTTGAAAATATTCTTGTAGAACAGAATTTTTTCTATTCAGCAATTGGAATAGGTTTAAATATTTCAATACCAGAAAAATTTTTAAAGATTATTGATGGTAATCCAGGTAATCTGAATATTAGTCCTCAGAAGGCAGAAAAACTAGTTCCAGAAATTTTAAAGACAATTTTATCTAATGTATCAAAACTTCATAAAGATGGTTTTAATCAATTCAGTAATTTAATTAAAAAATATATTTTTGTTACAAAAGAGAAGGCAGATGAAATTATTAATTGATGTTGGGAATTCGAAAACGAAAATAGGCATTTGGAATCATAAAAGATTATCAAATCTGAGCGAATATGAAACAAAAGACTTTTTTAAAAACATTTCAAAATACAAAAAGAATGTTATAGATGAAATTTATGTGACAAGTGTGATTTCACAAAAAGATAATACGAAAATAAAATCTTATCTAGAGAAAATTTTTAAAATTAAACCTTATCAAATTAAATCTACTAAATCGCTAATTGGCGTAAAAAATGGTTACAAGCAACCATCAAAACTTGGAGATGATCGTTGGTGTGCAATTGTTGGTGCATATAATTTATTCAAAAGACCAATAATCATAGTTGATTGCGGTACAGCTATTTCTATCGATTGTGTAAATAGTTTTGGCCAACACCTTGGAGGATATATTTTAAGTGGTTTTGAAGGTTATTCTAAATCTTTTTTTAATGCTGAAAAACTTAAAAATATTAAACTCCATGAGCAAAATATAAAAAACAATTTATCTCCTGCTAAAAATACAAAAGATGCCATACTTTCTGGTTATACAATCATGGTTACATCTGCAGTTGAAAAAATTTATAAACAATTTCAGATCAAAACTAGAAAAAAACCTCTTTTGGTACTATCTGGTGCATATGGAAAACAAATATCATCTCATCTAAATATCAAAGCTAAATACGAACCATATCTAGTTCTAAAGTCCTTAGGGTTAATTTCAGAAAATAATTAAAGAATTGATTTCAAAATTTATGAAGTGCTACTTAGTAACTCCTCAATTTTTCTTTTAATTTTATTACTACCAGGCCCTGTTACCGTCGAAAAACTGTCTATTATGCTGCCATCTTTACCAATAAGGTATTTATGAAAATTCCATTTCGGAGCACTGTTAGTTTCTTCTGCAAGAAGTTTAAAGAATGGATGCGCGTCTTTTCCTCTAACTTTTGTTTTAGTAAACATTGGAAACTGTACATTGTAGGTGAGTTTACAAAAATCTTTTATTTCTGTTTCAGTGGCTGGCTCTTGATAAAAATCATGTGATGGAAAACCTAATACAACCAAACCTTTATCTTTATTTTCTTCATATAATTTTTCTAATCCTTCATATTGTGGAGTAAACCCACATTTACTGGCAGTATTGACAACTAGAATGACCTTACCTAAATAACTTTCACACAGGTTAACAGTCTTTTCTTCACCAAGTAATTTTATATCAAAATCTAAAGATTTAGGGCAACCAGCGTTTGCACTATTTACCATAGCTAAAAATACTCCTACTAAAAAAAATTTTTTATATAGCCTCATGCTTAAGATTATGAATTATGTGTAGTACTTATTCAAGAAATGTCTATTGCGAACTTTTTCAAATAATCTAAATCAATTACCTCTAATGATTTCTGGTTGGTAGATTTAAGTATTACATATGGAGCCATATCATGTTGATATGCTTCTAACCATCTATTTGCACACAAGCACCATTTATCACCTTCCTTTAAACCATTAAATCCAAGTTCAGGTTGAGGTGTGCTTAAGTCATTCCCTCTATTTTTTGAAAACTCTAAAAATGAATTTGTCATTTTTACACATACTGTATGCGATCCAACATCAGTATTATCCGAATTGCAACTACCATCACGAAAGTAGCCCGTTATTGGGCTGTGACCACATTCCTCTAATGGTAATCCAAGTACATTTTTTTGCCCTTCACTCATAATTTACTTCCTTGATTTCATATTCTATAATTTTGTCTGGGAGTTTCAATTCTACGATATCACCTTCTTCCTTACCAATAATACTTCTTGCAAGCGGAGATTTAATAGAAATTTTTCCTTCTTTCAATTCTGCTTCATCTTCTCCAACGATTTTATATTTAACCTTAGTATTATCATCTAAGTTTATTAAGATGACTGTTGAAGCAAATACTGCTCTACCCGTTTTTGGCAATTTAGTTATATCTATAATTTCTGAATTAGAAAGTTTGAGCTCAATATCTTTTATTCGTCCTTCAGTAAAACTTTGTTGTTCTCTCGCCGCATGATATTCTGCATTTTCTTTCAGATCGCCTTTTTCTCTGGCCTCTTTAATAGCAGATATAATCTGTGGCCTAACCTCAGTTTTTAATTTTTCTAATTCCTGTTTGAGTTTTTCTGCTCCCTCAGCTGTCATTGGTATTCTATTCATATTTATAAAGTCTAAAAGCCACCTGTCAGATTCGAACTGACGACCTGAGGTTTACAAAACCCCTGCTCTGG
>CAYFEQ010000018.1:0-7219 GCA_964342155.1 uncultured Ectothiorhodospiraceae bacterium | reverse complement strand
CAATCTTGTAAATTTTCCAGTTTTCCCTAAAATTATAGATGTGGGTAGGAAAAAAAATAAAAAACGTAACAAAAGAGCAAAAGCGCCAAAAGAAAGTAAAGCAATAGATAAACAAGGCATCAGTGAAGATGAAGCGCTAAGTGCGCTAACGGCAAAGGCAGAGCCATGGGAGAAATGGGAGTCTCAACTTGTACTCTATAGTATAGTAATCGCTGTTGTTGGCCTTATAGTTCTAGGAGCCTTAATCAATTGGTTCATACTCTAGAAAAAAAATACCGTGAAATTGAACTAATGGTTTCCCATGATGGGAAACAGTGGTTTGCTAAGAACAATTCTGTAGAGTTTAAAGCTACTGAACTATTTGAGCTTGAAGGAAAAATAGAACAGGCATTCCGCAAATCTTTAAAAAAGAATGAGCAATCACAACTAAAGGTTTTTCTGAGATTTGATTTCAACAACTTTCCTAAATGGCTACATCAATATCATTCCCATTATTTTAATCGTACTTTAATTCTGTCTTCATGAATATGTCAAACTTGAATAGAAAATGGACAGATGGAATGCTTCGAACAGAGGATTGGTGGGCTGTTTGGCTCGGACTGATAATGTTTTTTGCAGGCTTGTTGACTATTTGGGGTATTGATTTAGTTGGTTGGATGGCTAAAACAAAGACTTGGGAATGGACTAATTTAACATCAGATTTTTCTTGGGATAAACTTTTAAAACCATCGACAAAAACTTATTCAGGAATAAGCCCCTTAACCTCGTTTTTTGTGACTTATGCAGTTTTCACAACTCTAACATGTATAGGTGCTTATTTTCAGGGGCTTAATGTTAAGAAGTTCTTCCTAGGTTTTACGATTATCTTTTTTATTACTTGGTTGTGTTGGATAGTTGGTCATGAAGCGCATTTTAAATCTGTTGATGCAATCGTTAAAGGTAAAAATTATTTTGAAAAATTTCAATTAACTTGGGGTCTACAATTAGGTGGTGGTTTTTCCTACATGCTAGCGCTTGCAGTTGGTCTGATAATAGGTAATTTTTTTAAAGATTTTGCGGGATTTTTAAAAGAGTCTGCAAAACCTGAATGGTTTATTAAAACAGCTATTGTTTACTTAGGTATAAAGTTAGGATTGATGTCTATGAAAGCATCAAGCATGGCATTGGATTTAGCATTGGCTGGCGCAGCTGCAGTTTTTGTAGCTTACCTACTTTTCTGGCCCATTATGTATACAATTGCGAGAAAATTTTTTGATATTGGGAGAGATGCCGCAGCAGTATTATCATCAGCAATTTCTATATGTGGTGTATCAGCAGCTATAGCCACTGCAGGAGCTATCAGAGCAAAACCAATATTACCAATTGCAGTTTCAGTTTTAGTTGTAATTTATGCAATGATTGAATTAATTATATTACCTACATTTTATGCAAGTGTTGCTCCTGGTCAACCAATTGTGAATGGAGCAGCAATGGGGTTGACTGTAAAAACTGATGGAGCAGATGCAGCGGCAGGAGCCATTTTAGACGAGATGATGGTTAGTCAACATTTAAAAGCAACGGGTGTAGTTTGGGAGTCTGATTGGATTTTAAGTGCTGCAATCTTAACCAAGATTTGGATTGATGTTTTTATTGGTGTTTGGGCATTTCTACTTGCTCTTATTTGGATGCATAAGGTAGAAAAAAGATCTGACCAGTCGCACATACCGGTTTCAGAAATTTGGTTTAGGTTCCCTAAGTTTGTCATTGGATATTTTGTGGCGTGGTTTTTTTATGTTGGAGTAATTCTTTGGTCGCCTGAGGTTAAAGAAGCAGCAGCAATAGGCGCAAATGTTGTTCAGAGTCCGATGAGGAAAATGATGTTTATGTTGACATTTGTTAGCATGGGTATCCTAACTGATTTTAGCAAGCTCAAAGGGATGGGTAAGTTTGCATTATTTTATGCAATTGGTTTATTCGTTATAATTGCACCTATTGCATATGCTATAGCTTACATTTTCCATCATGGAATGATGCCTCCTGTTGTTTCACAATAAACATAGCTAGGTTTTCTTCATCTTGTATAATCATAACTATTTCTCTATCATCATATTTAAAATTTGCCCATATAGCTCAGTCGGTAGAGCACTTCCTTGGTAAGGAAGAGGTCACCGGTTCAAATCCGGTTATGGGCTAACAAAGCAATGTTTCTACAGACAAAATCTTCAATGAATAAAGGGGTTTTCTTCCATATTTTACTGGATTTTAGTAAAATTTTAGTGTATTTGAGATTAAAAGTAGTTTATTATTACACCACTTGTAAAACTGTAACTAAAACTGAGGCTTTTAAACATGTCAAAGGAAAAATTTGAAAGAAATAAACCGCATGTAAATGTAGGTACTATAGGCCATGTCGATCATGGTAAAACAACACTAACCGCTGCTTTAACAAAAGTTATGGGAGAAAAGCACGGTGGAGAATTTAAGGCGTATGATCAAATCGATAATGCTCCTGAAGAAAAGGCACGTGGAATCACCATAGCAACAGCGCATGTGGAATATGAATCTGATGATCGTCATTATGCACACGTAGACTGCCCAGGTCATGCCGATTATGTCAAAAATATGATTACAGGTGCAGCTCAAATGGATGGCGCAATATTAGTTTGTTCAGCAGCTGATGGACCAATGCCTCAAACCCGAGAACATATATTATTAGCTAGACAAGTAGGTGTGCCTCACGTAGTTGTTTATTTAAATAAAGCAGATCAGGTTGATGATAAAGAATTAACAGAGCTAGTTGAAATGGAAATCCGAGAATTACTAACCAAGTATGATTTTCCTGGAGATAAAGTTCCAATAGTTAGTGGTTCAGCGCTAAAAGCAATTGAAGGAGATGCAAGTGATATTGGAATACCATCAATTGAGAAGCTTATATCTGAAATGGATAAATTTATTCCAGTACCAGAAAGACCGATAGATGGAAAGTTTTTAATGCCTATTGAAGATGTTTTCTCGATTTCTGGAAGAGGTACAGTAGTTACAGGAAGGATAGAAAGAGGAAAAGTAAACGTTGGCGATGAAATAGAAATAGTAGGAATTAGAGATACACAAAAAACAACTTGTACTGGTGTTGAAATGTTCCGTAAATTACTTGATGAAGGTGTTGCTGGTGACAACGTAGGTGTGTTACTCAGGGGAACAAAAAGAGAAGAAGTAGAGCGCGGACAAGTTTTATGTATCCCTGGTTCTGTGAAACCACACACTAAGTTTGAATGTGAGGTTTATGTATTATCAAAAGAAGAGGGCGGTAGACATACTGCTTTTTTTGGTAACTATAGACCACAATTTTATTTTAGAACAACAGATGTTACCGGTGCAATTGAGTTACCAAAAGATGTTGAAATGGTAATGCCTGGTGACAATGTTAAGATGAATGTCGAACTTATTACACCAATTGCGATGGAAGAGAAGCTTAAGTTTGCAATTCGTGAAGGTGGTAAGACAGTTGGCGCTGGAGTTGTCACTAAAATTATAGAGTAAAAGCCAATCATCTGATTTAATTAGATTGATAGGCTAGTAGCTCAATTGGTAGAGCGACGGTCTCCAAAACCGTAGGTTGGGGGTTCGAGTCCCTCCTGGCCTGATGAGATTCGATGGGAAGATATACTATGGTTGAGTCTGATAAGTTTAATAACAACACACCGCTTTTACTGTTATCAACAACCATACTGATTGCTGGTATAATCTCGTTTTATTATTTTTCTGAAATACGTTTATTTTATAGAGTAGTGGCACTCATTTTTATAATGATTATTGCAGCTTATATAACATATCTTACTGATTTTGGGAAAACTGTATATAGTTATGTAATAGATTCCAAAGTTGAACTAAAAAAAGTAACTTGGCCAACTAAACAAGAAACTTTGCAAACCGCTTTAGGTGTTTTTGTGGTTGTTATATTAATAGGTATAATGCTTTGGTTATTTGATATGTTGTTAGGTTGGGGTGTTGGAACTTTATATGGAGTTGGGTAATGGCTATGAGATGGTATGTTTTGCAATCCTTTTCGGGTTATGAAAACAAAGTAAAATTAGCATTAGAAGATAGAATTAAAAGAAGTGGATTTCAGGATTCTTTTGAGCAAGTCTATGTTCCAACAGAGGAAGTAGTTGAAATGAAAGAAGGACAAAAGAGAAAAACCGAAAGAAAGTACTTTCCTGGATACGTTATGATTAAAATGGATCTTAATGATGAAACTTGGCATCTTGTCCGAAATGTACCGAAGGTTTTAAATTTTGTAGGAGCATCTGGTGACAAACCTTCTCCTTTAAATAAAGAAGAAGCTGAAAATCTTATTAGAGATATACAAAAAGGTGTTGATAAACCAAAACCAAAAGTTATTTTTGAGGCGGGCGAAGTTATAAGAATAACTGATGGTCCATTCAACGATTTCAACGGAGTTGTAGAAACAGTTGATTTTGAAAAGAATAGATTAACAGTTTCTGTATTAGTTTTTGGAAAACCAACACCTATTGAATTATCTTTAACGCAAGTTGAAAAAGGTTAGATTAATGGCAAAAGAACTCATAAACCAAGTTAAATTACAGGTACCTGCTGGAAGCGCAAATCCAGCTCCTCCAGTTGGCCCAGCACTTGGGCAGCATGGTTTGAATATACAAGACTTCTGTAAACAGTTTAACGACAGGACTAAGGATACAGAAAAAGGTTTAGCTCTACCGGTAGTTATAAATGTTTATAAAGACAGATCATTCGATTTTATTATTAAATCTACACCTGCTGCCATTTTGTTAAAAAAAGCTGCGGGCATACAAAAAGGAAGTCCTACACCTCAAAGCGATAAGGTTGGTAAAGTTACAATCAAACAAATAGAAGAGATTGTGAAACAAAAAGAAGGTGATTTGACAGGAGCGGACCTAGAGAAATCAGTAAAGATAATTGCTGGAACAGCTAGGAGTATGGGTATAGAGGTTGAGAATTAGTATGGGATTGAGCAAAAGACGTAAAATAATTGATGAGAAAGTAGATGCAATGCAAGCATATTCTCTAGATGATGCAATTGAAATGTTAAGAAGTCTTCCTAAACTTAAATTTAGTGAAACTGTTGATATAAGCATAAATCTAGGTATAGATATAACTAAATCTGATCAAAGTGTTCGTGGTTCTTCAACTCTACCGCATGGCATAGGAAAACCTTCGAAAGTAGTTGTTTTTGCAGAAGGACAAGACGTAACAGCTGCCAAGAAAGCTGGGGCAGATAAAGTTGGGTTTGAGGATTTAATTGAAGAAATAAAAAAAGACAAAGATTTAGATGCTGATATTGTAATTGCTACTCCAGAGTGTATGAAATTATTAGGACAATTAGGAAGAATTTTAGGACCAAAAAATTTAATGCCGAATCCTAAGGAAGGAACGGTTACAAAAAACATTGGTCAAGCTGTAGAAAAGGCAAAAAAAGGACAAATTAGATACAAAATTGATAAGGCTGGAATCATACACACTACCGTTGGGAAAGTAGATTTTGAGGCAAAACAACTGTCAGAAAATATCAAAACGCTAATAAACGACCTAAATAAAGTAAAACCTTCATCAACAAAGGGAAAATATATGAAAAATCTTACAATATCCTCTACTATGGGGCCCGGAATTAAGGTAGACTTATCCACAATTGCTGAAGGAAATACTTAAGGAAGCGAATCATGGCATTGAATCTAGAATTAAAAAAGAATCTAGTTAAAGAAGTATCTGATATCTTAAGTGAGGCAGAAACTGTTTTAACGGCGGATTATCGCGGACTTACTTCAAATGAGCTAAATGAATTTAGAAAGCTGTCTAGACAATCTGATATATATGTAAAAGTTGTTAAAAACAATATGTTAAAAATGGCTTTAAAAGATTCTGAATTTTCAAATTTGGGTGAAAAAATAGTTGGACCTCAGATTTTGGCAGTTTCAAAGGATAACCTAAGTGGATTTGCAAAGCTCATAAAGAAATTTGTTGATGATCATGAAAATATAACAATTAAATCATTGTCATATAAAGGAAATGAGTTAGATGTATCGGAAGTAAAGAAATTAGCATCTTTACCATCTTATGATGAAGCGATATCAATGCTGATGTCTGTAATGCAAGCACCAATACAGAAACTCCTGGCTACCATGAACGCAGTACCTACTAAAGTAGTCAGAACTTTTGAGGCAATTAAACAATCTAAGAATTAGTAATTTTTTTGAATGGGAGTAAATAAAATGGCAGTAACAAAAGACCAAATTCTGGAAACAATATCAAATATGACTGTTATGGAAGTTGTAGACTTGGTTTCAGAAATGGAAGAAAAGTTCGGAGTTAAAGCAGCCGCCGCTGCACCAGCAGCCGCACCAGCAGCCGCTGATGCTGGAGAAGCAGCCGCTGAGGAGAAATCAGAATATACTATTTCTTTAACCGGCGTTGGTAGCAACAAAGTTGCAATTATCAAAGCTGTAAGAGCAATTACTGGATTAGGTCTTGGAGAAGCAAAAGCAAAAGCAGAAAGTGCTCCATGTGACTTAAAAGAAGGTGTAAAAAAAGAAGAAGCTGAAGCTTTCAAGAAACAACTTGAAGAAGCTGGCGGAACAGTTGAACTTAAATAAAAGCGTTGAGATTAAACAGGCTTTCTAGGGATCGCTATTAATTAACTACCTTCATTTGAAGGTATCAAGGATTTATTTGTATATGAAATATAGCTATACAGCAAAAAAAAGAATAAGAAAAAATTTTGGAAAACTTAGTGATGTTTTACCAATACCAAATTTAATAGAACTACAAGTAACATCTTACAATCAATTTTTAGAAAGGGATAATTTAAATAATCAGAAATCTGGTTTGCATAAAGTTTTTGAATCTGTCTTTCCAATATATGATTATTCAAATAATATTAAGCTGTCATACAATGGATACAAGTTAGGTAAAGAGGAGTATTCAGAGGAAGAATGTAGAATTACTGGTAAAACCTATTCTGTCCCTCTTAAGGTAAATTTAAAACTTGAAGTTGGTATCGACAAAAAATCAACAGTGAAATATGAAGCTGTTGAGAATCCAGAAGTATTTTTAGGCGAATTACCAATCATGACTAAGTTTGGGACTTTTATAATAAATGGAACCGAAAGAGTTGTGGTTTCTCAATTACATCGTTCACCAGGTGTCTTTTTTGATCATGATAAAGGCAAAACACATTCATCAGGTA
>CAYFEQ010000017.1:12055-15948 GCA_964342155.1 uncultured Ectothiorhodospiraceae bacterium | reverse complement strand
CTGGTTATCAACCTGCTGAAGAAATTATAAAATTTTTAAGTAATTTGTAATTAGTCACCTAAGTATTTTTTATATTTTTTCTCTTCTGAATTTATATGATCTTCAATTTGTTTTATGTAATCTATTTCTTTTTGATATTTCTCATCATTTTTCAAAGCTTCAATCTGATCCTTAGCTTTAGGTATTGTCATCCAACGTACATCTTCTTCGTTCGTAAGCACTCTTTCAGCTAGAGATTTTTGATAATTTAGTTTTTCTTTATTAGTTAGCTCATTAGAGTGTTCCTCATACAGGATTCGATTAGCATGCTGCTTATATCTTGTATCATCTATATGTTTGGAGGTTTTTAATTTTTCGAATGGATCTGTAGAATCGTTAAATACATTTATTTTTTCTTGATCATCACGACTTAGAGGCATACTTCCATAAATCTGTTCTTCTAAAGGGAGGCTATCTGTTAATTTTTTGCTTGTTTCAAACTCTTCCCATTGATCTACTAAAGATTGTTTAACATTTTCAATAAAGTTTTCTGAAGATTGAATCTTTTTAGCTATTTCTCCATATGATGTATTGTTTTCTGTCTCTTTATATAGATTAGTACTTTTAAAATAATCTTGACTTAGTAATATTGGAAAACGATGACTCTTTTCTATTATGACAGTTTTTTTCTTAATTATTGAAGCAATAGCACTAGATCTTTTTTCTATTTCTTTCTCATAGTCATTTGTTGACAAATTAAAGAAAGCTAACTCTTTTTCTTTATTAGGATTAGAAGCTATAAATGAAACTGGGGTATATTTTATCGAGCTACGTGCCTGTGGAGCACGGTAAAAATATTCGTCAGTGTGTAAAAATTCTGAAAGCATTTTTGGCGATCTTGCTTTTAAGCAATCATCCCAAAAATCAGGTGCTTTTTTTTGTATAATTTTAGCTAGCTCAAGTGTAGCCGTAACATCTGACAGAGCATCATGAGCAGATTCATGTTCGATATTATTTTTTTTACTAATTGCTTCTAGTTTAGTTATATTTTTGCCTTGACTATTTTTTGGTATATCAATTATATCTAAGCCAAGTGGTGCGAGAGCAATAACTATTCTCCAAATATCAATACGAGTATTTTCATTTGTAGTGTTTAAATATGGATTTAAAAGTGTCTGATAAAAATTTTGCCTTAGAACTTCATCATCGAAAATAATATTATTATAACCAAAGAATATCGCAGGAGACCATGATTGAAGCTTAGCATAAATTTTCCTCATAAACTCATAGTAAGACTGCTCATTCTTAAGTGAATCTATAGTTGCTTTAGTTATAAGGAGGGAACCAGGATCAGGAACAACTCCATCGCGTAAGCGACATCGCTCATTAAATGTTTCAAGAATATTAAAATTTTCATCTGCTAGAGCAGCAGCAAATTGTATGGGGTGGGCATATTTAGCTTGCACTCCCGAACTTTCAAAATCATAGATCACATAATTCATTTATATTCAGAGTCAGATATAGTAATATGACTTAGATTATACATCATACTTGTGGAAAAAAAATACACAGCATCTGACATAGAAGTACTTCAAGGAATAGAGCCAGTTCAAAAAAGACCTGGAATGTACACTGATACGATTTGTCCAAACCATCTTGTTCAAGAGGTTATTGATAATAGTGTTGATGAAGCAATAGCTGGTCATGGAAAAGAAATTATAATTACCCTAAAAGAAGACGGCTCAATTATCGTTGAAGATGATGGACGAGGCATGCCAGTAGATGAACATCCAGATTTTGGAGTTCCTGGTGTGGAAGTCATAATGACAAATCTACATTCGGGAGCAAAATTTTCTGAAAAAAACTACAGGTATTCAGGCGGACTGCATGGTGTCGGGGTCTCAGTTGTTAATGCATTATCTAGTTTTTTGAAGGTTACTGTATTTAGACGAGGGGATAGTAATGAATATATAACTTCATTTAAAAATGGTGATTTAGATAAAAAACTTAAGCCCAATGGTAGTTGTCAAAAGAATAAGCAGGGTACAACTATCCATTTTTTACCAAATGAGAAGTATTTTGAAACATTAAATTTAAATACGAAAGAACTAGTGCATCTTGTCAAAGCAAAATCTATTCTCCAATCAGGTCTTAAATTAACTTTAATAGATGAAAAATATGGATTAGGAACGCAAGATTTTTATCATGAAGGAGAATTAAAGGATTATTTAATTTCTAGCCTTAATGGTTCTAATTATTACCCAAAAGACACATATTCAAACTCAATAAGTTTAGATAATTATAGTATGGAATGGACAATTATATGGGATACTGAATCAAATGAACCATTCCAAGAAAGTTATGTAAATTTAATTCCAACTGCACAAGGTGGAACACATGTTAACTCATTTCGATTAGGCATAGTCGATGCAATCAGAGAGTTTTGTGAACGTCATAATCTTTTACCTAAAAATATTAAACTAACTCCTGAAGACATATGGAAAAATACTTCGTTTATATTATCTTTGAGAATGACTAACCCACAATTTGCTGGTCAAACGAAAAATAAGCTTCAATCTAGCCATCTTCTTTCAAACTTAAATAACCAAGTGAAGGATAAGTTTGAGTTATGGCTTAATCAACATGTTGAAACTGGAGAAACATTAGCGGACATTGCCATCAAGAACGCACAAAACAGAATCTTATCAGACAAACAATCTAATAAAAAAACTACAACTAGGAATATTATATTACCAAGCCGATTAGCTGATTGTATTAGTAAAGACAATAAAGAAAATGAATTATTCTTAGTTGAAGGTGATTCTGCGGGAGGTTCTGCCAAACAAGCAAGAGAGAAGTCATATCAGGCAATTCTTCCTCTTAGAGGTAAAATCTTAAATACATGGGAGCTGAGTTCATCAAAAATTTTAGAATCAAAAGAGGTTAAAGATATAAGCCTTGCAATTGGTGTTGAACCCAATGAAGTAAAAATTAATATGGATGGATTAAGATATGGAAAAATATGTATTTTAGCGGACGCAGACTCAGATGGCATGCATATTGCAACACTCTTAGCTGCTCTTTTCTTCGCACATTTTAAAGATTTAGTTTCAGCAGGAAAAATTTATATTGCAAAACCGCCTTTATATAGAATAGATATAAAAAAAGAAACATATTATGTAACAGATGATGCAGAGAAAAATAAGTTATTAAAAAAAATGAAAATCAATGAAGATAACCCATCTTTATCGATTACCAGATTTAAAGGGCTAGGTGAAATGAACCCATCTCAACTTAAGGAAACAACATTATCAAAGAAAACAAGAAAATTAATTCAACTAACAACCACATCAAACAATAAAGATAAGTTAACGATCAATAAATTATTATCTAAAAAAATGGCTATGGAAAGAAAGGAATGGATTGAATCAAAAGGTAATCTTGCTCAAATTGACTAAATATTATGACTAAAGATAAACAACAGACACTTGATTTTCCTCAAGGAAGAATGAGTAAAGTTCCAATTAGGGAATTTACCGAAGAAGCCTATTTGAATTATTCAATGTATGTGATTTTGGACCGCGCTTTGCCAAATATCTCCGATGGGCTTAAGCCTGTGCAACGTAGGATCGTCTTTGCAATGAATGAGTTAGCCCTGAGTTCTACTTCTAAATATAAAAAATCTGCCCGTACAATAGGTGATGTTTTAGGCAAGTACCACCCTCATGGAGATACAGCTTGTTATGAAGCTATGGTGATGTTAGCCCAACCTTTTTCATTTAATTACACTTTAGTAGATGGTCAGGGTAACTGGGGCACGCAAGATGATCCAAAATCATTTGCTGCAATGAGATATACTGAATCACGCCTAACTAATTTTTCTAATCTATTATTGTCTGAAATAAATTTAGGTA
>CAYFEQ010000017.1:0-11955 GCA_964342155.1 uncultured Ectothiorhodospiraceae bacterium | reverse complement strand
GAATCACGCCTAACTAATTTTTCTAATCTATTATTGTCTGAAATAAATTTAGGTACTGTTGATTGGGCAACCAATTTTGATGGAACACTTAAAGAGCCTAAAATACTACCATCACAGATTCCAAATATTCTTATAAATGGAAGTTCAGGAATTGCAGTAGGGATGTCAACTGATATACCTTCACATAATTTGCATGAAACCATTAACGCAATTATTTATTTACTTAAAGATCCTAAAACCTCTATAAAAAAACTAAGGGAGAAAATAATAGGGCCAGATTATCCAACAGGCGGTCAATTAATGGCAAATGAGTCAGACTTAGATCAAATTTATGAAACAGGACAAGGAAATATTAAACTCAGGGCAACAGCATCTTTTAAAGGAAAAGAATTAATTATAGATTCAATACCATATCAGACATCTACAACAAAAATCATTGAACAAATACAAGAACAAATATATTCAAGAAAAACAGGTTTCCTTGATTCAGTTTTGGATATGTCTGATCAAGACCATCCAGTTCGTATAGTAATTAAAACAAAAGGAAGAGCATTTGATCATGAAGAAATCATGTCGCATTTATTTTTCACAACTGACTTAGAAAGAAGCTATCGTGTAAATTTAAATATGATTGGATTAAACGGTAAGCCACAGGTAAAAAATTTAAAGAATATATTGTTAGAATGGATAGAATTTCGTAAAACAACTCTTAAAAACAAACTTTCATGGCAACTTGAAAAAACCGTTAAAAGAATACATATTTTAGAAGCATATACAATTGTTTATAAAAACCTAGATAAAATAATTGATATCATAAGGAACAGTGATGACCCAAAGCCAAGATTAATTAAATTATATAAATTTACAGAAATACAATATGAATCAGTAATCAATCTTAAGATTAAAAATCTTGCAAAATTAGAAGAAAAAGAAATAAAAAAAGAGTTAAGTGAACTCGAATCAGAGGAAAAACGCTTATCTGCTATATTAAAGTCACCAAAGAAATTAAACGATTTATTAATAAATGAACTAACGGCTATCTCTGAGAAATTTACTAGGCCTCGATCAACTAAAATTATTGAGTCAGAGATTTCAAAGGCTATTAAGATACAACCTGTTCTAACAAGCGATCCAGTATCTGTTGTATTATCTAAAAATGGTTGGATTAAAACTGTAAGAGGCCATGATGTTAATTTTGACCAGATTACTTACAAAACTGGAGATACTAAATTTAAGCACTTAAAAACATATTCAGATAAAAAAATTTCATTCCTAGGTCAAAATGGCTATGCATATTCTTTGGATGTTCACAAGATTCCTTCATCAAGGGGACATGGGGAGCCACTAAGTAAATTTTTTACAATTAAAGATGGAATGCATATTATTGGTGTTGGAAATATTCTAGAGGAAGAGAAAACCCTTGTTTTATCTAATAACGGTTACGGTTTTATCTGTTGTCACGAAGATATTTCAGTAAAACAAAAAAAGGGAAAGAGTTTGATAAGAGTGAGTAACTCAAATGCTTGCGCCATGGTGAATTTTAATCCAGATATTCATAAACACTACATTCTAATAACAGACGATAATTACATGCTTATAAATGAATTATCGAATGTACCAGTTCTACCTAGAGGCAAAGGAGTAAAATTAATCAATATTCCTAAAAAAAGTACTGAAATTATCAGCTTTGCTAATGTCTTGGAATCTGACCAAATAGATGCAATCCCAAATGAATATATAATGGATAGGACTAGAAGAGGAAGGAAAATTGATAAAAAACTTTTGAAAAAAATACATAAATTAATTTATAATGATGGGTAATAGGAAAAGATAAGAGATGAAAAGAGTTTTTTTATTTATACTGACTAACATAGCAATATTGGTTGTGCTCAGTATTTTTTTATCATTAACTGGGTTCACTGGAATCCTCCAATCAAATGGCGTTGATTTAGATTATAATTCTTTAATGATATTTTCACTCGTGTTTGGAATGGGTGGATCTTTTATTTCTTTATACTTATCAAAATGGATGGCCAAAAAAATGGCAGGAGTCCAAGTTATAACGCAACCATCAAATGAATTTGAAAAATGGTATTTAGCAACTGTCGAAGAGCATTCAAAGATTCTTGGGATTAAAACTCCTGAAATAGGAATCTTTCAGTCAGATGCTCCAAATGCTTTTGCTACTGGTGCATCAAAAAACAGTTCGCTTGTTGCATTGAGCACTGGATTGATAAATAAAATGGATAGAAACGAAGTTTCTGCAGTCATTGGACATGAGATGAGTCATGTAGCAAATGGAGATATGGTAACACTTAGTCTTATACAAGGCATTGTTAATGCTTTTGTTATTTTCTTCTCAAGAGTAATAGGCCATTTTGTTGACAGAGTAATCCTCAAAAATGATAGAGGTTATGGAATTGGATATTTTTTCACGGTAATATTTGCTCAAGTTGTTTTAGGGATCCTAGCCAGTACGATTGTTTTTTGGTTCTCAAGACGAAGAGAGTATAGAGCAGATTTTGGAGGAGCCCAATTAACCAGCAAAGAGAACATGATTTCTGCATTAGAGGCATTACAAAAATTTAGTGCAGCAAAACTACCAGATCAGATGATGGCTTTTGGGATATCTAATAAGGGAGAGAGGAGTTATTTAAGCAAGATTTTTTCATCCCATCCACCACTTGAAAACAGAATTAAGGCCTTAAGAGATGCTGAAATTATTTCATTATCAAGTCAGCATCAGGCTAATTAATGTCAGAAACCACTTCATCGCTTAAAAATGGTAATAAGGTACTGATTGAAAACCAGCCTTACATTATTCTTGATACTGAATTCGTTAATCCTGGAAAGGGACAAGCATTTACGCGTATCAAAATCAAAAATCTTATAAACAATAAAATTTTGGAGAAAACTATTAAAATTGGTGAATCACTAAATGAGGCTGACGTAGTTAACACAAACATGCAGTTTTTATATACAGAAAATAGAAAATTCTTCTTTATGGATTTACAAACTTATGAGCAACTTGAAGTTAATGATGAAATTATTGGTGAACGCTCTGTTTGGTTATGTGAAGGAGATGAATGCGAAGTAATTATGTGGGATGGAAAAATTATACAAGTACAACTTCCACAATTTGTCACTCTCAAGGTTAAGTCCACTGAAACTGCAGCGAAAGGGGATACTGTCTCAGCAACATTAAAAGAAGCTATTCTTGAAAATGGTGCTGAAGTGAAAGTGCCAGCCTTTATCAAAGAAGGTGAATCTATAAAGGTTGACACTAAGAGCGGAGAATATAGCTCTAGAATAAAAAATTGATGAGCAAGAAGAGTAAAAATAAAGCTAACCTGAATCAACAAATCCAAGACATGAAGGTTAAGAAAAATGCATTTATTATTGCTGCTTTATTTTGGATAGGAACCAGCCTTTTTATTTATTCTCAAGATGAAGGATTCTCTGATGTTTACTCTTGGAAACCATTTGTTTTTTTTATTGTTGGTCCAATTGTTTCTGCATATGTTTTTGGAAATATACTTTTTTCTTTACAAAAGATTATAGAAAAGTTTGTCATCTCTTTGTTTGCAAAATCTCGCCCACATTTAATAGGCCCAATTGTCTCAACTTTCTTTTTTATTTTGTTGGTAGGGGCTTTCCTAACTATATTTGAATTTTCAAAATTAGTTCAATTAGTTTTAAATTGATTAGATTGAATCACCATGTTCCAATATTCTTCATAGATGTCCAAGGTTCCTGAGGCTTTAAAGATTCTCCTTCTTGAAGTAATTCAATTGATATGTTGTCAGGAGATTTAACAAATGCCATTTCACCATCTCTTGGTGGGTAATTAATTATTACGCCAATACTTTGGAGTTTTTTACAGGTTTCATAAATATTCTTTACCCTGTAGGATATATGTCCAAAATTTCTTGAGCAGTCTCCTAGGTTGTCACCATCCCAATTATATGTGAGTTCTAATTCAGGTTCATCATTTGGTGCAGCTAAATAAATTAAAGTAAATCTCCCTTCTTCATATTCAGTTCTTTTTACTTCTTTTAAACCAAGTCCTTCGCAATAGAATCTTAGTGACTCATCAATATTGGAGACTCTAATCATCGTATGTAAATATTTCATAAGATAATTATATCAGAGATTTAAATTAGTGAAGTTTATTCAGCAATCATATTTAAAAGTTTTAAGTAAACATCAATATGATTTCTTCGGTTGAAAACACGTTTAACGTGATCTTCTTCATTAGCCTCAGGGTCTAATTCAATACCCCACAGTGCATTTACATCATTTGGAAACATTGAGTAGCGTACATCTATTATCCGATTTGGAAAATTTGGAGATAATGAGAGATACCCGTTTGAAAACCATCTGAAACGCTCTATATCTTTAGCTTGTTGAGAATTAACATCCAACCAAGGAAAGGATTTTTGAAGATTTAGCTTATCAATTTTAGTTCCCGGTATAACTTTCTTTTTGAAAGATAACCTAATTGCATCAACATGATATTGTGATTCAGTTGTATATATAGTTTTCCATAATATTAAATTGCCAAAACTTGGTTTAGCTAAAACATGTGATGGAGTGTGACCTCTGCTTAATGCTAAATCTAGAGCCATAAATTCAGCTCTATCTTTTTGTATAAATCCAAAAATACTATAAAGAAAAACCCAAGATAGGGCAGAGTATGAAATAAGTTTATTTTTTTTGATTACAGCAAGAACAACTAAAATTAATAAAGGTGCAGTGAACAATGGATCTATAACAGAGATGGTATTCCAGGCAACACGATAATCAGTTAGAGGCCAAAATTGCTGTGTGCCATAGGAAGTGAAGGAATCCAGAAACCCATGTGTTGCATATCCTAAAGTACAATAAAACAAAGTTTGCCTAAATGTAATTGATGCATTTCTTAAAAATAAGTAATAAAAGAAGGTCGCGCAAATAATACCTCCAATTGGTATGAAAAACACTGAGTGTGTAAATTGTCTATGAAACTCTAAAGACAATAATGGGTCGTGTGAAGACTTTATCAATATATCTAAATCTGGAGCTAATCCAGAAAAAAAACCTAGCAATGTAGCAATTATATAATGTTTATGTTTAGCAGGTTGTTGTGCTACTACTGCTCCGACAACTCCTTGAGATAGTGGATCCATGTATTTGTTTTAATTACTCCTTTTTCTATTAAGTATAAACCCATAAACCAATGCATTTAAGGCTATTAGTATTGTGCCTAGATATATTTGTAAATCATTAGTTAGATTTACTGGATATACAATTGGCATTATATAGTGTTGGATAAAACCGTCAGAATACGTTGCCAGATTAGCTTTGTGTAAAAACCAATTTTCAAGATGAGTAAGAGGGCATGCAGAATGTGTAAACATAATGTAAGACCCCCAAATTAGGGCAGGGAAATGTATAAACATAATCTTTGTTGAAGCAAAAAATAAAAATGCTCCAAGCGTAACAAACAGAATAAAAGCAAAATGAATAATTAATACTAGATTTGCTGCCATTTCATACATTTCTTAATAATATCAAAAATCTTACTATATGAATTTAATATCTTGTAATCTATACTCAAACATATATGAATAGGATATTTTATGGATAATATTGTAAATGGGTATGGGCCAAAAAAAGCTAAATCTCAACTTCAACCTCATAGTTATCAGCTAAATAAATTAGCCCCAAAAGATGTTGTCGTTGAAATTAGTCATTGTGGTGTATGCTACAGCGATATTCATTTGATTGACAATGATTGGGGGATTTCAAATTATCCTTTTATTCCAGGCCATGAGATTGTTGGGTCTGTTACACAAAAAGGTTCTCAGGTTAAAAATTTAAAAATTGGCCAACGCGTTGGCGTTGGGTGGTTTTCAAAAGTATGTGGAAAATGTACATATTGTAGGACAGATAGAGATAATATGTGCTCTGCTTCGGAAATGACTGCAATTGGAAGGAATGGAGGATTTGCTGATTTTGTTAAGGTTGATAATAGTGTTGTATATCCAATACCTACAAAATTAAAATCAGAACATGCGGCACCACTTATGTGTGCGGGATGGACTGTGCATGGAGCCTTCAGAGGATTCAATGTTAAATTTAAAGATAGAGTTGCTGTAATTGGCATTGGTGGATTAGGTCATCTAGCAATTCAGTATGGAAAGGCTATGGGTTATCATGTAACCGCAGTAACATCATCTACAAATAAAAAAACTGAAGCTAAAAAGTTTGGTGCAAATTCTGTTGTTGATTATAAAGGTTTATCAAAATTACAAAATAAATTTGATTTTATTCTTGTAACTGCTCATGCTGATCTTGATTGGACAGCCCTCGCTGATACCTTAGATGTTGATGGAAACATCTGTTTTGTTGGAATCCCTCCAAAACCAGTTAGTATTTATGCATTTAGTTTAATAAATAAAAGAATTAAAATATCTGGAAACCCTGGGGGTAGTCGGAAGATGATGAGGGAAATGCTTAAAATTGCTGCTGATAAAAATATTAAACCTATGATAGAACAGTTTTCATTTTCTGATGTTAATAAAGCTATAAAAAAAGTTAAAGAGAATAAAATTAGATATCGCGCAGTTTTATCTAGGGCAATATAAAAAGCTAGGTGTTTGTGTTGTCAGAAAAAGATAAAGAAGAAAAATTAAGTAAAGATGATACCAAAGACATATGGCAACAAATGACTCTTCAGTTAATAGGTAATATTGAAGAACTTGATAAAGCTGGAACTGATAGTTTTACAACGAGGTCGGGAAAGATTATACGCAGAAATGAAATAATGGATATGTTGTTCAATATCTTTTCATTGATGTGTAAAGAGTTTCCTAAAGATATACCTCCAAATGTATCAGCGTTTATTGGTGAATCTATTACTAAAGATAAAATAAAAGACACAAACACTAGGCCAAGAGGACTTAGTAATAAAGAATATGAAAGTGTCATGACTTGTTTAGAAATATTTAAATTAATAACTGAAGAGGGAATGCTCAAAGATAATGCAATTACACTTTATGCAAGTAAAAATAATATGGAAGAATCCACTATATGCAAAAGGCTAGAGAAATATAGTGATATTGCTATGGCTACCACTCCAATGATTTGGGGTAGACCTCTAACTCCCAAAGAACAACAACTCATAGATAAGAATAATTCTGATAAGATTTGACATACCTCCCCGCCCGGAATCGAACCAGGAACTAAACCTTAGGAGGGTCTCGTTATATCCAATTTAACTACGGGGAGATTATTGTATAAAATTGTATATAAAAAAATCTTAATGTACTATGTCTATTTATGAATATATTATCAATTGATACTTCCACTGATAAGGTTTCAGTTTCTTTAAAGATAAATGATGATGTTGATAGTCTAGAAAATAAACAAGAAATCCGTGCAAGCCAGATTATACTTTCAATGATTGATAAAATTTTGAGAAAACATAACATTAACTGTAAGGATTTAACTGCCATAACCTTTAACAAAGGACCAGCAAGCTTTACAGGAACAAGAATTGCTTCTTCTGTTACGCAAGCAATTGGTTATGCCTGGCAAATACCAGTTTTTGGAGTTTCTTCACTTACTATCATGGCATTTGATTATTTTAAAAGAGTTAAACATTCAGAAATAATTTGTATTAAAAAAGCGTATAGTCAAAAAATTTTTTGGGCAGTATATAAAATTAATGAAAATTCCTTTAAACCGGTTAGCGGTAATCATATATCTAATTTTGCTGAAATAAAATTTGATAGCAATTGTAAATGGCACGGAATTTCTGATTGTTGGGATGATTATGAATCCGGTCTTAATCCATTAATTGATAAATTTGTTGATAAAATAAATATTAAAGAAGAGGGTAACTCAAAAAAAATCATTGATTTTGTTCTTTCTAATGAAGAAATAAATAAGAAATTTGATTATAAAGACACCTTACCCGAATATGTAAGCCATGATTTGTTTGATTAAGAAGTATTTTTTGCTATTTGAGATCCAACCCTTACGCTCTTTCCTTTTTTTAAATCGTTAGATAGTTTTGCATTCTTATTAAATAATAAAATGACAGTTGACCCTGTTTTAAACATCCCTAATTCTTCTCCTTTTTTTAGACTTATTCTTTTTTTATGGTAATCGGTAGAGATAGTTTTCTTAGGCATAGGTGGTGAGGATTCACCTTTCCATGCTACTTCTATAGAGGAGACGTTTATTGCTCCAATTAATATTACAGAAAATGTAAGTTGATCTTTTTCAAAATTACACACTAACCTTTCATTTTTTAAATAAAGATTATTAATCACTTTAACAGCATGAGTTGTCACACTATATAATCTTCCAGGAACATGCATAGTTTTTATTAATCTTCCATCTAATGGCATATGCACACGATGATAATCCTTTGGCCCAAGATATATTGTAACGTATGACCCATTTTCATATATTGAAGACTTTTCATGATTATCTAACAACGAATTAATATTTATTGTTTTACCTTTAACCTGAACAATCGTATCGTCCTCTATTTTTCCAAATTCAAGAATTTTTCCATCACAAGAAGATACAATAGAATCTTTTTTTCCATCTATTTTATGGACACCCTTTTTTAACCTTCTTGTAAAAAAATCACAAAAAGTCTCATAGTCATCGGGTTTAGATAAGATACATTCAGACATATTTACTTTAAAAATTTTAATGTAGATTTTTATAAGGAAATTTTTTAAAGGATGTTTTGTCCGGGTAATTAAATAGGTAAATCTTGAAAATAGATGATGTGGAATAAAAAATAACCAATAAGCTTTTAAATAATCAAATATATTATTCATAGATTAGTTTAAAAAATTAGAAATTTCATTTTCTAGCTTGGATAAATCAAAGGGCGGTGTAAAGATGCCAAAAAGCTTACCTGATTGGTTTACTAAAAAAACTGTACCAGTATGCTCATAAAAATCTATATTATGACTAGATGAGATTTTTTCATAATATACACCAATAGATTTAGTCAGAGTTTTTAGATCATTTGGGCTTAATGTTACGCCGATAAAATCATTATTAAAGAATTGTATATATTTTTTAACAGTTACAATATCATCATTTTCAGTATCTACTGATATAAAAACGATTTGTAGCTTGTCAAAATTATCTTGATTATTATTTTTTAAAGACGTATGTATTCTACTAAGTTTTGCCAAGGTATCTGGACAAAAGTCAGGACATCTTGTATAGCCAAAAAATATTAAGCTAACTTTATTTAAGAAATGCTTTTGTCCAAAAGTGCCATGAATTGTTGATTGAGCTGACAACTCCTCATTGAAGAATAATTTATTAGGCTTAAGTTCTGTCAAAGCTTGTTGTTCTTTTGGCTCATTAAATGCTAGTCCAATCACAATAATGGCTAACAGACCCAAAAACAAATAGAAATTTTTCATAAATATCCAATAATTTTAAAAATTCAGCTTTATACTATATAATAGTAGATTAAATATATGATATTTATTGAGCTTTTGCTAATTATTTCATTCTTAAACAGCAGCCCTAATTATGTCTGGTAACACATTTGGAAAAATATTTTGTCTCACTTCATTTGGCGAGAGCCATGGGAAGGCGCTTGGCTGTGTGATAGATGGTTGTCCTCCAGGCTTAAAAATTGATGAATCTGACATACAGAAAGATTTGGATAGAAGGAAACCAGGAAAATCAAAATATACTTCTCAAAGAAAAGAAAGCGATAAGGTTGAGATATTATCAGGTGTCTTTGAAGGGAAAACGACAGGTACGCCTATTTGTTTATTAATAGCTAATGAAGATCAGCGACCAAAAGATTATAAAGAAATTAAGGAGAAATTTAGACCTGGACATGCTGACTATGCATATACAAAAAAATATGGTTTTAGAGATTATAGAGGTGCCGGTAGATCATCTGCGAGAGAGACGGTTGCTAGAGTAGCTGGAGGAGCTATTGCTAAAAAATACCTTAAAGAGCATTCCAAAGTTAATATTTTCGGATATGTTTCAAGGATAGGTGAACATGAGGCAAATAAAATTAATTATAAAGATATTGAAAAAAACCCATTCTTCTTTCCAGATAAAAAGATGGTGCCAATACTTGAGAACTACATTAATAAAATAAGAAAGAGTGGTGACTCTATAGGCGCGGAAGTTACGGTAATCGCTAAGAATGTTCCTGCAGGTTTAGGAAACCCTGTATTTGATAAACTAGATGCATTATTAGCATCATCAATGATGTCTATCAACGCTGTTAAAGGTGTTGAGATTGGAAGTGGTTTTGATGTGATTTCAAAAAAAGGATCTGAGTGTAGAGACGAAATTACACCAAAAGGTTTTAAAACAAATCATGCTGGTGGTACTTTAGGTGGCATTTCAACAGGACAAGATATCGTAGTTAAAATGGCGCTTAAACCAACATCAAGCATTTTAATTCCTGGTGAGACAATAACAACGAAGAATAAAAAAACAACTATAGCTACCAAGGGAAGACATGACCCATGTGTAGGTATAAGAGCTACACCAATTGCAGAAGCAATGATGGCATTGGTTCTTTGTGATTTATTACTCCGTCATAGAGCGCAAGTTGATTAATTATTTCGTCTACGATAAATGAAACAAACTTTATATGATAAAATTTGGAATGATCATCAAATAATCAAAAATGATGATGGAACATCATTGATTTATATTGATAGACATCTTGTCCACGAAGTCACATCTCCGCAAGCATTTGATGGGCTCTCAATAAAAAATCGTGCAGTTTGGAATAAAAACTCAATTTATGCAGTGTCAGATCATAATGTACCAACTGCAGATAGAAAGTCTGGAATAAAAGATCCAATATCTAAACTTCAAGTTGATACGCTTATAAATAATTGCAAAAAACATAAGATAAGTTATTTTGATTTAAATGATATTAAACAAGGAATTGTACATATTATTGGGCCAGAACTTGGGATTACTCAACCTGGAATGACTTTGGTATGCGGTGATTCACATACATCGACACATGGAGCTCTTTCAGCATTGTCTTTTGGTATCGGAACCAGCGAAGTTGAGCATGTACTTGCAACACAGTGCATTAACATGAAAAAAGAAAAAAATTTGAAGATAAATATAAATGGTACCTTAAAAGATCATATAACTTCTAAAGACCTGATTTTATATATCATAGGGCAGATTGGAACTTCTGGTGGAACAGGCTACACAATAGAATATGCAGGGTCTTGTATTAGAGAATTAAGCATTGAGAGCAGGATGACTATTTGCAATATGAGTATAGAGGCTGGTTCCAAATCAGGAATAATAGGATTTGATGAAAAGACTTTTGAGTACATATTAAAGAGAAAGCTTATTGCAGCAAATAAATATATAGACAAAGCAGTCAAGTATTGGGAAACACTCAAAAGTGATGACGAATCAGAATTTGATAAAATAATAGATATTGATGCTTCGTTGGTAGAACCGCAGGTTACTTGGGGCACGTCACCACAAATGACAACTTCAGTCCATGGGAAAGTGCCTGACCCTGATTCGGTAAAAGACAAAGGAGAAAAGGAGTCTATCAATAGGGCAATTGAATATATGGGATTAAAGCCTAATCAACAAATTAGTTCAATAAATTTAGATAAGATTTTTATTGGTTCATGTACGAATTCTAGAATAGAAGATTTAAGATTAGCCGCCAATATTATTAAACAGAATAAAATTGCAAAAAATATAAAACAAGCTATTGTTGTCCCTGGCTCAGGACAGGTTAAAGCGCAAGCAGAGCAAGAAGGCTTAGATAAAATTTTTATTAAATCTGGATTTGAATGGAGAGACCCTGGTTGTTCGATGTGCTTAGGAATGAATGATGATAAGCTTGGGGCCTATGAACGATGCGCTTCAACATCAAATAGAAATTTTGAAGGTCGACAAGGGGAGAAA
>CAYFEQ010000016.1:0-18026 GCA_964342155.1 uncultured Ectothiorhodospiraceae bacterium | reverse complement strand
AATATTTTCATAATTGGGTTAAGCAAATCTGTAACCCTACAAACAATTATGTGTTTGAGCTTAGTTTTATTTATTACTGGCTCCAGTTCACCTAAAAATTTGTCAAGAACTATAATTACCTCAGGTTCAGAATTGAGTAATACATCAAGTAATTCCCGCTGTTTAAACAATGGATTAACATTAACGACTATTGCTCCAGCAATAAATGATCCAAAAAGTACAACAGGATAAGTCATTAAATTAGGTAACATTATTGCTATTTTTGTGCCTTTTCTTATTTTTAATTCATTTTGAAGATAAGAAGCAAATCTTTCAGAATATTTTTTTGTTTCATTGAAAGTAATAGATGAATTAAGGTTTTTGAACGCTATTTTTTTTGAGAACATCTCAGTTGTCTGATAAAACAAATCTTGAAGTGAATTATCCTTGCTCGGACTAATTTCTGAAGGTACGTTTTTAGGGTAGTTTTTTATCCAAACTCTATCCATAAATTTTTCTCAATTTATATTTATTATCTCATATTATAAATAACAAAGCCTCTGAAAAGAGGCTTTGTATTTTTATCTATTTGTGAGAATTGGTTTTCAGGTTTACATTCCCATACCGCCCATTCCCATGCCGCCCATACCGCCCATGTCAGGCATTGCTGGCGCTCCAGCAGCTGGTGCATCATCATCTTTAGCAAGCTCAGTCACCATAGCTTCAGTTGTTATCATCAATCCTGCAATTGATGATGCATTCTGTAAAGCTGTACGAGCCACTTTTGTTGGATCTAATATGCCCATTTTCAACATATCTCCAAATTCCGATGTTGCAGCATTATATCCGTAAGAGTCTTTTCCCTCTTGTACTTTTGATAAGATTACCGAACCTTCATCTCCAGCATTTGTAACTATTTGGCGTAAAGGTTCTTCCATAGCTTGTGATGCTATTTGTATTCCTTGGGTTTGGTCAGCATTATCACCTTTAAGTTTTTCTAATGCTTGCCTTGCTCTAAGCATAGCAACCCCACCACCAGGCACTACTCCTTCTTCTACAGCTGCTCTAGTTGCATGAAGAGCATCTTCTACTCTAGCTTTTTTCTCTTTCATTTCTACCTCAGTTGCTGCCCCAACTTTGATCACAGCTACTCCGCCAGCAAGCTTCGCTACTCTTTCTTGCATTTTTTCCTTATCGTAGTCTGATGTTGCTTCATCAATCTGAGTTCTAATTTGATTGACTCGGCTTTCAATGGCAGATTTTTCACCACCGCCATCAATAATAGTAGTATTCTCTTTAGTGACGGTCACTTTTTTAGCTTTACCAAGATCATTTATATCTGCTTTTTCAAGACTTAGTCCAACCTCTTCCGAGATTACTGTTCCTCCTGTAAGAATAGCAATATCTTCCAGCATTGCTTTTCTTCTATCACCAAAACCAGGTGCTTTAACTGCGGCAACCTTAACTATGCCACGTATACTATTCACTACTAAAGTAGCTAGAGCTTCACCTTCAACATCTTCAGCAATAATTAAGAGTGGTTTACTTGCCTTGGCTACTCCTTCAAGGATTGGTAACATATCTTTTATGTTAGAAACTTTTTTATCATATAAAAGCACATATGGGTCTTCTAACTCGGTCGACATATTTTGTTGATTAGTAGCAAAATATGGCGACAGATAACCTCTGTCAAATTGCATTCCTTCAACAACCTCGAGCTCGTTTTCTAATGATTGACCCTCTTCAACCGTGATAACACCTTCCTTACCAACTTTGTCCATAGATTCAGCAATAATAGAACCTATATTTTTATCTGAATTAGCTGAAATAGTTCCAACTTGTTCTATTGCATTATGATCTGTGCATGGTTTTGACATTTTTTGCAAACTTTCAACTGCGACAGTGACAGCTTTATCTATGCCTCTCTTTAAATCCATTGGGTTCATTCCTGCCGCAACACATTTCAAACCTTCACGTAATAATGATTGAGCAAGGACAGTGGCGGTTGTTGTTCCATCACCAGCAATATCTGATGTTTGTGAAGCAACTTCCTTCACCATCTGCGCTCCCATATTTTCAAATTTATCTTTAAGTTCAATTTCTTTGGCAACAGATACACCATCTTTTGTAACTGTTGGCGCACCAAATGATTTATCTAATACAACATTTCTACCTTTGGGTCCGAGCGTGGTTTTAACCGCATTAGCGAGAATATTTACTCCATTTACTAGTTTTTTTCTTGCGTCATCACCAAATTTAACTTCTTTTGCTGTCATTTTATTTTCCTCTAATAAATATTTTTATTCTTCAACGATGGCGGTTATATCGTCTTCTCTCATTACGAGGAGCTCTTCACCATCAACCTTTACTTCTGTGCCTGAGTACTTTCCAAATAGAATTTTATCTCCAGCTTTAACATCAAGTGGCCTAATTTCACCATTTTCCAAAATCTTTCCCTTACCAACAGCCACTATTTCCCCTTTTATTGGTTTCTCAGTCGCTGAATCTGGTATTACGATTCCACCCGGAGAGGTTTTTTCCTCATCCATTCTCCTTACTATTACGCGATCGTGCAATGGTCTTATATTCATCTAATCTACCTCTTTATTTCTAAATTTCTGTGTTAGCACTCTAACCCTTAGATTGCTAATAATAGCGACTCTTTCTCAAATTTCAAGTGGTAGGCCTATCATTCATCAATATTTTTATGATCTACATCAATAATCGTTCGGCTTTTTTTACCAGATTTCCAATAATTTTGAGGGGATTTCATGAGTTTGCTTGTAATTAAGTGCCTAACAGATTTGAATAATAATAACACGCCAATAGAATCCGTAAAAAAGCCTGGGATAATTAATAAAAAACCAGCTAAGAAAAAGAACATTCCAGAAAATATTGCAAGTTGAGGCATTATTCCCTGCTGAAGACTACTTTGTATTTCTGCAAAATATGAGAATCGACCATTTTTTATCAAATAGATACCAACAATAGCGGTGCTAAAAATTAAAATAATAGTATTTAGTGTCCCAATTCTTGACCCTACTTCGATAAATAAAACTATTTCAATTACTGGAACTAAGATTAAAAATATGGGTATTATGTATTTTAATCTCATTATATTTTAATATTTAAGCATGAAAGATGATTTCATATTAACATTAACCTCTACTGATGAGGAAGAAGTTTCAAGAAAAATAAGCAAAAAACTTATTGAAGAAAAAGCTTGTGCATGTGTAAATATTATACCAAACATGGAGAGTCACTTTTTTTGGAAAAAAAAACTCCAGAAATCAAAAGAGTGTTTAATTTTAATAAAATCTCATGCAAGCTCATATAAGAAAATAGAAACAATTATTAAAAAATTGCATAACTACGAGGTTCCTGAGATAATTTCTATAAAAATTAATCAAGGATTAAATGAATATTTAAAATGGATTAAAAATGAAACTAATTAAAAATATTTTTCAGATTACATTAATCTTTCTTTTTTTCTTTTGCCAGGAAACAGGTATTAATATTGTTAAAGCTGAATCAAAGCTCTCTCAGGATTTAAATAATAACATTGAATTCCTGCACCCAGACAAAGCCTTTGTTCCTAAAGTAAAAAAAATTAATGACAAAAATTTAGTTGTTCAATGGGATATTGCTGATGGATATTATTTATATCTTGGTATGTTTAAGTTTGAAATTAATAGCGAAGATACTCAAATAGAAAAAGTGGTTATGCCGGATGGTTTAAAAAAAACAGATGAATTCTTTGGTGATGTAGATGTCTATTATAATAATGTTAGTGCCAATATATTGCTTTCAGATATACCGACCAAGGATTTTGAGCTAACTGTTCATTATCAAGGATGTGCTGATGCCGGCCTATGTTACCCGCCTACAAAAAAATTATTTGCAATAGATATTAAATCAGAAGAAAGTTTTTTTCAAAAAACAGCCTTACCAACTAATCAAATTAGCATTAGTAATATCTTACGATCCAAATCCATTTTTTATAACGTATTTTTATTTTATTTGGCTGGCTTACTCCTGGCTTTTACTCCATGCGTTTTTCCTATGATTCCAATATTAACTGGACTCATTGTTGGCCAAGGCCAGAATATCTCTACAAAAAAATCATTTTTATTATCTTTCACTTATGTCCTATCTATGTCGATTACATATGCGATAATTGGAGTTATTTTTGCTTTATCTGGCAGCAATATTCAAGCAAATTTACAAAACCCATATGTAATTACTGCTTTCGCATTTTTATTTATTTTTTTAGCTCTAGGTATGTTCAAAGCTATAAATTTACAAATGCCGACATTTATACAAACATCATTATCAGAATCTAGCAATAAGTTGAAACCAGGTTCTTTCTATGGTGTTGGGGCTATGGGTGCACTTTCTGCTCTCATCATTGGACCATGTGTGACTGCCCCTCTTATTGGTGCTTTAATTTATATAGCCAGCACGAATGATTATATTTTAGGTGGATTTGCTCTTTTTGCACTTGGTTTTGGTATGGGAACACCATTACTTGCTCTTGGTACATCAGCTACAACATTAGTAAAAAAAATAGGCCCATATTTAGATATGACTAATAAAATTTTTGGCTTACTTTTTGTTATAGTTGCAATTTGGTTACTTGAACGAATCGTTTCTATACAATTAGCAGCATATTTATGGGCTCTATTACCAATAACTATTGTTATTTTAATATATAAAAATGAAAAAAATACTGGAAGAATGTTTCAGAGTTTCATTAGTAAATTTTTTACCATAATTATGTTCACTTATGCTTCTCTGTTGATTTACGGTGCAAATGTAAATCAAAATTTTTTACCTATAACAAGTTTTATTGAAAAACCAATAGCTAATAAATTTATTGTTGTTAAAAACTCAAATGATCTTCAAAAGATAATAAAGAATTCAAAAAATTTAACTATGGTTGATTTATATGCTGATTGGTGTATTGCTTGTAAAGAACTTGAAATGTACACATTTAGTGATAGCAAAGTTTCAAATGTACTTGGAAAAATAAATTTAGTTAAATTTGATGTAACTAATATGGACGAGGGTATGAATTTATTCTTGAAAAAAAATAACTTATTTGGACCACCGGCTTTAATGTTTTTTAGTCCGAATGGAGATGAGATTATGGGTTCTAGGGTCGTTGGATTCATAGATGCAGATGCTTTTTACAAAAAACTTGAATCATTAAATCTATAGAAAACTCATTTTTTATTAAGTTCTTGTAATTTCACCTAAATTCGTTAAACTTCTACTAAAAATTACTAATTTATTTGGGGTATTTGTATAGTGTCTGACATATTAATCATTAATGGACCAAACCTTAATCTTCTTGGAACAAGAGAGCCTGAAGTATATGGCACAGAATCTTTAGCTGATATAGAGTCAAAACTAACTAAAATTGCGACATCAGATAAAATTTCTTTAACATTTGTCCAAAGTAATGCGGAACATGAAATTATTGATGCAATTCAATCTGCAAAAAAAAATGGCATCAAATTCATTATAATAAATCCAGGCCCATTGACTCATACAAGTATTGCTTTAAGAGATACCTTTCTAAGCACACAGATTCCTTTTATAGAAGTTCATATATCTAATATCTTCAAGAGAGAAGATTTTAGAAAAAAATCTTTTTTGAGTGATATAAGTCATGGTTTGATAGCTGGGCTAGGTTCGAATGGATATGAATATGCTCTACATGAAGCAATAAAAAAAATTTAGGTTAAATTATGGATCTTAGAAAAATTAAAAAACTTATGGAGCTCCTTGAAGAGTCAGGCTTAACTGAAATAGAAGTAAAAGAAGGAGAAGAATCAATTAAACTATCTCGTGCAAAGAAAGATGAAGCTGTAATTAATTCCATTACTGCTGAACAAAGTCAAACAATTTCAGAAACTCCAAAAAAAGAAAAAATAAGTCAGCAAGAGCAACTCAAAGGAGAAACCATAGATTCACCAATGGTAGGAACATTTTATAGAGGCCCTTCCCCAGATTCCAAACCATTTGTAGAAAAAGGGCAGAAAGTTAATAAAGGTGATACCGTTTGTATTCTCGAAGCAATGAAAATGATGAATCAAGTAACCGCTGAAAGAAGCGGAATTATAAAAGATATACTAGTCGATGATGCTGAACCAGTAGAGTTTGGGCAACCTCTATTTATAATTGAATAGAAAATGATAAACAAAATACTTATAGCTAATAGAGGTGAGATTGCACTACGAATATTACGTTCTTGTAAAAAATTAGGAATAAGAACAGTTGCGGTTCATTCTACTATTGATAGGCAATTACCACATGTTAGACTAGCAGATGAGTCCGTATGTATTGGTCCAGCTGATCCAAAAAAAAGCTATCTCGATATGCCATCAATTATAAGTGCTGCAGAATTAACCGATGCTGACGCAATTCATCCAGGTTATGGTTTTTTATCAGAATCAGCTGCATTCGCAGAAATAGTGGAAACAAATAAATTTATCTTTATTGGGCCTTCTAGTGAAGTATTAAAAACAATGGGAGATAAAATCAAAGCAAAGAACACAATGAAAAAGTTTGGTGTACCCTGTATACCAGGTTGTGACGAAAAACTTTCTGATGATTTTAATCAAAATTCGAAAAAAGTTGATGAAGTAGGATACCCAATTATGCTTAAAGCCATCCATGGTGGTGGTGGCAGAGGCATGAGAGTGGTCACTCAAAAAAAAGATTTATCTGAATCTATAGAAATAACAAAAAGTGAGTCTCAAAATGCCTTTGGGAGCGGTGATTTATACTTTGAAAAATATTTTGATACGCCTAGACATATAGAAATTCAAGTTTTATGTGATAACTTTGGTAATGCTATTCATTTAGGAGAAAGAGATTGTTCTATGCAAAGAAGGAACCAAAAAATTATTGAAGAATCTAATGCTATGAATATCCCAAGAGAATCAATAAATGAGATTGGTGAAATATGTTCTAAGGCATGCAAAAGCTTAGGATATACGGGAGTTGGAACTTTTGAATTTTTATACCAAGATGGAAAATTTTATTTTATAGAGATGAATACAAGGATACAGGTAGAGCATCCAGTGACTGAGCTCATAACAGGGGTAGATTTAATATCAGAACAGATCCTGTCAGCATCTAATGAGAAACTTACCCTTACTCAAAATGATATAAAATTCAAAGGTCATGCCATAGAATGTAGAATTAATGCAGAAGATCCAAAGACTTTCATTCCTTCTCCTGGGAAAATTACAGTTTTTCATGCTCCGGGTGGCCCTGGTGTCAGAATGGATTCTCACATCTACGCTGGATATGAAGTACCGCCGAGTTATGACTCCCTTTTAGCAAAAATAATTGTATTGGGCTACAACAGAAACGTTGCTATAAAGAAAATGATACATGCGCTTAATGAAACTGTAGTGGAAGGAGTAAAAACAAACATAGATTTACATAAAGGCCTACTAACATCCGATTTTTTCACTAAAGGTGACTTCACTATTAATACATTATCTGATTATATTACCAATTAATAATAAACCTAAAATCTTAAATTACTGCGATACTTAGAACTCTATTTGTAGTATAGTATGGATTCGGACGCTTTCTGTAAAAGTCTAAATTTTGACTGATTGGGGTATTCATTAGATGCGTAAAAAAAGAGAAATAAAAAATCTTGAAAATAATTCACTAAGTAAAACAATCAAACAGGAAGCTACCTCTTATTTAAAAAAAATGAATGGGACAGGAGTCAGTAATCTACATAATCTATTTATTTCAGAGACTGAAAAAACATTAATTTCAACTGTTTTAAGTTATTTAGGGGGGAATGTTACCAAGACAGCAGATTATTTGGGTATAAACCGGGGAACATTAATCAAAAGGATTAAAGATTATAAGATTCAATAGATTTTTTAAATGACATCTAAGGTAAATAAAAAATTTGCAATTATCAGTGTCTCAGACAAAAGCAATATTGAACAAATTGCTAAAAAATTAGTCGAAAATAATTATCATATATTATCAACCGGTGGTACTGCTAAGTATCTCACTACTAAAAATATCTCTAATACTTCAATTTCTTCATTCACAAACTTTGATGAGATTCTTGAAGGTCGTGTAAAAACATTACATCCAAAAATTCATGCAGGTATTTTAGCTAAAAATGAAAAAGATATAGAAGGCTTAGAAGATAATTTTAGTTTGATTGATATAGTTATTGTAAATTTATATCCATTTGAAAAAGTAGTTTCTAATCCAAAATGTAAGTTAGTAGATGCAATTGAGAATATTGATATCGGAGGACCGACAATGTTACGTGCAGCTGCAAAAAACTACAAAAGAGTCACGGTTATAACTGATCCAACTGATTATACTGATGTAATTAATGAAATAGAAAAATTTGGTGATACAAAAGAAAAAACACGATATTATCTTGCGCAAAAGGTCTTCGCTAAAATCTCTGCTTATGATCAAACAATTACAAACTTTCTTCAGAAAAAAAATAAGTCATCGATGTCTACACTTCCTGATTCACTAAATTTAAATTTGGAAATGAAACAGGTTTTAAGATATGGAGAAAATCCTCATCAACAAGGGAAATTATATAAAATAAATGACCCAACAATTATTGGATTTGACTTCACTCAAGTCTCAGGAAAAGAATTATCGTATAATAATATAGTTGATGCGGAAAGTGCATACAGCTGTGTACAACAATTTACAAAACCCGCATGCGTAATTGTAAAACATGCAAATCCATGTGGAGTAGCTGAAAATATACTTTTATCAAAAGCGTATGATTATGCATATAAAACAGATCCTACTTCAGCCTTTGGAGGGATAATTGCGTTCAACAAGAATTTAGATGATAAATTGCTTAAAAAAATAATTGATCGACAATTTGTTGAAGTTATTATAGCTCCGAAAATTAATAATAATTGTTTAAAAATTATGAAAACTAAGCCTAATATAAGATTGCTGATTATTAAAAGTTTTGACTCAAGAATTAAATCGTATGATATGAAAGCTCTTAAAAGCAATTTCCTGATTCAAGAATCTGATTCAAAACCCATAACAAAAAAGGATCTAAAAATTGTAACCAAAAAGAAGCCTTCACCTAAAGAAATTGAAGATTTGTTATTTGCCTTTAAGGTAGCAAGATTCGTTAAATCCAATGCTATTGTATTTGTTAAAAATAGAAAAACCTTAGGTATAGGGGCAGGTCAAATGAGCAGAATAGATTCTACTAATATAGCTAGAGAGAAAGCAAAAAAACAAAAAATAAACCTTAAAGGCTGTGTAATGGCATCAGAAGCATTCTTTCCATTTAGAGATAATGTTGACTTAGCTAAAAGAATTGGAGTGGATAGTATTATTCAGCCAGGGGGATCAATAAAAGATAAAGAAATTATATCAGTTGTAGATCAACATAAAATATCAATGGTTTTTACTGGTACCAGAGTTTTCAAACATTAAATATGTCATTAAAAATTTTGATTATAGGTCAGGGTGGAAGAGAACATGCAATAGCATGGAATCTAAGTAAATCAGAAAAAGTTAATTCAATATATGTAGCGCCTGGAAATGGAGGAACTTTTTTTGAAAAAAAAACAACCAATATTGAAATAAAGCCAAACGAAATTGATTTATTAATAAATTTTGTAAAAAAAAATTCAATAGATTTTACAATTGTTGGCCCAGAAGCACCTCTTGTTGATGGGATAGTAAATAGGTTTAAAGCTGAAGGTTTGGAAATTTTTGGCCCTACCAAGAATCATGCGCAATTAGAAGGCTCTAAGGTTTTTGCAAAATCCTTTATGAAAGAAAATAATCTTCCAACAGCAAACTCTGAATCTTTTTCAGAAAAAAAACCTGCTCTTGAATATCTAAAAAATCAAAAATTTCCACTAGTTATAAAAGCTGATGGTTTAGCAGCAGGAAAAGGAGTAATAATAGCTGATAATCTTGATGATTCATTAATAGCGGTTGAACAACTCATGAATAGTCACTCAACAAAAAAAATTATAATTGAAAAATTTTTAACGGGCGTGGAAATGTCTGCTATCTATGTATGCAATTTTAAGAATTCTGAAACAATTCTCCCATGGACTAAAGATTATAAATCAAGAGATGAATATAACTCTGGCCCAAATACTGGTGGCATGGGTGCTATTACCCATCCCTTAACTTTAGAAAATAAAAATTTTCGTTACAAATTAGATATGAAAATAAAAGATATATTTTCAAAGACCATTATATCTATTAATAAAAAAGTTAAGTCTGATTATTTTGGTTTTTTATACATTGGTTTAATGCTAGACAAAGATGGTGAAATAAATATCTTAGAATATAACTGTAGACTTGGAGACCCAGAAACACAAAATATAATGATGTCTCTTAATCACTCAAAAATTGATTTGTTAGATTTAATATCAGGAGATCAAGAAGATGATTCTAATTTATCAGATGCAGAAAATATTTTTTGCGTTACGATTGTTCTAGCTTCAAAAGGTTATCCAGGTGAATTCAAAAAAGACTTTTATTTAGATTTATCTGAAATTATTGAAAATGACTTTCTTAAAATTTTTCATTCAGGGACGATTATAGAAAATGGAAAAGTAAAAGTTACAGGCGGTAGAATCTTATCAATAAACGTAACTGCAGCTAATAAGGAAAGTGCTATCTCTCTTGCTTACGAAAATATTAAAAAAATCAAGGCTTACAATGACAGGGAATTAAAGATAGAAAATAATGATTTAATCTTTTACAGACAAGATATCGGTAATTAATTATTTTTTCATCGACTCAAAGAATTCTGTATTTGTCTTGGATGATTGTAGCTTCCCTAGCATAAATTCCATTGCATCAAGCTCATCCATGGAATGAAGCACTTTTCGCAGAATCCATATTCTTTGTAATTCTTCTTGAGTAGTTAGTAATTCCTCTCTTCGGGTCCCAGATCTATTTATATTAATAGCTGGATAAATTCTTTTCTCAGCAATTCTTCTGTCAAGATGGATTTCCATATTCCCAGTTCCTTTGAATTCTTCATAAATTACTTCATCCATTTTTGAGCCAGTGTCAATTAGAGCAGTTGCCAAGATCGTCAGACTTCCACCTTCTTCAACGTTTCTTGCTGCCCCAAAGAATTTTTTTGGTTTTGTTAATGCATTTGCATCCACACCACCCGTTAATACTTTTCCAGATGAAGGAGCCATTGTGTTATAAGCTCTTGCTAGCCTTGTTATAGAGTCCAACAAGATGACCACATCTTTCTTATGCTCAACCAATCTTTTTGCTTTTTCAATGACCATCTCGGCAACCTGAACATGTCTATGTGCTGGCTCATCAAATGTACTTGCAACTACCTCACCTTTTACCATTCTTGACATTTCTGTCACTTCCTCAGGTCTCTCATCAATTAGTAGAACTATCAATTCACAATCTGGGTTATTGGAAGTTAAGCTTTGAGCAATATTTTGAAGCATTATAGTCTTACCAGCTTTCGGAGGAGATATAATCAATCCTCTCTGACCTTTACCAATAGGTGATGCAATATCAATTAGTCTTGCAGCTATATCTTCACTACTTCCATTTCCACGTTCCAGTCTCAACCTTTCATTAGCATGAAGGGGAGTAAGATTTTCAAATAAAATTTTGTTCCTTGAATTTTCAGTATCATCATGGTTAACTCCATCAACTTTTAATAATGCAAAATATCTTTCACCTTCTTTTGGAGGTCTAATCTTTCCTAATATAGTATCGCCAGTCCTCAATGAAAATTTTCGTATCTGACTAGGAGAAACATAAATATCATCCGGTCCAGCTAAATAAGAACTTCCTGAGGATCTCAAAAACCCAAAACCATCTTGTAATATCTCTAAAACACCACCACCAGAAATATCTTCTCCGCTGGATGAGTGATTTTTTAAGATAGTAAAAATAACATCTTGTTTTTTGAGTCTACTAACATTTTCTGCGCCCATACCTTCAGCAATTTGGACCAGTTCTTGGATTGGTTTTTCTTTAAGTTCAGTTAAGTTCATAATTTTAGTTAGTTTTGATAGAGTTATTTGAAATCATATATTGCTGTCTAGAAATGATATAAGTTCAGATTTGGTTAAGAGACCAACTTTTGTCTCTTTTTTTTCTCCATTTTTAAAAAGTATTAAAGTGGGGATTCCTCTTATACCAAATTCTTTTGTTGTATCAGCATTCTCATCAACATTAATTTTTGCAAATTTTATCTTTCCTTCATAATCTTTCGAAGTTTCATCAACTATCGGGCTTAGTGACTTACATGGCCCACACCATTCAGCCCAAAAATCTAAGAGCACCGGTATGTCTGATTGAAGTACCTCTTCCTTAAAAGAAGCATCTGTTATTTCTATAACATTGCTCATTAAAAAAATTTCCTCCAAGTATTTACGAATTTTTTTTCAAAATGAAAATGAAGCTGTTGAAATGATATGGATATAATTATAGATAGTTTTAAGAATATATCAAGCTTTTTAGATGAGGCTCATACTCAATACGCCTTCCATTTTTTCAGCCATTTCTGACTTACCTGTTCTACTGTCACCAATGGTGGCTATTGTAATATCAACTTCTTTTGCTTTTCCGTTTTTAATTCTTTTTCTTTTTTCTATCGCAGTTTGTTTGATTAAATCAATCATGTCATGTGCTGCTCTCTCAGGCCCATGATGTTCAACCATTTCTCTGTCTACAAATCCACCTTTTTTTAGGACTGCATCCGTGCTCTCTTTATATACGCCAGCCATTAACATACTATGCGCGACACCTATTTTCATTTTTCCATCAGCTACACGCTTTTTAAAGTTGTCAAAAAATCTTTTTTCTATTTTTTCAAATCTTTCACATAAGTCTGCATGTTCAGGCAAATCTTTCCATTCTTTGTCTTTCAAGAGTGGAAAAGGGTTAGCCCAATAACTGATTTCAACCTCTCCCCTATGCGTTTGAGTACTTCCAGCAGCCACACGAGCGCCGCTTCTAAAATGTTCAAGTGCATCGCCAGGCTTCATATTTGCTTTCATACAAGATTCACCTGTAGGAATGATATCGTAATTATTTAGATACAACAGAATATCTAGTTCTGATCCAGTAGAAATTTCGGAATATTCTGTAACTGGAACAATTTGTCTAGCGTTTGTTCCAGAGTGTTTGTTATATCCAATTTCTCTTCCTTCCATCTGCATTTTTGCATACTCACTAAATCCATCTAAGCACGCAAAAGCTCCTGTTTCTGTTCCATAAAAATAAGGAATTTCTTCATCAGAGCCATTCTTCTCTAGTATAGCTCTACCCATATCATCTGCTTTAATTAATGAATCAAAAATATAAGGTTCATTTGTTTTCTCATCAAATCTAACTACGTATCTTGTAGCTCCACAATGAAGAGGCAAATCTCCTTTAATAATACACAATACATTATGGAGAGTTAACATTGGTTTTTTGCCATAGCCAAAATATTGGCATTCATCTAATCCAGGTATAAGTCCAACTAGCAGATCATTTTCTTTATCATGATAATAGCCTAAATCTTTCATGTCAGAATTAGGACAACCCAGTATGAATATTCCATCTGGTTGTTTTTTTGTTATATTCTCAACTTTTGCAAAGGGAAACAAATTTAATAAACCTGGTTCTAATTCAATATAACCACGAGTTTTATGTATGTAACATAAAATATTCCAAGCTCCTATTTCAAATGGTATTGCAACATACTCTTCTGGTTTAAATGATTCATTTTTAAATGGATTATGATCAAGAGCGAAAAATGGAAAGGCTCTCTTATTCGCGTGTGTTGTATAATAAACACCTGTTCTCATGTCGGCCGCTGTTGTCATCGGCACTTGATTTAAATTAGAATAATCGCCAGGAAGTTTCACAAAATGGCCTGAAATTTCACCTACAGCAACATTTGGATGACATTCAAGACCCTTCGTTCTTCTGACACCTTCTCCAAGGCCCACTTTAATTAATAATATTCTTCGTGTTTCAATAAGTAGGTCTGATAGTTTTTCAGCTTTAGTTGAAACCTTATCTTTGATTTGTTCAGCATTTAGAGATTGTTCAATCACTTCATTATGTAATCTTACAAGCCTTGTATATGATTTAGTTCTGTAGTGGTGGAATGCTCCATCTAAAAATTGGACAGCATCACGGAAGTCGCGTAACTCATCTCCAGAAAATGGAGTAGAGCCTTCAAGTATTGAGACATATAAGCCTGCTTCGATACTTTTTATATAATCTATTTTGTGTAAGACTTCCTCTTTTATTGTTGAGTCTTCTCTGTTTTCTAACTCTTTTATAAATTGCTTCTTATATATCTCTAAATATATAGAGAATGCCTTACTCTTTAAGAGTTGTGTTGGGGTTTTGCACCCATCCCTAATTTCAAGAATTTCTTCCATAATTTGTCCCATAAAGTTAATGATTATTCCTTGATAAAAACATTGTTTTTTTAATCATAATGTTTCTTTAATATACAAGTTTTGTGAATTATAATATTACTTTTTTAGATCATCAATTAAAATATAATTAAAATTTTATGGATTTTTCATGAAAAATTTGATAGAGCCTCATGGGTCGAAAGAGCTGAAACCCTTATATATCAACGATAATAGCCTTAGAAAGGGGTTAATAGAAGAGTCAAAGACCCTAAAGAAGGTTATTCTTAACTCCTCAGCAGCATCATGTGCTGTTATGTTAGGGGCTGGATATTTTACGCCATTGTTAGGTTTCATGGATAAAGATAATTCTATTAGTGTCGCAAAATCAATGAAAATGGTTGATGGTTTATTTTGGCCCATCCCAATCATGAACTTAAATGAATCAATAAATGGAGTTGAAGTCGGTGATAGGATAGCTCTTTTAGATCCCAATATAGAAGGAAATCCACCGCTTGCAATTCAAACAATAGAATCAATAGAAGAATTATCTGAAAATGAAATTAAAGAAATTGCAGAAAATGTTTTTGGAACCAACGATGATGGTCATCCAGGTGTTAAAAGTTTTCTTTCTTCTGGTAGGTTTCTAATTGCTGGACATATACAAGTATTAAATTACAGTTACTTTCCTGAAGAATTTCCAAACACATTTGCAACTGCTTCTGAAATAAGAAAAAAGCTTCAAAATTCAGGGTGGGTAAAAACTGTTGCTTTCCAAACAAGAAATCCTATGCATCGAGCTCATGAAGAATTATGCAAAATGGCACTAGATAGAATAAATGCGGATGGTGTTCTTATTCATATGACTTTAGGTAAATTAAAAGAAGGGGACATACCTGGGGATGTTAGAGATAAGGCTATAAGAAAAATGGTTGAATTGTACTTTGCTCCTAATACAGCAATTATTTCTGGTTTTGGTTTTGATATGCTTTATGCTGGACCGAGAGAAGCTCTGCTGCATGCAACGTTCAGGCAAAATTGTGGATGCTCTCATCTAATTATTGGAAGAGATCATGCTGGAGTTGGCGATTATTATGGAGCTTTTGATGCTCAAGAAATATTTAATAAATCTATCGTTAAAGAATCTTTAAAAATAGAGATTTTTGCTGCTGATCATACAGCTTACTCAAAAAAACTGAATGAAGTAGTGATGATGAGGGATGTAAATGACCATAATAAAGAAGATTTTGTACTTCTATCAGGTACAAAAGTAAGGGAAATGTTATCTAATGGAGAGGAATTACCACCGGAGTTTGCGAGAAAAGAGGTTGCGGAAATATTAATGGATTATTATCAATCAAAATGAAATTTTTGGTTTTTTTGTAAATAATTAATTCCTAATATAGCCATAATCTATTATAATCGCATGAGAAAGAGATGCAGAACACCCCTTAAAAAGAGGTGCTGCTAAAAAGGGAGATCGAATAAAACTATGCTAACTATCAATCCGTTTTCTGTGCTTTCAGGTGTAATGCCTTCAGTTGCAATGCAGGTGTTTGTAATTCTAATGATTATATTAGTAATAGCCGGAACAGTGCTCGATATGATACATAAGAAAAATGTTAAGTATTTCTTTGAAAATGCAAAAAAAGCCAAAGAATCGGCAACAAGAGATGTTGGAACAGGAGAAAAAGCAACTATTATACTTAAGACTGTTGCATCTGATATCTTAACTTCATCTGAGTTTTGTACTTTGCAGCGTAGATCTGCACACCTACTCGGAATGTATGGGACTATAATATTCTGGGTTACTTCCTTTATTATGATTTTCTACTACTCCACTCCATCATCAATAACACCTCCTTTACTTCCAATGCTTTGGCATATAGGTGCAATAATGACTTGCGTAGGGGGTTTCTGGTTTTGGTTTGCCATTAGAGTGAATGTTTCTGCAGAAGGGTACCCATGGTATCATGTTATTTTTGCCGACTTATTTGTTCTATCACTTCTTGCAACACAATCAACAGCACTACTTTGGTCATATACACAATCAATAGGTGCATCCGGATTAGCTAGTTTATTTTTAATTTTATTTATACTATCCAATATAGTTTTATTTGGAGGAGTGTACTGGTCTAAGTTTGCTCACATGTTTTATAAACCTGGTGCTGCGATACAAAAACATTTAGCAGAGGCAGATGGCTCAAGAAGTAATTTACCTGAACCTGCTGATAAGCCAAAACAATTTGGATTAGGTATAAGAAGGGAATCACCAAAGAATTATTGATGAATTATATGTTTAAAAAATTAAGGAGAGAATAATTATGTCAACTTTTGTATACATGACAAAATGCGATGGATGCGGAATGTGTGTAGATATTTGTCCATCAGATATTATGCATATAGATAAAACTTTAAGGCGTGCAGTAAATATTGAACCTAATATGTGTTGGGAATGTTATTCCTGTGTTAAGGCATGTGATCAAAATGCAATAGATGCTAGAGGTTATGCTGATTTTGCACCTTTAGGTCATAGTGTCCGTGTACTTCGTGAAGAAGAAAAAGGTACTATCTCATGGAAGATTAAATTTAGAAATGGTACTGAAAAAAACTTTTGTTCACCTATAACTACAAAACCATGGGGTGAATGCATACCAAAACTTGCAAATGAAAATAATCCAAGTAAAGAAATGTATGAATCAGAACTACTTTATAACGAACCAAAATATCTTAAGACTGGTGAGGTCGAAACTGCTGATGATGGCTTGCCGGAAATGGATAAAGTTGGAAAACTAAAACAAGGAGTATATTACTAATGGCTATTAAAACTGTTCATGAAGATTGCGACATACTTATAGTCGGAGGTGGTATGGCGGGTACAGGTGCCACATTTGAATCCCGATATTGGGGAAAGGATATGAAAATCATCTGTGCTGAAAAAGCTAATATTGATAGAAGTGGCGCTGTAGCACAGGGTTTATACGCTATAAATTGTTATATGGGTATGCAATGGGGTGAAAACCAACCTGAGGACCATGTTCGTTATGCAAGAAATGATTTAATGGGGATGGTTCGTGAAGACCTAGCTTATGACATGGCGCGCCATGTCGACTCTGCAGTACATATGTTCGAAGAATGGGGATTACCTTTAATGCGTAACAAAGAGACTGGAAGGTACCAACGTGAAGGAAAATGGCAAATTATGATTCATGGTGAAAGCTATAAACCTATCGTTGCTGAGGCTGCTAAAAAGTCAGCGGATAAAATTTATAATAGAGTGATGATTACTCATCTTTTAATGGATGAGGCTCATGAAAATAGAATTGGAGGTGCGTGTGGTTTTAATATGCGTACAGGAGACTTCCATGTGTTCCGTGCAAAAGCAGTAATTTGTGCTGCTGGTGGAGCTTCACATATCTTTAAACCAAGGGCTGTTGGTGAAGGTATGGGGCGCACCTGGTATGCACCATGGAGTAATGGTTCTGCATATGCTTTACCTATTGCTGTTGGGGCAAAAATGACGCAAATGGAAAATCGTATTGTATTAACAAGATTCAAAGATGGTTATGGTCCAGTAGGAGCTTATTTCTTACATCTTAAAACTTATACACAGAATGCTGCTCGTGAAAA
>CAYFEQ010000015.1:0-18762 GCA_964342155.1 uncultured Ectothiorhodospiraceae bacterium | reverse complement strand
CCCGCTGAATCATAGCCCCTATATTCTAATTTTTGTAAACCAGATAATAGTGTACTTGTAACGGCATTTGAAGATACAACACCAAAAATCCCACACATTATTTTTTACCTTTCTTGTCTCTCTTCTTCCATTTCTCAATGGTTACTTGTCTAGCTCTAGCAATAGTCAGAGTTCCATCTCCTATAGTGTCTTTTGTTAGAGTTGAGCCAGCGCCTATATATGATCCTTTAGCAATTTTGATTGGTGCAACAAGTCGAGTTCCTGAACCGATAAATGAATTACTTTCAATAACTGTTTTATGTTTTTTCTCACCATCATAATTACAAGTAATTGTCCCGGCTCCTAAATTGATATTTTTCCCTAGAGTAGCATCACCTATATAACTGAGATGATTAATTTTTGTTCCATCATTTATTGTAGAATTTTTAATTTCTACAAAATTACCGATCTGCACATCATTCTTAATAACTGTTCCAGGACGTATTCTTGCATAGGGACCAACTACGCATCCGTTTCCTATGGTGGCACCAAAAATTATAGTGTTTGGTTTAATGTGAACATTGTTGCCTATTTTGCATCTGTTAAGATAACAGTTTTGTCCGACAGTAGTATTCTGTCCAAGCGATACATTGTCTTCAAAAACACAATTAACATCAATTTCTACATCTGATTGTGCCTTGAGAGTGCCGCGTATATCAATTCTACTTACATCTCTAATTAAAACTCCTTTTTTTAAAAGAGTTTCAGCTTTTTCAATCATCTTTTTCTTTTCTAAGGTAACCAAATCCTTTTTCGTATTTATGCCCATTATTTCTAATATATTTGTTATTTTATGTGAGACAATTTTATGCTTATTTCTACTTAGTAATGAGACCAAATCTGTCAGATAAAATTCTTTTTGTTTATTTTTATTTTTTACTAATTTTAGATATTGTCTAAGTACCCCTTCTTTAATACAGATTATACCTGTATTTATTTCATTAATTTTTTTTATTTTTTGGTTTGCATCTTTTTCTTCTATAATTTCAGTGATTTGATGGCCTGATCTGACGATTCTTCCATAACCATAGGGATTATCTAAATTAGCGGTAACTATACATAAATCGTTATTTTTTGTTTTTCTTATAATCGAAGATAATGTATTTTTCGAAATAAAAGGGACATCTCCATAAAGTACTAAAACTATGTTTTTATCCTCTTTTACTTTTGCTTTCAGGGCAATTTGTACTGCATCAGCTGTTCCTTTTGGATTATTTTGATAAGTTGTTTTTATTTTTTTATTTTCAAAAATATCATCATAATGATCATTCTTATTGAGTACACATATGATATTTTTTGAATCTACCGATAAAGCTGTATCTACAATATGTTCGATAATTGGCTTGCCTAAAATTCTAAATAAAAGCTTTGTCTTCAGAGAGTTCATTCTCGTGCTTTTACCAGCTGCAAGTATTATCGTAGTGAGTGACATTAATGGGGTTTCTTAAAAAAAATTATTTTTTCTTTTTAAGTTTTCTAATAAGCCTTAATTGTGCTGCTGCCTGAGCAAGGTCTGCTTTTGCTTTTGCAAGGTCTATGTCGGAGCTCGTATTTTTCATCGCTTCTCTTGCGCTTTCTTCAGCTGCTCGTGCTCTTTCTTCATCTAAATCACTCTCTCTAATCGCTGTGTCAGAAAGAACCGTTACAATATTTGGTTGGATTTCAAGTATGCCTCCACTTATAAAAAAAGTTTTGGTTTCATTATTAGAGATTTGTGCCCGTAAATCACCTGGTTTTAATTTGGTGATGAGCGGCGTGTGTTTTGGGGTTATTCCAACTTCTCCCATTTCTGCAGGAGCAAATATCATTTCAACATCATCAGAAAATAACTCTTCCTCCGCACTTACTATTTCTAATTTTATTGTTTGACTAGCCATTTTATAATTCGTCAGCTTTTTTCACTGCCTCTTCAATTTTACCTACCATATAAAATGCTTGTTCCGGTAGATGATCATAGTCTCCATTCAATATTGCTTGAAAACCTTGTATGGTATCCTTCAACGAAACATACTTACCAGGACTTCCTGTGAAAGTTTCTGCAACATAAAATGGTTGCGATAAATATCTTTGAATTTTTCTTGCTCTATTAACTGATAACTTATCTTCTTCAGATAGCTCATCCATTCCAAGAATAGCAATAATATCTTTAAGTTCTTTATATTTTTGTAAGACTCCTTGAACCGCTCGAGTTGTATCATAATGATCTTGACCAAGAATGAGTGGATCTAATTGTCTGCTTGTTGAATCTAAAGGATCTACAGCTGGATAAATCCCCAGTTCAGCAATGTTTCTAGATAAAACAACAGTAGCATCTAGATGTGCAAATGTTGTAGCTGGAGAGGGATCAGTCAAATCATCAGCAGGAACATAGACAGCCTGAATTGATGTTATTGATCCAGTTTTTGTAGATGTAATTCTTTCTTGTAGAACACCCATTTCTTCCGCTAATGTTGGTTGATAACCTACGGCTGATGGCATTCTACCTAGCAACGCAGATACTTCTGTGCCTGCAAGTGTATACCTATAAATATTATCTATAAATAAAAGCGTGTCACTTCCTTCGTCTCTAAAATGTTCTGCCATTGTCAGACCAGTAAGAGCGACCCTTAATCTATTACCTGGTGGTTCGTTCATCTGTCCATAAACCAGCGCAACCTTATCAATAACATTAGCTTCAGACATTTCATGATAAAAATCATTACCTTCTCTAGTTCTTTCTCCTACGCCAGCAAATACGGAAAAACCACTATGCTCTGCAGCAATGTTTCTAATTAACTCCATTAGAATCACAGTTTTACCAACACCTGCACCACCAAACAAACCTACCTTGCTCCCTTTTGCAAATGGACACATTAAGTCAACAACTTTTATTCCTGTTTCCAAAATTTCAATTTCCGAGGCTTGATCGGCAAAAGTTGGAGCAGGTCTATGAATAGGCATCATTGTATCGGCTTTTATCTCACCAGCATTATCAACTGGCTCTCCTAAAACATTCATGATTCTGCCTAAAGTTTTTCCACCCACAGGAACTTTTATTGGTTCACCAGTATTTTGAACATCTAGACCTCTTTTTAGTCCATCCGTAGAACCCATAGCAATTGTTCTTACAATTCCATCGCCTATTTGTTGTTGAACCTCAAGAGTTAAATTATTTTCTTTAATTCTTAGAGCATCATACACTTTAGGTATAGATTGACGAGAGAATTGTACGTCTACCACAGCTCCAATAATTTCAACAACTTTTCCACTATCCATTTAAAATTTCTCCATCTAAATTAATTATAGTGCTGCAGCTCCAGAAATAATCTCAGATATTTCTTGTGTTATGGCAGCTTGTCTATCTTTGTTATAAATCAACTGTAACTCATCAATGAGATCAGCCGCGTTATCAGAAGCAGATTTCATTGCAACCATTCTAGACGCCTGTTCACAGGCTAAATTTTCAACAATCGCACGATATACTAATGATTCTATATATCTTGTAAACAAGGACTCCAATACTTCCTTTGCGTCTGGTTCATAAAGATAGTCCCAGTAATGTTCATAGTTTTTATCCGTAGATAATTTAGAAATAGGTAGTATTTTTTGTATTTGTGGTTCTTGCGTAACAGTATTAACAAATTTATTGTATGAAACATATACCTCATCAATATCTTTATCCAAAAATTTATCAATAGTGGCTTTAATTGTGCCTAATAATTGTTCTATTTTTGGTTGATCTCCTAAATGTGTAGTCTTGGCGATTACTTCTCCTCCAGATCTTTGGAAAAAACTAAGGGATTTATTTCCAATAACACTGAAACAGGAGGAAATATTTTTACTCTGATTATCTGAGGTCAGCTCTATTACTTTTTTAAATAAATTATTATTGAGCCCACCACACAATCCTCTGTCAGATGAAATAATTATATATGCTCTCTTATTTACTTCTCTTTCTTCAAAAAAAGCAGAAGTATATTCTGGGTGAGCATACGATAAATGTTCTATTACATTCATGATCTTCTCCGCATAAGGTCTGGCTCTATTCATTTGTGCTTGAGCTTTACGCATTTTGCTAGCAGCTACCATTTCCATTGCTTTAGTAATCTTTTGTGTATTCTTAATGCTTTTTATTTGATTGCGTATTTCTTTGCTACCTGACATTGTTACCAGACTCCATTAGATTTAAAATCTTCCATTAATCCATTCAGCTCTTTTTGTATTTCTTCACTGTAATCTTGTGTTTGATTAATTTTATCTAGTAAGCCTGCATATTTAGATCTTGCAAATTCATGTAGTGACTTTTCAAAAGTAATTACTTTATTGATTTCTACATCATCTAAATATCCTTCATTGACAGCAAATAATGAGAGCGCCATTTCAGCTATCGTTAACGGAGAATATTGTACTTGCTTCATTAATTCAGTAACACGCTGTCCTCTTTCTAGTTGCTTTCTAGTTGTTTCGTCAAGATCAGAAGCAAACTGAGAAAAAGCAGCTAACTCACGATATTGAGCTAATGCTAACCTTACTCCTCCTCCAAGCTTCTTTATAATCTTCGTTTGTGCTGCCCCACCAACCCTTGAAACTGAAAGGCCAGCATTAATAGCTGGTCTTATTCCAGCATTAAATAAATCGGTTTCTAGGAAAATTTGTCCATCTGTAATTGAAATTACATTAGTGGGGACAAAAGCTGAGACGTCGCCAGCCTGTGTTTCTATAATTGGCAATGCCGTTAATGAACCAGTTTTTGATTTTATTTTCCCTTTAGTCAAATCACTCACAGCTTCTTCATTAATTCTTGACGCTCTTTCTAGAAGACGTGAGTGTAAGTAAAAAACATCTCCCGGATAAGCTTCTCTACCTGGCGGCCTTCTCAATAAAAGAGATACTTGCCTGTAAGCCCAAGCTTGCTTTGTCAGATCATCAAAAACAATTAGTGCATCTTCACCAATATCTCTAAAATACTCTCCCATTGAACATCCAGAATAAGGCGCTATATATTGCATAGCTGGCGAATCAGATGCCGATGCTGCAACAACAATTGTATGTTTCATAGCATCATGCTCTTCAAGTTTTCTAACAACTGATGCAATCGAAGAAGCTTTTTGTCCTATTGCTACATAAATACATTTTATCCCGGTATCTTTTTGATTAATGATTGTATCTATCGCAACAGCAGTTTTTCCTGTTTGTCTATCACCAATGATAAGTTCTCTTTGTCCTCTTCCTATGGGCACCATCGAGTCAATAGACTTTAACCCAGTTTGCACAGGCTGATCTACAGATTTCCGCTCAATGACACCGGGTGCAATTTTCTCAATAGGAGAAAAGCTACTGCTTTTAATTGGTCCATTATTATCTATAGGTTCACCAAGAGAGTTTACTACTCTACCAAGAAGGGAGTCGCCTATAGGAACTTCTAAAATTCTACCTGTACACTTAACAGGGTCACCCTCAGAAATGTGCTTATAGTCACCAAGTATCACTGCTCCAACAGAATCTCTTTCCAGATTCAAGGCTATACCAAATGTTTTATTTGGGAACTCAAGCATTTCCCCTTGGAGAGCATCCGTAATACCATAAATTCTTGCTATACCATCAGTTAAAGTTACAACTGTTCCTTCATTATGGGCTTTTGTTTCCAGTTTAAAATCTTTAAGCTTATCCTTTATAATGTCGCTAATTTCTGTTGGGTTTATGGTCATACTCTTTCCTTCTTTAGCAAATAAGCTGGTCTTGTAATTGAGACAAATAGCTCTTAGCGCTAAAATCTCTTACTTGATCATCTATCCTAATTCTCATGCCAGCAATCAATTCTTTAGATAAGATAGATTTTATTTCAATTTTTGATTTATATTCTTTTTCAAATTTATTTTTTAAACCTTTGATTTCTTCTGATGATAATTTAAATGGTGTTTCTACATAAACAAGTTTTACATTGCTGTGTTTTTCTTCCAAAGAATTATAGATTTCAAATATTTCTTTTGCCACAAAGATTCTCTTTGTTTGTAGTAAAATACTCAGAAAATGAGTTATTTTAGTGTTAGTTTTTTTTGGTAAAAAACTTTCCAAAAACTCCATTCGCTTATCATTAGATATTTTTGGGTTAGCGAGAATTGCTTTCACGCTCATATCAGATATTATTGCTGATATTATTTCCAAACAATCTTTCCAACTTTCTAGATTATTGTCGTCTAAAGCTGTTTTGAATGCAGCTTCTGCATAAGGTCTAGCATATGTATGATTATCAGACATGCTTAAAACCTCTTAAGGGATTCATCAAAAATTTCTTTATGTTTCTTTTCATCAATTTCTTTATTTATTATTTTTTCTGCACATTGTACAGACAGCTTTGCAACATCCTTTTTTAATTTCTCCTTTGCAGCATTAATTTCTTGTTGTATTTGTTGATTTGATGCCAAAGTTACTTTATCTGCTTCTTTTTTCGCATTTTCACGAGCCTCTTCTACTATAGAACTGTGTTGATGCTTAGCTTGATCAATGATTTCTGAGGCCTTCTTTTTTGCATCACTAACTATTTCTTTATAGTCAGTTTCTGCTTGTTCCATTTTTTTTTGTCCTAACTCCGCAGAGACAAGCCCATCAGCAATTTTTTTAGACCTTTCTTCCATTGCCTGTGTTAATGGCTCCCACAAAAATCGTTTGATAAACCAAACGAAAATAATGAAGGTGAGCATCTGACCAAAAAGTGTTGCTGTCACATTCATTTCTTCTCTCCTATAACCTTATGTTTCATGCACCGATTGCAGCTTTTGCAGCACCAATAAATGGATTCGCAAAAACAAAAAACATTGCAAATGCAAGAACAATAAAAGGAAAAGACTCCATTAAGCCTGCTGTGATAAACATTTGTATTCTCAGTGCAGGTAACATTTCTGGTTGTCTTGCTATTCCTTCAATATATTTCATACAAATCAACCCCCAACCAATTGCAGAACCAAAACCTGCTGCTGCAAGCATGATTGATACTCCTAAACTAGTTGATGAGTATATTTGAGTTATCATTTCTGGTGTAAGTGTATTTTCCATACTATATCCTCTTAAAAAAAATTAATGTGGTTCCTCCGACGCTAAACTTATATACATGATTGTTAAAACCATAAAAATAAATGCTTGTAATGTAATTACCAATATATGAAAGATTGCCCATAAACTCCCAGGTAAGGGGATTATGTACCAAGGGAGTAATGCTATTAATAAAAATACCAATTCTCCGGTAAACATATTGCCAAACAATCTTAATGCCAAGCTTAATGGTTTTGCTAATTCTTCCACCAAAGTTAAAATAAAATTAATTGGGGCCAACCAAATACCAAATGGATGGACCATAAATGATTTTAAGTAACCTCCAGCCCCTTTTATACTTATATTGTAATAAATGCATAATGCAAAAACAGTCAATGATAATGCAAAAGTAGTGTGAGGGTCAGTGGTTGGAACAACTTTTAAATAATGTATTCCAAAGAGACTTGCAATCTTTGGTAGCAGGTCAACAGGAATTAAATCCATGGCATTCATCAAAAATACCCAAACAAAAATTGTTAGGCCAAGTGGGCCAACCAGCTTATTTGGTTTCGGGAAAGCCTCTTTAACAAGGTTGTTGACAAATTCTATTAATGTTTCTAGAACGTTTTGGATACCTTCTGGTGAAGAGGTAGTTATATTCCTGCCCACTCTATAGCTAATCAACATAACTACAACAGCAATCAATACAGCAAAAAATATGCTGTCTAGATTAAATGTCCAAAAACCAGTGCCTACAGCTAATGGTTCTAAGTGGTGCGATATGTACCCTACAGGATTATCTGTTGCCGGGGCTTCACTCATACTACTATTATAAACCTTCAATAAATATATTTAGTTTTATAAAAGACATATCCAATTTGTGCCAGTGCAAATGCGACCAAAATTTGTAGTGCCTCTAATACTAAATAGACTATTCCTACATAGAAACCTATTAAGATTATTGCAATTCTTACAAATAAACTTTTAAAAAGTAAAAAAGCACTTCTGTCTTTTTCTTGTTTCTTGGCAGCCTCAGCTGCATCGTTAACACCTTTTGCTAAGAGTAGAGTATTTAAAATTGATAATGATCCTCCAAAAAATGAGGACAATATTTCAACTGAGCCAGTGCCCAGAAAAACAAGCGCAATTGCCAATGAAATTGCGACCTGATACAAGATTACTCTTAACACTTTCGATATTTACCATGTGCAAGAAATCATAGCCTCTATGGCTAATGTAAGTATAAGTCAGTATGCGTGTTAGTTCAATTTATATAGTTAGTGAAAACAGTTTTATTTGTTAGATTTTATTTTATTTATTATTCCTTGCAGTTGATCAAGCGTATTATATTTTATAATCATCTTTCCTTTACCGTCTCTTCTTGAAATAAGCTGTATATCTGTACCCAAAATATCAGATAATTCTCTTTCAAGAATAGTTGTGTCAGGATCTTTGTTGTTATTTCCAGTTCTAGGACTGCTTTCTGAAAATTTTTTAAATAAATTCTCAACCTCCCTGACTGATAAATGGTTCTTTATGGCTTGGTTTATTATTTTTTCTTGGTCCTTATCAGATAATGATAAAACAGCTCTGGCGTGACCCATTTCAATCAGACCTTCGAGCAGTTTAGACTTTACAAATTCAGAAAGCATGTTAAGTCTTAAAATATTTGCAATATGTGATCTTGATTTTCCTGAAAATTGAGCAATTTCATTATGGCTCATACCGAAACCTTTTTGAAGTTTCTCTAAAGCTTCTGCTTCCTCAATTACATTTAATTGTTCACGCTGGATATTTTCAACTAACGCAAGAAGAGCTGAATTCTTTTCATCGGTGTTTATGACTATCGCATCAATTGTGTCTAGCCTAATGTGTTGTAATGCTCTCCACCTTCTTTCGCCAGCGACTAATTCATAACCTTCCTCAATTTCTCTTACAAGTATTGGCGCAATCATCCCATTTTCTTTAATAGAATTTCCTAATGAGATTAAGCCTTCTTCTCTAAACTTTTTTCTGGGTTGGTTTGGATTTCTAGATATTTTTTCTAATGGTATCTTAACTATTTCTTGCCCAGATTTTTTTTTATTATCTGGTGTTTTTTGAACAGACTTTTTATTATTTGTGCCCTGCTTATCACTCAACAATGCTTCAAGACCAGCACCTAAAGCTTTTCTTTTTACCATAGTATTAAATATAACTTGCTATCAAAAATAAGTATAGTGAGGTCTTAATTTTCTTGTTTAATAATTTCACCAACTAACGACATATATGCATACGCACCTTTAGATGAATCATCATACTCTTCTATTGGTTGCCCATGGCTTGGTGCTTCTGCAAGTCTAATGTTACGAGGTATGATGGTCTTAAAAACTTGTGTTTTGAAGTGTTTCGTAAGTTGTTTGCTAACATCTAAGGCAAGATTATTTCTTGGATCAAACATAGTTCTAAGAATGCCTTTTATTTTCAACTGTTTGTTTGCTCGTGTTTTAATGTGCTCAATTGTTGTCATTAATTCTGTCAATCCTTGTAATGCAAAAAATTCACACTGAACAGGGATTATCAAAGAAGTTGATGCTGTAAGAGCGTTCACGGTTAATATATTTAATGAAGGGGGACAATCAATCAAAACATATTTATAACTTTTCAGATTATCAGTAAGTGATTTTTTGAGTGTAAATTCCTTATCTTCTGACTGTAGGAGCTTAACCTCCGATTCTGTCAGCGCAGGAGTGGCTGGTAGAAGCGAAAATCCTAGTTCTTGCTTGTCAATAATGGCCTCTATGAAATTAGAATTATCTAATAAGATATCATTTATAGATTTTTCGATCTGATGTGGGTTAATCCCGCTTCCACGTGTAGCATTTGATTGTGGGTCTAAGTCTATTAAAAGGGTCTTTCTATTAGCTTTGGATAGGTAGGATGCTAAATTTATACAAGTGGTTGTTTTGCCAACTCCTCCTTTTTGATTCACAACAGCGACTATTTCCGTCATGTCAAACTCTCAACTAAAAAACGGTTCTTTTCAAAAAAAGGCGTTTCAATTTTTTTTAAAGAAATATTATTTTTTTTTGTTTGGTTTTTTAGGGACAAAGCATTTGATCCAGTGAGGAAATAAACAGGGAGATTAGTTCCAAGGTTTGTTCTGGCAATACTTGTTATAGCGAGCACTTTATCTTTATAGCTCATTTTAGAAATGGTTTTGTTGCTAAAGTTTTTCAGTACAATAGCGGAAATATCTTTTTTATCTTTAAATTTTTCATAACTTTCATGCACTATATCAATATTTTTTATTTCAAGTTTCAATCTAATTTGTTCCAAAAATCTTATTGGTTTTTCTTTTTTATCCAGCAAGACAACGCTAGAATTTTTCTTTACCATGGCAATTATAAGTCCTGGGATTCCTCCCCCTGTTCCCACATCTAACAGTTTACCATCAGGTAGATGTTTACACATGGCAATAGAATCAAAAATATCTCTTTTAATAAAATATATTGGATCTTTTGTTCCAATTATATTATGTGTCTTATGCCATGAAAAAAGGAGCTCTATGTATTTAGTCATCATTTCTGTTACTTTTTCTGACTTATTAAATTTAAGAAAATCAAAAATATCATTTATCTGTTTGCTGATTCTGTCCATAAACTTCTTAATTATTTTGTTAGCTTTTTTAAAAATTATTAAAAGAACAGTTACTTAAAGCTACATTTTTTTAGATGTATTCTCAAAAGTGAAATTATCGAAGGAGTCACTCCAGAAACCCTACTTGCCTGGCCTATGTTTTTTGGTTTGATTTTAGACAGCTTTTCAATCGCTTCATTAGACAGTCCTCTTATTTCTTCATATTTTAATTCCTCAGGAATTACCATCCCTTGTTGTTGCTCCAAAAGATGTACTTCCTCTTCTTGTTTTTTTAGATACCCAGAATATCTCTCGTTATTAGCAACTAAATGGCCGATGTCTGAATTAACTGTTTTGCCGAAGCAATCTAACTTAGTGATGTCTTCATATCTAATGTTTGACATTTTCAACAAGTTTTTTAAGCTCTGCGCTCTTTTGAGTGTTACGCCAAGCTGATCTTTTAAATAATGGCTGACTTTACTCTCAGGCTGTATAAGAATTTTTTCAAGCCTTGAGCTCTCTAGACTAATTTTGTCCATTTTCTTTTTAAATAAATTTAATCTTAGGCCGGAAACAATGCCCATTTCAAAACCTTTTTCAGTTAGTCTCTCATCGGCATTATCTTCTCTTAAACGTAGTCTATATTCTGCTCTACTAGTAAACATTCTATATGGCTCCATTACACCCCTAGTTACAAGGTCGTCTACCAAAACTCCTAAATACGCCTCTTTTCTAGTAGGACACCACATTTCTTTGTTTTTGAATTTAAGGGAAGCATTTATTCCTGCTAGAATGCCTTGAGCAGCTGCCTCCTCATAACCAGTTGTGCCATTAATTTGTCCAGCAAAAAATAAGTTTTTAATATATTTTGTCTCCAGAGTGTTCTCTAGTGATCTAGGATCAAAATAACTATATTCAATAGCGTAACCAGGTTTACTTATTTCACAGTTTTCTAATCCTTGTATTGTTCTAAGAAATTTTTGTTGGATTTCTTCAGGGAGACTAGTTGACAGTCCATTAGGATAAATTTCAACGTCACTGCTTGTCTCAGGTTCTAAAAAGATTTGATGGGATTCCTTGTCTTCAAACCTTTCAACCTTATCTTCAATAGAAGGACAATATCTAGGGCCTATTGAATTTATCTTGCCATTATACATAGGTGATAATTTTTTTGAGTTTTTGATTATTCCGTGTGTTTCTTTATTTGTGTATGTGATGTGACATGGTATTTGATTAATGTTTTTGGATGCCAGTCCATAGTGATCATATAAATATGATATGTGAGGCTGGCCTATCTCACTATGTTGAATTTCAAGCCTGCTGAAATTAATACTGTGTTTTTTAATGCGCGGTGGTGTTCCTGTCTTTAGTCTTCCAATTTTGAAAGGGTGTTCAAAAAAAAATTTTTCTAAATCATTTGATGCTTTATCTCCTGCTCTCCCAGCAGAAAAACTTTTTTCTCCAATATGGATTTTGCCCCCAAGAAAAGTTCCTACTGTCATAATCACAGAAATACTATAATATTTTCTTCCATCATCAGTAATAACTCCTCTTGTTGTATTTCCATCTATTATTAGTGATGTAACAGATGCTTCCAAAACATCAAGTTCTTCCCTGTTATTAATATATGCTTGCATATTTTGTTTGTATGCATCCCGACAGGTTTGGATTCTTGTTGCTCTGACTGCTGGTCCTTTTCTTGAATTGAGCGTTCTTCTTTGTAATGCCGAATTATCCGCTGTTTTACACATTAGCCCGTCTAATGCATCAACCTCTCTTGCTAAATGAGACTTACCAATGCCTCCTATGGCAGGGTTACAACTCATTTGCCCAATGGATTCTTTTCTCATAGTTATTAATAATGTTTTAACCCCTGCTCTCGCAGCAGCATGCGCCGCTTCGCATCCGGCATGACCACCACCAATAACAATTACTCCATATTCCTTCATTTATTTACCTATACAAAATTCAGAAAAAATCTTAGAGAGAAGCTCCTCTGTACTATCGCCTCCAGTTATCTCAAAAAGCTGTTCTTGAGCTAATCTAAGTTCTTCTGCTATTAATTCCAATTCATCATTATCAAGATATTCCTGGGCATTGTAAAGTGAGGCTAAAGCGTTCTTTGCTGATTCTAGGTGCCTCCTTCGTGCAGTTACATTATTTTCTGTTACTATGTTTTGGCTGCTTTTTCCTTTAATCAATTCTACAATATTGTTCATACCAACTCCGTTCTTTGCTGACAAATAGATCTCATTTATTTTTTCTCTTTTAAGGCCTGGGGGTTTTTTAGTAAGATCAATTTTATTAAAAATTAAGTCATAATTTTTTATTTGAAATTTGCTAATAATTTTTTTATCTTTTTCGGTCAAACCAATTTGATCATCTACAACATAAAATACATTGTCTGACTTTTGAATTGCTTCCTTAGTTTTTTTCATTCCTTCTTTTTCAATTTGATCCCCTGACTCTCTAAGCCCAGCCGTATCAATGACTATGAATGAGTAATTCCCATATTGCATCTCATATTGTATTGAGTCTCTAGTAGTCCCAGGTGTGTTTGACACTATTGATGAGCTTTGTCCTAACATTGAGTTGATCAATGATGACTTGCCTACATTTGGTTGCCCTGCTACACAGAAAATATTTTGCTTATTAAGTTTTATCCCATGATTTGCAACAAAAGCTATTTTGTCTATTTTTTTTACAATGGTTGTTAGATCTTTTTTTAATGTTTCACTTTCGTTTTCTGGGATTTGATCATCAGGAAAATTTATTGTTGATTCTATTTTTGCCCTAAGCTCCAGAATATTTTCGTTAACCTCTAAGATCTTTTTTGAAAAAACACCACTCAATGAATTATAAGCTCCTTTAACTGATGCTAGAGTTCTTGATGTTATTAAGTCTGATACTGCTTCAGCCTGAACTAAGTCAATTTTCCCATTTAAAAATGCCTTTTCTGTAAACTCACCAGGCTTTGCATGTTGAATTGATTTTCCAATTATGCTTTCTAAAATTGCATCTAATATTATTGGGTTTCCATGAGTGTGTATTTCTAACATATCTTCACCCGTGTATGATTTTGGTTTTTTATAGTAGATAGCAATTGTCTTATCTATAACCATGCCATCCTGATTGTAAATTTTTCTTAGTGTTGCTTCTCTTGGTGAAAGGTCTTTTTTAAAAATTTTTTTTATCAGGTTTGGGACTTCACACCCAGAAACTCTTATTACTCCTATCCCCGAGTTTCCTGGTGGCGTTGAAATAGCAGCAATAGTTTTCTCGGTACTCATAGCTCTTAAGAACTAATAATTCTTTTATTTATAACGTATTGTTGGCCAATTGATAATATGTTGTTGGTTAACCAATATAAAACTAGTCCTGATGGAAATGTTGCAAACAAGAATGTAAAAATAACTGGAAGGAACATAAAAATTTTCTGTTGCATCGGCTCTACAGGTGTAGGATTAAGTTTTTGTTGTATATACATAGATACCCCCATTGCTATTGGGAGGATAAATAATGGATCTGCGCTTGATAAGTCAGTGATCCAGGCAACAAATGGGGCTTGTCTCATTTCTACGCTTTCTATTAAAACCCAATATAAGGCTATGAAGACTGGTATTTGAATGAGTATCGGGAGGCATCCACCTAGTGGATTTACTTTTTCTTCCTTGTACATACGCATTAAGGCTTCACTATACTTCTTTTTATCTTCGCCAAATCTTTCTTTTAATGATTGCATTCTAGGCGTTAACTTTTTCATTTTAGCCATAGATCTATAGCTTGTCTCAGAGAGTTTGAAGAACAAAAGTTTTATAAGTATCGTTAAAAAAACAATCGCCCAACCCCAGTTACCAAAAATAAAAAACAGTTTTTCTAAAATCCAAAACAAGGGAGCGGCTATAAAAGTTAATGATCCATAATCAACTGTTAGTACTAAATTTTCAGAAATAGATTCGAGTTCTTTCTGGTTTTTAGGGCCAATATATAGACGACTTATGAATTGCTTCTCTGTGTTTGGACGGATTTCTTGATAATCATTAACCGAGCCTATTAAGTAAATTTTTTGGGTCCCGTTTGGAACAAATTTTGTATACACGGTTGCATTAGATTTTTCTTTGTTAGGATAAGGAATCCAAGCAGTTAAAAAATAGTGTTCAAGCATACTAATCCACCCAGAATTGAGTGGTTTTAAAAGAGCTGTATCTTGAATCTGATCAAAATCAATTTTTACAAACTTTTCTTCATAGTCATAATATGCTGCCCCGGTATATGTATACAAAAACTGATTTGAATTAGATCCCCCTTCGCTTCTTTCTATGCTGTTATACTGTCTCCAGAAAGAAGTTTCTTTGCTATTGTTAAAGATTTTTTGCTTTACTGTTATTAAGTGAGAGTTTTCTACAAAAGCGTATGTTTTTAAAATTATACTCCCATCGTCTGTTCTTCCTTCTAGCACAACATCCATCGAACCAGCGCTAGACATTTGATAGACTTTTTTTGGTGAAGAAAAAGATGCTGGGTTTTGTTTGTTTTTGTTTTGTGCTCCTATTTTTGCAATATAATTTTTCTTTGTCGCATCTAATAAAAGAATGTTGCCAGAGCTTTTATCTTGAGATTTTGTATAATCCAGTAATTCAGCATATATAATAGATCCATCTAATAAACTAATTTTTAAATTTTGTTTATCTGTTATAACAGTAACAAAATCTTTGCCATATTTTTCATTTGTTTCTGGCACAGTTGTTTGTACTGTTGTTTCTTGTTCAAGCTCTATGTTTGTTTCAGGTATTTCGTTTTGAATGATAGTTGTTTCTGTTGATGGCTGAGAATAGTCTCTGTCCCATGCATCAATCAAAAGAATTATGATAAAGGTAAGGGCGCTGTATAAAAAAAGTCTGTTATTCATTTTGTGTTTTTTTGTGTTGCGGAACAGGGTCATAACCAAATGTGCCACCTGGTCTGCAATTAAATATGCGCTTTAATGAAAGAACGGCCCCAACAAAGACTCCTCTTTTTTGGAAAGCTTCAAGACAATAGGCTGAACATGTCGGCTGGTGCCTACAGCTAGGTCTTAAAAAAGGTGAAACACACTTTATATATAAAATTATGGGAAGTGTGATTATTTTAATAAAGATTTTTTCAATTTTTTCCATTCTTGGACATAGGTGTTATCAATATTAATTTTTAATGTGTCAATTTTTTGTTTGATTACAACGAGGATATCATAAGCAAATAGGACTTTTTGCTCTTTTTTAAAATCTTCTCTTATTTTTCTACGTAATTTATTCCTCATAACTGCTAAAGAGATAGTTTTTTTAGGTATTAATATGCCAAGACGAGAATTTTCTTCGTTGTTATCTTTGTAAAAAATGTTTTGTGTTGCTCCAGTGATTTTTTTTCCCTTCTTGAAGGAGCTGAGAGTCTTAGAATCAATTTTAAAAAACACTGAGTGTCTCTTTTTTTTATCTTTTATGGGCAAAGCGTGCTTCGGCCTTTGGCTCTTCTAGAATTAAGAATGGCTCTGCCAGAAGCAGTCTTCATTCTGGAGCGAAATCCATGCTTTCTTTTCTTTTTTATGTTGCTTGGCTGGTATGTTCTCTTCATTGCTTTTTTCCCGTCCGTATATAGTCCAGATTATATATTTCTTTGTCAATATTTAAATTTATTTTTTTTTATGAGATATTGTACTCTGGCCTTGGTCACTCAATATGAATAATAACACAACACTATGGGACAAATGTCTTCAGGCGTTCGAGCGTGTCCTTACTGAAAAACAAATGAAGCTGTGGCTTCATCCTCTAAAAGTAAGTCTAGACGACAAAACGCTTAATATCCATGCCCCTAATAAATTCATCCAGGACTCTGTCCAAAAAAATTTCTTTGCTCTCATACAGCAAACTGTAATGGACTTAAGCCCTAATCAAGTTGATAAAGTTCTTTTGTCTCTTGCTAGACCGTTGTCTTCTTCTCCGCCTGAAATAATCTTGCCGGTGAGAAAATCAAGTTTTTCTACAAACCTTAATGAGTCTTTGATCTTTGATAATTTTGTTGAAGGTAAGTCAAACCAGCTTGCTAAAGCTGCGGGGGAGTCTATTGTTGCTAACCTTGGCCAATATAATCCTCTTTACATCTATGGTGGGGTTGGCCTTGGTAAAACACACTTGTTGCATTCAATCGGTAACGAAATCATGAGAAAGTCTCCTAAAAAACGTGTTGTATACTTGCATTCTGAAAGGTTTGTTCAAAATATGGTTTCTGCTCTAAGACATGGGAAGATGGAGGACTTTAAAAATTTCTATCGCTCTGTTGATGCGCTTCTTCTTGATGATATACAGTTCTTTGTTGGGAAAGAAAGATCACAGGAAGAGTTTTTTCATACCTTTAATTCGCTTTTTGAATATAAAAAACAGGTTGTTTTAACTTCAGACAAATATCCAAAAGAAATTGAGGGTTTAGAAGAAAGGCTCAAGTCTAGATTGGTGTGGGGCAATGTTGTTTCAATAGATCCTCCTGACTTAGAAACCAGAGTTGCTATTATCCATAGTAAGGCTGAGTTCTCGGGCGCACAAATACCTGATGATGTAGCTTTTTTCCTTGCAAAAAATATCTATTCTAACGTAAGAGAGCTAGAGGGATGCCTAAGAAGAGTTTTAGCAACGGCACACTTTAAAAGAGAGCAGGTCTCTTTAGATTTTGTAAAAGAAGCCCTTAGAGATTTACTCTCTTTACAAGAACGACAACTTACGATAGAACACATTCAAAAGACTGTTGCCGCATATTATAAGATTAGAGTGAGCGATTTACTTTCATCTAAGAGAGACAGGAGGGTCACCATGCCGAGGCATATGGCAATGTTTCTGTCTAAAGACCTTACAACACACAGTTTACCCAGCATTGGAGATGCCTTTGGTGGCCGGGACCATACTACAGTTCTGCATGCCTGCAAAAAGATCTCAAGCCTTAAGACTACCTCTTCCTCAGTAGAGCAAGATTACAAAAACCTCGTACACTCTCTTAATAATTAAGGTTCTGACTGTTGATATCTTGTGCACAAGCCTGTGCCGAATAATTAAGCACAAGTTTTCCACAGTGGCAGCTCATTCAGAATAAAGCCAAAATAACAATCAACCAACAGCAAAAAGGCAAGAACATGAAATAAAATTTTAAAACTATCGTGTATAATAACAACTATAACAATTTATATATGATTATTACTTTTAGTACTGAAAATATCCTCGAATCTCTTAGAAATGTTTGTAACGTTGCTGAAAATAAGCAGAATATGCCTATTCTTGCAAATGTCTATTTGAAGGTTTCTGCTGGCAGTATTTTTCTTTCAGCAACAGATCTAGAGGTTGAAGTTTGCTCAGAAGATACTTTTGAGGGGACTGGTGAAATAGAAACAACAATGAATGCTCGAAAGCTCTACGACATGGTTAAATCTCTTGAAGGGAAAGATGAGCTGTCTTTTAATTTTGAAGACAACAAAACAACAATATCTTCAGGTAAGAGTAAATTTGTGCTTACAGCTATGGATGCTTCAGAGTTCCCTCACATGGGAAAAAGCGAAGAGGCAGACCCTTTAAAAATTAATGCCGATAAGCTCTTATCTTTGTTTAACCAAACAGCTTTTTCTATGGCAACGCAGGACGCCAGACACTATCTTAACGGCCTGTATTTGAAAAAAGAAGGTGACAGCCTTACAGCTGTTGCAACAGACGGCCACAGGCTAGCAATTTCTGAAACTAAAGGGTTGGACAAAACAGGAGACTTTACCGCGATTATTCCAAGAAAATGTATTTTAGAACTTAAACGAATTTTAGCAGGAGATAAGGACAATAAAGAGAACTTAGTAGAACTTAGCACTACAAATAAACAAATTTCCTTTAAAACTGGGCGGTTTTTGGTTACAAGCAGGCTCATTGAAGGCAACTACCCAGAATATCAAAAAGTAGTGCCAGACAATCTGCCAAACCTACTCACTATTGAAAAAGCAGCACTAAAGCACTCCCTACAACAGATGGCAATACTTTCAAACGAGCAGTATAGAGGGGTAAAACTTGCTTTAAAAAACAACGAACTCAAACTTGCAGC
>CAYFEQ010000014.1:0-20221 GCA_964342155.1 uncultured Ectothiorhodospiraceae bacterium | reverse complement strand
AGGACAACTTTTTTAGCTTTCATTTACAGTTTCTTCACTCTGGTTTTTAGGTTCAACCCATCTGAAACCATTATTGGTTGTTTCTTTTTTCCAAAATGGCGCTTCAGATTTTAAAGACTCCATAATTTCTCTCGTTGCGTTGAAGGCATTATCTCTATGTTCAGACCAAGTAGCAACTAATACAATAGGGTCCGTTGGTTTCAGTATACCAACTCTATGTACTACTAACCCATCTATGATTTTAAATTTTTTTATTGAATCATTAACTAATTTAGTTAAGTATTTTTCAGTCATGCCAGGGTAATGTTCTAGCTCCATACTTTTAATGTCTTCGTCGTCATTAAAATCTCTCATCGTACCTAAGAAAATTGAAGAAGCTCCAATTTTACTATCGTTTTGAAGTTGATTTTTCTTATAATCAACCAGTAACTGCCATGGATCAAATTGTTCTGTGATTATTTCTATTTTCATAATTATCCGCCAGTAACAGGAGGAAAAAACGCAAGTTCATCTCCATCTTTTAAAACGTGTCTGGCACTAACATACTCATGGTTAACTGCAATCAAAATATTTTTAGGTATTCCACTACCATCAGTAATTCGATTCCAAACTCCTTCTGCTGTTGCACCAACTCCTACATTCACTCTTTCAGAATCCTTTCCAATTAAATCTCTTATATTTGCAAAATATCTGACATGTATTTTCATATATTTGCTCGTGTATAATAGTTATAAAATTAATGATAATCAACCAAATTAATCACTTTAGGTAGAATTTCAAACTATTATGTTTTATGTCTTCAGTTTTCGTGCCCTATTTCCAAACATAACTCCAATAGCAATCGCAGTAAAACAAACTATTGCATAAGTCCAGTCACCAAGCGCTATTCCAGGATAGAAGGGAGCAAGGGGGAAAAACATAGCTGTTACAACAAACCACCCAGCTAATACTATAATTCCATGATCTGGAGCAAGTTGAAGTAGAAACTCATAGCTAGCTAAATAACCAGCTAATATACCAATTATATAAAAAATATAGCTTATATACTTATTGAACATATAAGTATATTAACCACCAATATAAGACATTTCAATTTTATTTATTTTGTTTTTATCGGCCTTATCAAAATGCCTTAATTCCGAATACCTATCATCTCTATTAATCCAAAGTGATTTAAAAGAATTAAGGACTTCTTCATCATCTGTTTCATTTCGCAATAAAGATCTTAAGTCATAACCAGATGTAGAAAAAAGGCATTTATAAAACTTGCCATCTGCAGATAATCTTCCTCTGACACAGTTTGAACAAAAAGGTTTTGAAATAGATGAAATAAACCCTAACTCACCCAAATCATCAGTAAATTTCCATTTTTCTGATGTAGAATTTTTTTCTTGATTAATCTTTATAATTGAATGTTTTTTCTGGATTATTTTTATTATCTCATTCGAAGTTACTACTCTTGTCTTATCCCAATCATTTGTTTCGCCTACATCCATATATTCGATGAATCTCAATTGAATATTGGAATCTCTAAAAGTATCAACCATACTGATTATTTCAGAATCATTAATACCTTTCACCACAACCATATTTATTTTTACAAAGCCAAAATATTGTATAGCTAGATCAATGGCGTTCATTACTTTTTTATAATGGATATTTGATGAGTTTAAGTGTTGGAGAGTTTTTTTATTGAGAGAATCTAAGCTGATTGTAATTTCATCCAAACCACTATCTTTAAGTTTATTAGCAATATTTTCATCAAAAAGCGATCCATTTGTTGTCATTGAAATTTTTTGAATATGTGAACATGATTTGATACCTTTAACTAAATTTTCTATATTCTTTCTAAGAAGCGGTTCACCACCTGTTAACCTAATTTTTTTTAAACCTACTGGCTCTAATATTTGAACCACACGTATTATTTCTTCAAATGTTAATAGTGAGTCTCTTTTTAGGAACTGATAATCTCTACCAAAATTCTCTTTTGGCATACAGTATTTACATCTAAAATTACATTTATCAGTAATCGATATACGTAAGTAATCAAAATTTCTATTTAGTTTATCTACTAATTGTGATTGCATATTTTACAGTTACCATCTTTGGTTAATTTTATAACTTTATAATTTGAAAACTTTACGTCTATTATTAAAAGTTTGCTTTCCAAAGACTCTCCAATATTAAGTAAAACTTTTATAGCTTCTGTTGCCTGTATTGAACCTACAACACCAGTCAGGCTAGAAAGAACACCTTGTTCTGAGCAGCTAGTTGTTTCATTCTCTAAATCTCCGTATAAACAATTATAGCAAGGCATACCCTCCAAATCATTTCTGAAAACAGATACTTGTCCAGACATTTGGATTGCTGCTCCCATTATTAACGGTTTTTTAGTTTTAAGCGTGAATTCATTGAGTATACTTCTTGTTTTAAAATTATCTGTAGCATCTATAACTAAATCAAAATTATTAAAAATATTGATGTCCGTAGATCGATTAATTTCATTGTCTAATTTGTGTATATTAATACTTGGATTGAGTGCTAACATTTTTTCATAAGCTACATCCACTTTTCTTCTTTTTAAATCATCGCTTGTATAAAGTATTTGTCTTTGCAAATTAGTAATATCAACCTCATCCCTATCTATTATTGTTATTGCTCCAATGCCTGATGAGGCAAGATAATAACTTATGGGGCATCCTAAACCTCCTAATCCAATCAAAGCAACATGCTTATTTAGTAATAAGTTCTGTCCTTGAATATCTATTTCGGGGAGAAGAATATGTCTGTTATACCTCATTAAGTCTTCATCACTTAAATCAGCATTACTTTCTTTTATTTTTCTCATTGAATTTTTCAAGTTGTTCTTTTGTTGCTTCCTTCTGATGTTTTTGTTTGTAATCTTCGTACGGCATCCCATAAACTAGTTCCCTAGCTTGATCATAAGAAATCTTTTCACCAAACTTTTCTGATTCTGCAACATACCATTTAGAAATACAGTTCCTACAAAAATTTGCCAGATTCATAAGGTCTATATTTTGTACATCAGGATTATCTCTCAAATGCTGCACTATTCTTTGAAATGTAGCTGCCTCTATTTTTTCATGCTTGTCCATTAAATACTCCTCAAATAATATAATAAAGTAAGAACTCTTTTATATCGTATAATAGGTTACATGAATAAGACAAGACTATTTTCTTTGTTCTTGATCTAACTCAACATCCTTTTGTGAAATTTTTATTCCTAGGATTATAATAAATAAACCAAAAAAGTAGTTCCAGAGTATCTTTTCATTAAAGAATATGACACCGAAAATAATTGCCCATGCAGGGATTAAATAATTCATTATTGATAAAAAGGAAGCACCAGATGTTTGTAAAATTTGAAAGTATAAAATAGTTGCAATAGCAGTACAAAAAACACCTAAAAGAATAATTGGTATGGAGCTAAAGGCCATAACAAATTTTTCATCAATAGTGATAAAAAAATAAAGATAGATAAACATTATGATGGCTGAAAAAAATATTGTTCCGGTAGAGGCATTTAGAGCATCAGTATTTTTATATAGCTTTCCATACACCGCAGCTGCAGAATATAGAATTGCACCAAATATTACCATGAGTTGTGAATATAAGTTGTCTAGATATTTCGTCTGAAAATCAATTTTATCAGGCAAAATTAAAATTACTATCCCTAAAAATGCGAGAATAAAACCAATTAGTTTTTTTCTTGTCATACTTTCGTCGCTCAAATAAAAGTGAGCTAAGATTAGTGTTGAAATTGGCATAGTAGCCATTAAAATTCCAGCAAGAGCACTATCAATATTTTTTTGCCCATGTGCAATAAATAAAAAAGGAACCACAATACCAATGATACTCATGACTAAAAAATACTTCAGCTGTTTAAATTCAAATTTAATTCTCTTTTGGATCAAATAAACTAATAAAACTAAGATAAAACTACCTATGAGTAATCTACCAGTCACAATCAATTCTGGTGTGAAATTATTTAACGCCTCTTTATTTAAAGTAAAGGCCCCACCCCATATTGCGGATAAAATTATTAATAAAATCCAATTGATTGTATATATTCTCATCTTAAGTTATCCTTTTCTATGGGCAAATATTTGTCTAAAAATTATTTTTTAACAATCTACGTATGAAGATTTTATCAATCAATATTTCAGAACCAAAGAAAATAGTCTTTAACAATAAAGAACTTGTGTCAAGTATATATAAAAAACCTGTTAAAGGTGAGGTTGAAATAACAGAAAATGGCATAATTGGTGACAAACAAGCAGATTTGACTGTCCATGGGGGTTATGAAAAAGCAGTTTATGGGTATTCATATTCACATTATCAAACATGGTCGCAACAAATGAATCAGGATTATTCTAATGAGTATGGTTTGGTTGGAGAAAATCTCACTATTGATAATTTTGATGAAAGAACTTTATTTATAGGAGATGAAATTACAGTATCAGATTGTATATTAAAAATTACACAGCCTAGAATTCCTTGTTACAAGCTTGGCATTAAGATGAAAGAGCGTAAATTTCCTCAATTATTTTCTCAAAGTGGGAATGTAGGAGCATACATGAAAGTAATAAAGCCTGGGAAAATTTCTGAAGGAGATGAAATTACTATCACAAAGCAAGAAAAAAATAGTATGACTGTTTTTGAAATTATGCAACTTCTATATAAAGATATAAAAAATATTGATCAAATGAAAATAGCTTTGGATATAGATTCTTTGACAGAAGAAATTAAGGAAAAATTTCGTGAAAGACTACTTAAGCTTGGTGATTTTTCATCCGTTTAATTATGGCCAGAGTTTCAAACATAACATTGATTGATGATAACAAAAAGACAGTTGAATGTTCTGGAGATTCTAAAACTGGTGCGCATCCAAAAATTTATCTTAATGTTAGGCAAGAAGATGGTAAAATAGAATGCTATTATTGTGGAAAATCCTTTATTTGGAAATCTCATTTTAAAGGTAAGAAGATTTTCAAAAAAAGGAAATAAGGTTTGGAGTACATAGATGTTTAAAGAGAGAAAATCAGTAAAAGATGTCGAGGAAGGAAATGAGCTTAGACCAAAGTTCAATCCTGAAGGGCTAATACCTGTTGTTACTACTGATTTCAAAACTAATAAATTACTAATGCATGCATATATGAATGATGAAGCCTTAAAACTTACAATAAAAAATAAAGAGGCTTATTATTATAGTAGAACTCGTAAATGTATTTGGCATAAAGGGGCTACGAGCGGTTTTGTGCAAAAAGTTGAACAAATTCTCATCGATGATGACCAGGATTGCGTTTGGTTAAAAGTTAAAGTTGAAGGCAATGCTAGTTGTCATGTTGGATACAATTCCTGCTTTTATAGGGAAGTAAAGTTAGAGAATGGGGATATTAAATTAGTTTTTACTGAAAAAGAGAAAGTTTTTGATCCAGAAGAAGTCTATGGAGACTCACCAAACCCAACTATACTTTAAATCAATCAATACCATTGAATGTAAGGTTTCGACTAAAAAATTGTGCCAATATACCAGTTAAATAACAAAGAATTACGACATAAAAAGGACCTATATTTTGCATAGTAGCTATAAAATAACCAACTGCACCAATTACAAAATTATAATTCGATACATATCCTTGAGTAAAATAGATGAATATAAGAAGAGGAACCAAAATTAATGAACCAATTATAGTGCTTTTTATAAAGTATTTAAAAAATGACATATAGTAAAAAAAAATTATTTAATAAACTTAGTATAACAAAAAATCAAGCATGGTCACTAATTTTAAATGCCAAGTCTGCATTTAATCAAAATAAAAAAGCAGCGAAAACAATTATAATAAAAAATAATAAGAATGCTTTTACTTATGACTTCAGCAAGAGAAAAATTATAAAAAAGAATTTTCATGTTAATGATAAAATTAAAGAGTTGTTTGATATATTTTTACCAATAATTCTAAATAACAAAAACCCCTATATTATTGGCCATCTTGCACAGACCTTAGATGGTTTCATTGCAACACATTCTGGTGAATCAAAATATATTAGCTGTAAAGCTAATATAGAACATATTCATCGTATAAGAGCTATCTCGGATGTAATTTTGGTCGGAGCAAATACAGTCTTATATGATAATCCTATGCTTACAACAAGATTGGTCAAAGGTAATAATCCCATGAGGCTTATTCTTGATCCTAAAAATAAAATAAAAGGAACAGAAAAGGTTTTTAAGAATCCTGATAACAATAGTTTTAAGATAGTTTCTAATAAAACTAAAGAGAAGAAAAATTCTTTTTATATATCAGCATCAAAAAACGGTTTTAAATCAAATAACCTAATTTCTTTATTTAAAAAATTAAATAAAAGAATTATTTTTGTAGAAGGCGGAGGTTATACAATATCAAATTTTTATAAGAACGGTATATTGAATAGATTACATTTATGTATATCACCTGTTGTGGTTGGTGATGGCAAGAATAGTTTTCTAATTGAAAAGAAAAAATTTATTAAAGATTTTAAGAGGCATAAAATTCAATACTTCAAAATGGAAAATGACATACTGTGTGATATAGAACCCGTCATCTAGTCGGCATATAATACATAAAGATTAAACCAGGTAGAGAGCATAGGAAATTAAGAAGGCCATAAACTATTGAAACAGTAACGCTCGCGCTAGCTGATAGACCCAACAAAAATGATACCAACAATGCTGTCACTTCTCTAACACCCCACCCTCCAACACTAATTGGAATACTCATAGAAAAAAGTATCAAAGGAGTAAAAACAAGAAAAGAGAAATAGTCTATATTAAGTTTTAACGATAAAGCAGTTATGACATATATTGAAATATATGATGATATTACAAAGAATGAATAGAAAAAATGTTGCCAAAATATAGATCCAGAAAATATTGATGAAAAGTTTTTGCCAAAAATATTTCTTTTAAAGAAGTTCTTAAATTTTTTTCTTAAGAGTAGTTTTCCAATAATAATTATTATAGACATCATTAACAGTAAGTAAAAGAAAGCAACATATTTTTCATAAAAAAGAAAATAAAATGTCAGCGAAGTCAAAAAAACTATGAATAAGACTAATTGTCCAGAAAGTCTTTCAAATAAAACAGATTGAAATGATTTTCCTAATTCTATCAATTTTCTTTTATCCTCTGAGGTATGATATATCCTATATAGATCACCCAAAATTCCTCCAGGTAGGACATTATTTAAGAAATTTGAAATATAATAAAATTTTAATGAATAAGAAAATGATATCTCTAAATTAGTAAATTTAGAAATATACATCCATCTGTATGCTGAAAATATATATTGTAAAATACTGATAACAATAACAATAGCTATATACTTTAATTCTATTACTTGGATAAGTCTTAGAAAATCATTGCCATAATTTTTAAATATTAAGTATAAAAGTCCAAGAGAAATTAAATATTTTATTATTATAAAAAATTTTTTCATGTCTTAATTAAAATATCATTATGCCCAACATTTAGCTTTGATTTTTTACTTTTTATTAACTCCATTCTTTTTGATATCCATAATTTAAGAATATTCTTATCTGTTCTGTCATCATTTTTTAATGCATTTGAAACTATTCGAAGATATTTCTGTTGAAATAGTTTTGATTTATTAGAAAATGTATCAATCTTCCAAGAAGAGTCTTTTTTAAAAAAGGAATAAGATTTTTCTTTTGCTATTGATTCAATATACTTAATATTCTCACTACCCAATGCAATGCCAAAGCCTTTATTCTGTATTTGGTGTCGATTAAACTGTCTAGTTATATATTTATCAAATTCATTTGTAGGTAGCCATTTAATCTTCCCATTGAAACATAATGAAAAATATATATATTTGTCTTTATCCACACTTGATAATAGTTTCTTTATATATTTTTTTGATAAAAGATCAGCAAGTGCTGAAAGGCTTATTAAATCATACTGATTAAATTTAAAAGATAAATTAAATAGATCTTTATTATTTAATAATATTTTAGATGATTGCTGAAATGATAAATCAAAAAACTGATATTTATTAGTATCTAATTTTTTTATTGTGCAGTTTTTATCTTTAAAAAACCTTCTAAAAATAGGACCTATTGAATTTAATAGTTTTCGATCATTGTCTATAAGCATTCCAGTATCAAAAGTCAGCTTTTTACAAATATACCATCTTAAGAAAGATCCTGTGCCACAACCTAAATCAACAAGATTATTTATTACCTTCGAATCCTTTTTTATTTCATTCATCAATAGATTACTTCTGGATTGATGATCAAAAAATTCTCTTTCAGTTAACCATGATTCATTAAATCTATTTTTTTCCATTTACAGCCTCTAGAAATTTTTTTCTGGTATTCGACCAACTATGCATATATTTATCTGCTGTACTTTTATATGGATAATCATTTTTAAGACTATCTTGGATGGCTGAAGAAAGCGCTGATTGTTGTAAACAATTTATAAACTGTACATTTTTACCCTTTAGAGATTCTCTTAAAACAGGTAAATCGCTTGTTATCACATGTAATCCCATGATAGCAGCTTCCAGTATCGACATTCCATATCCTTCAAATAATGTAGGTAAAACAAATAATTTTGAATTACGCATACGTTCTATCATTTCTTCTCTTGGAATAACTCCAGTAAATTTAATTTTATTATGCATTTTATATTTTTTTATTTTCGAGTTTAAGGTTTGGAAATATGATTTATTAATATCATAATTTCCAACTATAGTTAAAAACCAATCTTCTGATACATCTGATAAAGCTTCTAAAAGAAGATGGTATCCTTTTCTTGGTATAATATTACCAATAGCAATGATATTTCTTGTATTTTTGTACTCATAATCTTCAAAAAAAACTTCCTCTATACCTGGTTCAGCAACATGGATAATTTTAAAATTATTTGTATATTTATATAATTGTTTTTTTATAAACTTACTGACCGTAATAATTTTTAATTTTTTATTAAATATGCTCCTTTCAACAAAGTAATCCTTTAAGTTTAAAAGTGGCTGAATATTATTTTCTTGCGTTACTGGATGATGAATTAAAAGGATAATATTAAATTTTTCACAAAGATTTTTTATACTATTCTTAAGATAGGGAGCTAAGAGACCATCAATACATAAAGTAGAGTTCTTTGGTAAATTAAATATTCTTGATAGGATACGTAAATTACTTCTCTTTGGTGTAAAATTCACAGAGACTTTTTTTATAGGAAAATATTTATTCCTTAATTCTCCTAATAAAGTTAGATCGTATAGTGTTCCTCCAGTTACTGTTTCAGGAAATTCCGGAATAATGAAAAAAAACTTTTTCATTACTTAAAATTTTTCATATAGGAAGCAGATGCAATATGTGATTCGTTGAGTATAGCTTTAATTGATATTAAATTTTCAGTATTAAAATTTATTTTCTTAAGTTCCAAAACATAGTCATCTACTATAACTTTTGACATAAACTCTGTAGTGGTTATTGAGTTTGAGAACTTTTTAATATCATCAAGGTTTTTATAATTATAAGTAGAAATACATTTTTTCAATATATCTGATGCAAGGCCTATATCTATTACTACATTTTTTTCATCTATGTCTTCAGAACATATAATTAGATCTATTACATAAGTGGCGCCATGTAGATTTTTTGCATCACCAAAAAAATCATCTTTCAGACTATGCGCTATAAATAAATGATCTCTAATTTTTACTTCAAACATTTTAATTATATGAAACTACATTGCACATATAGTTTTTACCCTTATTATTCTTAAAAAATTTTTCCAAATTAGCAAACTTAATTTCCTTTTTTTCTATTAATTTATCTAATTTTTTATCACTTAATAATCCTATTGCAAGCTCCCTTCTAGATTTATTATTCCATTGTTTAATACGGTTCTGTGGAATCTTTGAGACCTGAGAAAAAATTATTTTTAATCTCTTTGACAAGAAATCTTCACCGAATTTATTTTTAGAAATCTGATTACCATACCAGCTCAAAATGCAAATTGTGGCTTCTTCTTCAGATAAAGTTGATAGGGAATTCAAGACATTTGGATTACCTGAACATTCATAAATAAAATTAGCTTTAGGGCATTTACGAATTCTATCTTGAAAATTTATTCCAAAATGTTTAGCATACTTAGCCTTAACTTTATCAGTATCTATAATTGTTACATCCATACCTTTTATTGATTTAAGAAGATATGCCGTTAATATACCTACTATACCTGCCCCTATAACAATTGCTTTATCCCCAGGGCTTGGCAATGTATCCCAAATAGCATTCAAACTTGTTTCCATGTTTGCAGTTAAGAGACATCTTTTCTTTGGTACGGATGAAGGAATAATAACTAATTCTTCTTCTCTCAGTACAAAAAAATCTTGGTGTGGAAATAATGTATAAACAAATTTATCTTTAAATTCTTTTGAGCCTTCAATTACTTTGCCTACATTCATATAGCCATACTTCACATCAGAACCAAATTCACCTTCTTGGTGTGGGCATCTCATCATTTTAATTTGACTCTTAGGCACAGATCCAGTAAATACAATTTTTTCTGTACCAAAACTTATTCCAGAATAAATTGTTTTAATAAGCACCTCAGATTTTTTTGGTGGATTTATAATATGTTTTTTTATAAAACCTGAATTCCTTTTTTTTATCCAAAAAGACTTAACATTAATTTTTTTCATTTTGATAGTATTTTTATATTGTTTGTAGTATTAATAATTAATGAAACAAAATATAATAAATTACATTTTATTTGGTTATATATATCTAGTTTTAATATCATTTATAGTTTTTCAGGACTTATTAACCTTTTATATTTTACTACAAAATACATTATTTTTTTTAATTATTTCGTTGATTATATTTTATTTTCATATCAAATACTCTCAAAAATCTTTTACTTATGCTTCAATCATTACATATAGCAGGACTATAATTAATATTCTTCTGCTTTCCATTATTATTAATATAGAATCATTTAATATTGTTAATGACAGAAATAATTATACGAATGTGCTAGCCTTTATATTTTTTATTTCTCTTATACTTGATGCTATAGATGGTTTTTTAGCAAGATTCTTAAATCAGGTTTCTGAGTTCGGAAAAAAGTTTGATTTAGAAATAGACACTTTCCTTCTTTGTCTGCTGACCTTTTCATTATACAAAAATTTCAATGTAGGTTTGTATGTATTTTTAATACCTCTATTTAGATATGTTTTTTTTATATTACAGTTTAGGTTTGAATGGCTTAATTCATCTCTGCCCGAAAGTTTTAGGAGGAAATTTATATGCTCAGGTGTGAGTATCCTTTTAATCTGCTGCCATTTATCTGATTTGAATAAATCCTTAATAATGGCGGCCATCATTTCTTCAATTTTATTAATTACTTTCTCTTTTTTAAAAGATATAATTTGGTTATATATGAATAATAGAGAATTTAAAAATGAAAGTACTCAATAAATATATTTTGGCTATTATTTTATTTCCTACTCTGTGCTTCTCACAAGAATACAATTATGAAATAGATGAAGAGCATTTTAGTCTTGGGTTTCTAGTTGAACATGCAGGTTATGCAAAAACATTGGGTATGTTCAGAAAGATAAATGGTGATTTTATTCATGATGATAAACAGAATCAAATTACAAACGTTAAAATAATTGTGGATACCTCAAGTGTTTATACGAATCATGAAAAAAGAGATTCTCATTTAAGAAGCCCAGATTTTTTAGATGTAGGAAAATTTCCTCAAATGATTTTCACTGCAGATATTATAAAAATTACTGATAATGAAACTACTATCAATGGTCAATTAACTCTACTTGGAATAACAAAAGACATTGTGCTTAAAGGAAAAATAAATAAGATAGGGCCATATCCGTTTGGTTTTAATCCACCAATAGTTATGGGTATATCTGCGAGAGGTAGCTTTAAAAGATCTGACTTTGGTATGATGTATGCTGTAAAAAAGAATCTAGTTGGCGATACAATCGATCTAATAATTGAGCTTGAAGCAAGAAGAAATTAAGTTGCAAAATAAAACCTTAAGTATTGATGCTACATCTCTTAGAAATTATATAGATTCAGTCGGTTACACTGAATCAGACTTATTATCAGCATTAAGAAAAGAAACAAAAAAATTTGGTCCTCTAGCAATTATGCAAGTTGGTGCAGCACAGGGAGTTTTACTAAAAATGCTCTGCGAACTTGGAAGATTTAAAAGGTGTTTAGAGATTGGTGTTTTTACTGGATATAGTTCAATTTGTATCGCAAGTGGTTTGCCAAGTGATGGAATGTTGTATGCGCTAGATACCAGCGATGAATATACCCAAATCGCAAAAAAATATTGGAAGCTTGCTAAAGTAGATAAAAAAATAGAACTAATTTTAGGAGATGCTTGTCTTACATTAAATAATCTTACTGAATCAATGAACAATACTTTTGATTTTATTTTTATAGATGCTGATAAGAATAATTATATAAAATATTATGAGGATTCTTTAACACTATTAAAACAAGGAGGTTTAATAGCAATAGATAATACTATTTGGAAAGGGAAAGTTATAGATGAGAGTGATAAATCAAAAAGTACTGAATCAATAAAAGCGCTAAATAAACATATAAAAAAAGATAATAGAGTTGAACATTGTATTCTGACAATTTATGATGGCATGACTTTGTGTATAAAAAAGTAAATGTATATAATAATAAATTTTTATAAATTCAAAGAATTAGATAGTCTGGATATTATTAGGCAAAAGATTCATGATTACCTATCTATAAGAGACATAAAGGGTACAGTGCTTTTAGCAAGTGAGGGCATCAATATAAACATTTGTGGAAAAAAAGATAGAATTAAAGAATCGATAAGTTTCATAAACAAAGTCATAGATATAAAAAATATACATATAAATCAATCAATGATAAAAGAAATGGCATTCAAGCGATTAAAAGTAAAAATAAAAAAAGAAATTATAAAAATAGGCTTTAATATAGATAAGAAATTTATTGAAAAGAGTATTCGATTGAAACCAGAGGATTGGCATAGATTGTTAGATGAAGACATAACATTGCTTGATATTAGAAATAAATTTGAACATGCACTTGGTACATTTGAAAATGCAATTGGTTTAGATTTGCTCAACTTCAATGATTTACAAACTAGTCAAGATAAACTTAAGAATATAGATAAAAAAAATAAAGTTGCAATATTCTGTACAGGCGGAATAAGATGTGAAAAAGCAGCTATGTTATTAAATAATTTTGGATTCAATCAGATTATACAACTAGATGGAGGTATCATAAATTATATCAATGAAAATATGCCTAAATCGAAATGGAAAGGAAAGTGTTTTGTTTTTGATGACAGAATTACTATAGATTAGAAATAACTATTTATTCATTTTTCAATTGTGTATTACTTATCTTAGTTAATATTTTCCTGTAGCGTTCCTTATCTATAATTTTTGGATGATCAATAATTTCATTGAGGGTTTTGATAGTCAACTGAGGCTCATTTATCTTTACTGAATAATGGAGTTTATTTAAAAGTATGGAAGGATCATCTTTATCGAGCATTAATAATGCACTATATACACCTATAATCTTTTCTTTATTTTTCTTACTATCATCTGTTCTGAGAGCAATTAAATATTCTTTTAAAACTTTAATGTCAGTATTATCTAGAGTAAATGCTATTTCATATGAGTTAATAGAGGATTTTAAATCATCAATAATAGAATAAGAGCGAGCGAGCATTACCCAACCATCATAAAAACTGGGCTCATTCTGAAGTTTCCTTTCCAATTTGGGTATGCTTTTCTTTATTTTTGCAATATTCACTCTTATGTTTTCATTTTTTTTCAATATTCTCTCATATTCAGTTATATCTTGAATGCCAGACTTAGACATGTATATAAAATAGAATGGGATTATAAATAAAATTATTATAAAAAATTTACTTAAATTACTAATATTAACTTTTTCATCATTACTAACATTGGTTAACAAAAAATAAAAATATAAAACTAAGAGTATAATTAATAAAATATAAATCATTTCAGAGTAAAGTAACGCCTATATAAAAAATAAGTCAAAATTAACAAGAAAAAAAAGGGGCCAATCCATAGAAACATATTTTGGTTGGTGAATGGAGGTTCATAAAGAATAAATGAGCTATATCTATCAACTAAAAATTTTTTTATTTCATCTTCACTTTTACCTTCACTTAACATTTTCCTAACTTTATTTTTCAAATCTACTGCTAATGGGGCTTCTGATTCTTCTAAGTTCTGATTTTGACAGACCATACATCTTAATTCTGAAATTAATTTCTTATAAACCTCATTCTCATTAGAAACTTGTGCGCCTGTAAAAATAGGATACAGAGAAAGCGTATACAATATCACAATCAAAGTTAATGACTTATTCTTCTGCATTTATTTTCTCTACAAGTGGTAAAATTTCATTATACAAAGTTTCTCTATTTAGTGCCCCTATGTACTTAGCGCGTATAACACCTTTTTTATCTACTAAGAAAGTTTCTGGAACACCATAAACTCCTAAATCTAAGCTCAGCGTACCTTCAGAATCAAAGATATTAATTTCATATGGGTTACCATGAATCTTTAACCAACCCAATGCATCGCCTGCCTCATCCTTATAATTTACACCATATATCTTAATTAATTCCTTTTCATTAATTTCAGTTAGTATAGGGTGTTCTTCTATACAGGCAACGCACCAGCTTGCCCAAACATTCAGTAATTTTATATGTCCTAGTATGCTCTCCTGATTAATCTGCTTTGTTTCAGAAATATTAGTTAGTTGAAAATTTGGTACCTTTTTACCAAGAAGAGGTGATCGTATTATATTTGGATTGTTTGATAATCCTAAGAAAAGCAAGATTGTAATTACAAAAAAAAATATTAATGGGGATAAATGTTTCATGATTTTCTTTTTCTTCTATAAATCGAATTAATAGCGCCACCTAAGGCCATAAGAATTGCTCCAAGCCAAATTAATCTAACTAATGGTTTATGATAAATCCTCACTGACCATTTATCTTGGTCAATAAAATTCCCTAATGTCACATATAAATCTCTTGTAAATCCGGGCTCGATTCCAGCCTCCGTCATAGGTAAATCACTAGAAAAATAAATCCTCTTTTCAGGGAATAATGTTGTTATTAATTGGCCATCTTTTTCTACATCAAACACTCCTATTAGTGCATCAAAGTTTGTATCCTGTTTTTCTTTCATATCTCTAAAGACAAAACTATATTCTTTAATCTTTATTGTATCCCCTATACCCATAATAACTTCTTTTTCAGTTTTATTATTTTCAACAATTGTTGCTCCCAGAATAAAAACAGCCAGACCTATATGAGCTAAATACATACCTACATTACTTATTGAATTAGAAAAACTCTGTGTTGAAATTATGCGCTTTATCAAATCATAAATAAGATTAACAACCACCCATAAAAATAAGAAAAGACCAAGAAGTATAGGGATAGAGTATTTATCAAAAATATAGAGGATTAAGAAACTTAATATTAATATTAAAATGATGCTTTTAAGTACTTTAGAAATATTTGACGATGAAAACTGTAATATTGGTATGCATCCTGCTAAAAAAACCAGCGGTATCATTAGTGGAAGAAAAACTAAATTATAATATGGAATACCTACAGATATTTTTTCTAAACCTAAAAGATCTAAAAATAAAGGGTATATTGTCCCTAGTAAAATTGTAAAAGTTGCCGTTACAAGTAGAATATTATTCAATAGGAAAAATGTCTCTTTTGAAACTAAATTAAATTTATTTTTATCTTTAATTTCTGATGCATTTAAAAAATAAATAAATAACGAGCCTCCAACTATAAGGGCCAAAAATGATAAGATGAATATTCCTCTTGCTGGATCATTTGCAAATGAATGTACAGATATTAATATCCCTGACCTCACTAAAAATGTTCCTAACAAACTTAATGAAAAAGCAAAAATTGATAACAATATTGTCCAATTCTTAAAAACTTGTTTTTGTTCACACATAACTAAAGAATGTATTAGTGCGGTAGTCATTAACCAAGGCATGAAGGAAGCATTTTCTACAGGGTCCCAAAACCACCAACCGCCCCATCCAAGTTCATAATAAGCCCACCAACTTCCAAGGGCTATGCCTAATGTTAAAAAACTCCAAGAAGCTAAAACCCATGGCCTTATCCAATTAGCCCACTCAGGTTTGAATTCTTTGTGTATACAACAAGTTATAGCAAAACTGAATACTACCGACAATCCTACATAACCCATATATAATATTGGTGGATGTACTATCAAACCAAAATCTTGTAAAAGTGGATTAAGGTCTTTTCCATCTATTGGTATTGATAAATTCTTTTCAAAAGGATTAGAGGTAAAAACTAAAAATAGTAGAAATCCTAGATTGATAAGCCCCATTATGGTCAAAAAATTTTTCCTAAAATTTATATCTAAGGTTTTACTAAAATTACTAGCCAAGAACATCCAAAAACTAAGTATTAAACACCAAAGTAACAATGAGCCTTCGTGTCCAGCCCACGATGCAGAAATTTTATAAAAATAAGGTAGAGCTGAATTAGAATTTGATGAAACATATTTTAAAGAAAAATCATTTATTAGGAATGAATAAATTAAACAAATAAATGATAGTAGGACAATTGGAAACTGTATTTTAGATGCAGAAAAAATAACCTGTTGGTAAGACCTATCAAACTTAGATAGCAATGGTTGAGATGAAACTAATATTACAGAATTAAATAATGCAAGTAATATTAAAAAGAACCCAATATATGAAACCATATTATTCATTCTAATTGAAGGGATTTAGATGAATCAATTACAATTTCATCATTAACTTTCAAACTATCTTTAACTTCAGGCGGCATATAAGTCTCATCATGTTTAGCTAAGACTTCTTCAGCAGCAAAAGTCCCATTGCTTAGAAGTTTACCTCTAACAACAACGCCTTGTCCTTCACGGAAAAGGTCTGGAAGTATACCTTGATATTTAACTTTGATATTTTTATCAAAATCAGTTATTTCAAACTCAACTTCAGTAGTCGTTTTGCTTTTAATTAAACTTTTGTCAACTACCACCCCTCCAATCCTAAAAATATAGTTTTCTGGAAATTCATTTTGAGAAATTTGCGATGGGCTTCTATAAAAAAGTAAATTTTCATTAAATGTCTTTATAAATAAGAAAAATAGAATAACTAAAAAAATTATGGTTATTATAATAGAATATAATCTTACTGTCCTTGCCTTCATGTAATTAATCTTTTTCCCTGAGCTCCTCTACAATTTCATTATACCTTTGAAATAACAAAAATAAGTATAGAAGCATTAAAATTATGACAATACTATATGATGAAAAAATATAAAAAAAATACTGTGCCATGCATAAATGATAACTTATGAATACAGAAATGGCTATGGGTGAACTATGAATAAATATATAATGATTTCAAATGGAGGTAGATATGTATAAATTGTTTGCTATTTTAATATTATGGATATTTTTTATCCCGAACCTTTATGCAGATAACTATATCGCATCAAGACAAGAATTATGGTTTTCTGATTCGAGTTATTACAAAACATCACATCACATAAAAATTGGGAAAAGTGTTGTATTTAATAATTATAATTTTTTTGGTGAAGTAGGGATCGGTGAAGATATTGATGAAGGCACTCCTGTAGGTTCTGGATCATCATTTGATTATCTTAGATTTGGAATTAGCACAACTTTCTTTGATTCTTTTAAAGTTAATGTTAATTATCGCAGCAAGATGAAATCTGATGACAGAGACCTTAACTGGATTGTAATTAACACTAAATACAAATTTTAATTTACTAAATATTTATAATTTGATAAGATTTTAGTACATGGACGATAGTAATCATCACATATTTCCAACTACTTTAAAACATGATGACCATAATCATAATTGTGGTTGCGTCAAATGTTACTTTAATAATATTACTTTTGCTCCAAAAATAGAGTTTGTATGGATAATAGAATATTTTTTAATATTTATTATTGATTATTCATATGTAAACAACTCAAAAAAATCCAATCTTTATATTATATCTTGTCCAAGATCACCTCCTTTATATAAATAATCATTTAAAAAACTAATTTATTAATAAAAACTAATTTACCAAGGAGGTAATAATGTATAAATATACATTTCTGGTTCCTCTATTGATTATATGTATAAATGTATCATTTGGTGAGACGATAAGTGATGTAAATGTATCTTCACCAGTATATACAAACTCAATAAATGAGAATAAATACCCTGTTCATATAATTGAAAGAGAGGAAATAAATACTTATCAGAGTATAGGTGACAATTTAAAAAATTATTCAGGTTTGTCTAATGCAGATTATGGTATAGCTATAGGTCAACCTGTAATACGTGGTTTAACAGGCGATAGGACTAGATTGCTCTCAGATGGGATTCAGATAAATGACCTAAGTCATATTAGTGGCGATCATGCCAACAATGTGAACTTAAATAACATCTCATATATTGAAGTTTTCAAAGGACCTTCTGCTTTGTTTAGCTATGGAGCAACAAGTGGTGGAATAGTAAATGTAGTTTCGGAAATATTATCAAATAAAAAATATGATAATGAAATCAAAGTAGATTATTTAACGGTAAACAATGGATATGGGCATAATTTACTGTTCAAGGAATATTTACTAGATACAAATTTATTTTTTTCATTTAGCAATAAACACCTCGATAATTATAGTCTTCCTGATGGTGCATTATTTGAAGAAGGTGTTAAGAAAAAAACTAAATCGAACTCAGATTATAAAAACCAAAATATTAAACTAGGCTTATCCTTCCCAAGAGAATGGGGGTATTTTGGTATATCTTTTGAAAATACCGATGGTGTTTATGGAATACCATATCATGCTGAGGAAGAAGAGGAACATGAGGAAGAAGAGGAACATAGAATCTTCTCAAAAGTAGAATCAGAAACTTATACCTTAAAAGGACAATACAATAAGGTTATGTTTTTTAATTCTATTGATTATTTCTACAGAGATTCTAATTATTTCTTAAAAGAACATGAAGAAGATGGATCTGCATCTCTAAATAACAACACTAAAGAGCTTTCTCTAAAACTTGATCTAGATGATGACAGATATGAAAAGAAATTACTCTTTCAATATAGTCACAGAAAATCTCCAATGACGGATGCTTATCTTCCTTTATCAGAGTCTTACGAGAAGTCTGTTTCTTACTTTACTAGAACAAAAAATAAATCATATGAAATTGATTTTGCTGGACGATATGATGTTAACTCTCGAGATACTTTGGATCAACGTTATGGAGATACATCTTTAAGTTTTGCAACAAGTTATTCTAATAAGCTAAATAAATCTCTTCTTTATACTGTTGGGTATGCTCACACATCAAGAAGCCCTGCCATATCAGAATTGTTTGCTAATGGCGTTCATGGACCTACTCAAAGATATGAAAGAGGAAATAATAGGCTCACTAGGGAAGTTTCAAGAAATATTGAATTAGGTTTAGATTATACTATCAATGATATTGATATAGGCCTTGATTTATACAGAAATACTATTAATGATTTCATTTTCTTGAGCGATCAAACTACTACCACTAGTGGTAAAACTGACGCTAATTGGAATCAAAAAAATGCTGTCTTTCAGGGATATGAAGTATCTTTATCTAAAGAATACATAATTGACAGAGGTATTGTTCAAATAAAATTAAGTAGAGATGATATTTCTGCAATTTTTGACGATAATACATATGTTCCAAGGATTACACCAGCTAGAAATATTCTGTCAGCTAATTACAGTAATAATGATAATACTAAATACTCATTAGATTTAATTTATGCTGAGCCTCAAGGAGATTTCTCATCGATTGAAGCAAAGACAAACTCTTACATAGATCTAAGCGTAGGTTTTTCTAAGTTAATCCGTATAGGGCCCAATCAAAATATTACCTTAGATATTCATGCTAATAATATTCTGAATAAGACTATAAGAAATCATGAATCGTTTGTTAAAGATAATGTTCCTACGCCAGGTGGAAATTTAGGAATGGTTGTTAATTTTGACTATAAATTCTAGTCCTA
>CAYFEQ010000013.1:0-28356 GCA_964342155.1 uncultured Ectothiorhodospiraceae bacterium | reverse complement strand
ACTAATTACAAATTACTTAAAAATTTTATAATTTCTTCAGCAGGTTGATAACCAGGTATTACTGTTCCATTTTCAGTAAACATCATAGGTGTACCAGTAACAGAAAGTTTTTGAGCTAAACCAAGATTTTCAATCATTGGATTGTCGCATTGAGTATTTTGTGTAATATTTTTGTCATCAAATACATTATCTAAAGCTATCTTTTTATCTTTTGAGCACCAAACTGAAATCATTTGCATATAAGCGTCGCTATTTTGCCCAAATCTAGGGAACAATATGTATCTTATTTCAATATTATTTTCTATTAATTTATCTAACTCTCCATGAAGTTTCTGGCAATATGGACACGATGTATCTGAAAATATAGTTAAAACATAATCAGTTTTGTTTGGCTTATAAACAATCATGTTCTCTGTTTTTAAATTTTCTAATATAGATAATCGTCTTCCCTTTCTTGAGGTTTCAGTGATATTTTCTTTTGTTTTAACATCAATAATATTTCCAGCAAAAAAATATTTAAGATCAGCACTAAGATAGAAAATTTCACCCTGTATAACTACCTCAAATAAACTTTCATCAATTTTTTTTATGTTTTCAATAGGTAGGTTTGGATAAGATTCTTGTATTGCTTTTTTTGCTTGATCTAATTCATCCATATTTTGACTACAGCTCGACAAAGATAATATTAAGAAAATAGTATAGAAGAATCTCATGAATTAACCTCTTGGATGATATTTACTATGAAATTGCATTAGCCTTTCTTTTGCAACATGAGTGTATATTTGAGTTGTAGAAAGACTTGAATGTCCTAGCAACATTTGTACTGATCTCAAATCTGCCCCATGATTCAATAAGTGTGTTGCGAATGCATGTCTTAGGCTATGTGGCGAAATCTTATTGGTATTTAGAACTTTCTTTGCATAATTATGTATTAAAAGCCAACAAGACTTTCTTGAAATTTTATTTCCTTTATTGCTTAAGAATAAAAAAGAGTTTTCCTCATTCAATATGAATTTTAGTCTTGCTTTATTCATATATATGTTTAACCAGGACAAAGCATTTTCCCCTATTGGTACAATCCTTTCTTTACTACCCTTTCCCAATACTTTTATTATCCCACGAGTTAAATCTATCTGATCAACTTTCAAATTAGTTAGTTCAGAGATCCTTAACCCAGTAGCATATAATATTTCTAAAATAGATTTATCTCTAATGCCTTGATCTTTAGCAGTATTAGGCGCGTTAAGTAATTTATCAACATCATCTTCGCTGAGATTTATAGGCAAAACTCTTCTTGATTTTGGTGATTCTAATAATTCAGTTGGATTAATTTTTATATGATTATTTCTAATCAACCAATTAAAAAACCCTTTAATAGTGGAGAGTGACCGAGAAACTGATGAAGCAGAATCACCTGAATCTATTTTCGAAGCAAGAAATAAATTTAAATCTGATTTAGTACAACTAAAAAAATCTTTTGCATTATTTTTTAACCACTTTGAAACTTGAATCAAATCTGAAGAGTATGCATCAAGCGTATTTTTTGATAAACCTTTTTCCATCCATAGAGAATCACAAAAATTTTCAATAATAGAGTTTTTAGGTATTGTTTTCAAAATAATTATCTAATCTTACATGCAAATTATAATTGTACTATAATTTATATGATAAATACAAAAACATGGCAAAATCCTATAAAAATACCTGTATTAATGAGTTTGATCGTTCAGCAATAAGTGCTGAGAAAGCTCTATCAAAGATATTGCTAGCCATAAAGGGTAGTCAAATACATGAAAAAGTAAGTCTAAAAAATTCTCTTGGGAGAATTTCTTCAGAGAATGTTATCTCTAAAATTAATATACCGACTTTTAAAAATTCTGCTATGGATGGATATGCAATAAATACAAAAAGCCTTTCTTCTAAAAATGATTTTTGTTTAAAAGAAGTTGGTGTTTCGTATGCAGGGAGACCATATTTAAATAAATTAAATAAGGGAGAAACCATAAAAGTGATGACTGGAGCTGTTATACCAAAAAATGCTGATGCAGTCATTATGAAAGAAATGACTAAACAATTAAATGGGTTAATTAAGTTTCCAGAAAAAATTAAATCAGGACAAAACGTGAGATACATAGGTGAAGATATAAAAAAACTCTCTACTGTTATACCGAAAGGTAAAGAGCTTAATTTTATTGACTTGGGTATCATGTCTTCCATAGGTATTCAAAATATAAAAGTAATTAAAAAACCAGTGATAGCTTTTTTTTCTACTGGAGATGAGTTAACTCAAGTAGGTAAAAAATTAAAAGAAGGAGAAATATATGACAGCAATAGATATTTATTACATGGATTATTATCAGAACTTCCTGTAGAAATAAAAGATATGGGAGTAGTCAAAGATAATAAGAAGAAACTCAAAGAAAAGTTTATGAATGCTAGCAAAAAATCTAATTTCATTATCACAACAGGTGGAGTATCGGTAGGGGAAGCAGACTATGTAAGAGATATTTTAAATGAAATAGGAAGAATTGATTTCTGGAAAATCTCAATCAAGCCTGGTAGACCATTGGCTTTTGGTAAGATAAAAAATTCTTATTTTTTTGGTTTACCTGGAAACCCCGTATCAACAGTCATTACTTTTCAATTGTTTGTTCTACCTGCAATTGAGAAAATGTTAAATAAGAATAAAAGGAATTATTTATTTATAAATGCAATAACCAAATCTACTATTATCAAAAAAAAGGGTCGTATGGAATATCAGCGTGCAAAATTAATAAAATCTAAAAACAAATATTTTGTTGAAACAACAGGACTTCAAGGATCAAATATTTTAACTTCACTCGCTGCTGCAAATTGTTACATCAGACTTGCAGCAAATACTTCTAAAGTGAACAAAGGTGACTATGTAGAAGTTCTTCCATTCACAAATAAGTTTTAAATATGAATCAGGAAGCTTTTACTGAAATTGGATTAGTGAAGAGATTGCTTATAAATATATATGATATGTTACTTTTATTTTCCATTTTATTTTTTTTGACTATACCTCTACATTTTTTCACAGGTGGAAATGCTATCAGTTTTGAAAATATTTTTTATAAAATTTATTTGTTAGGAATTACTATATTTTATTATTCTTGGTTTTGGGTAAATCATAATCAAACCTTAGGGATGAAAGCTTGGAAAACTCTAGTTATTAATAATAATGACCAATTTAAAATTACTTATCGCCAATCCATGATTAGATTTGTTGTTGCATTATGTGGAGGACATATATTTCTATTATTCAATAACAAATCACTACAGGATATTTTGTCTAAAACAAAACTTGTAACCAAAAATAATTATTGAAGGCCTAATTCCAATTGATGCTTGTATAGCTTATAACCAATTATTACAAATAGAATATTTGGTAAAAGGACATTAAAGAAAGGAAATATTCCAATAACAGTGCCTAGATTTGGTAGCATAGTTGTTGTAACAAAAAAAACTATTCCTATTAAAAGCCCCACTACTATTCTCTTGCCCTGGGTATTTGTCCTATATTTACCAAATAAAAAAGGCATAGCTAAAAATATCATAATTACAGTTGAAAATGGTTTGAGTAGTTTTTCCCAAAAAATTCTTTTTTGTATACTATCATCCAATTTATTTTGATTTAAATATTCTATATTTTTTATAACATCGCCTAAAGAAAGATTATGTGGCTTATGAATAGTGACATCTAATAGTTGAGGATCTATAAACTCAACTTCTTTTTGACTATGATAATGTCGTGTTTGAATTGGTTTAGTTTTAAATGATGTTTCTTTAACTCCTCTTAATATCCAATTACCATTTTCAAATGATGCTTCGTCAATATGTCTTAAAGATTGTAGTTTTAGGCTGTAGTCATATTTATAAATTGATATATTCTTTAAATTACTATTTGAGTAAACTTCATCAATATTAATAAATTTATTTTTATCTTTAAACCAAACTCCATTTGCCTTATGAACTACTTTTTTATTGAGCGCAATATTTTTAATGCTTTCCGCTTTTTTATTTAACTGAGGAACAGAAAAATCAGAAACTAAATAAAAAATTACTGAAATAAAAAAAGTTTGAGTTAAAATTATTAAAATAGTTTGTGTAACTGATACACCTGCGGACTGTATTGCAACAAACTCCATGTCTGCAGCCATAGCTCCTAATGAAAGCATTGCCCCTATTAAAAGAGCATATGGAAATAAATCTTGTATACTCCTTGGAATACTTAATAAAGTATATTTTAGTAATACAGCAAACGTATAATCCCCTGTGTTCAAATCTTCCATTTCTGCAGTTAATGAAAGAAATGTTTCAATTGAAAGTAAGACTACCAGACTTAATATAAATCCATACATGAAACGCTTTAAAAGGTAGAGGTTTAATATTCCCATTAGTTTCTATCCCGTATGGAGGTTGAATCAAGATGATAAAGATAAGCCAGGAACATAATAGCAAAAATATGGATCCACCAAATTCCTAAAAAACTAGGTGTTTGATCTAATATATACATTTTTTTTGCAACTGACATACCAACAAAATAAAAGAAATATAATAATGCTCCTATAAAAACTTTCGCATACCTACCTTTTTTTGGCGCACAGTAGCTTATTGGAATTGCAATAAACCCAAGAAGTAGAGACGCAAGTGGTAAGAGGAATCTAGATTGTAATTCAGCACTATCTTCATTAGAGTCACTGAAAAGAAGGCTATAAGTTGTTTTCCCTGAGGACTTATCACTAGCATAGGTTGGAAGAATTTGTTGCAATTGGACAGCATGATCTTTATACCGAGTTTTTCTGGTAGATCCTTGATCTCCAATAATTTGATAAATTTCTCCTTCTTCTAATTGTAGAAATTTATTATCTTCATCATCATAAAAATATTTAGCACTCTTAGCTGTTTCAGTAGAACCATGCTTTGTGCTTTTGGTACTAAAAAATATTTTATTCAATTTACCATCAATGATGTCATGAACAAAAAATGTTGAAGCTCCACTGCTAGATGAATTAAATTTTCCTGGAGTTACCTCTTCTACCCTCTCTTCATTTTTTAGTCTATGCTCAAGCTTGCTGCGGTATTCTGAAGCTAATGGTGTTAAATAAAGAGTAAATAAAGCAACTATTATGCTCACGGACACTATCACCGGAACGAGAAGTGTCGCGAAATCTTTTGGTGAAACTCCAGCTGAGGAAATAACAGCCATCTCATTTGTATTATATAGTCTCCCAAGCGACAAGATTATACCAAAGAAAAGGCTTATAGGTATGAGATATATTAGGTATTGTGCAATTTTAATTAGGATAGTTGGAAAAAGTAAATAAGTTGGAAAATTTCCTTCAGCTGCTTCTTCAATTAACCTCATCATTGTATTAGACGATAAGATAATTAACAAAATTAGTAATACAGTGACAATTGCATATGCTGTTTCAGCAACTAAATATTTTCTTAAGATTTTTAACATATTTAAAATATATACTTAAATTTTACAAGTTTTATGAAAAAATGTTAATCTATTAAAGTATTTTCACACAAATTTATATATAGGTAGAATTATGGAATATTCAGTAATAAATAGAATTGATGCTAAACAACCCTGCGATTATCACATATTAGGGATATTTAATGATAAAAAAACTAACCTCATAAAGTCTTCCGTAGATAAAGATATTGGCGAAAATATTATAGATAGTATTAAAAATGCTGAATTTAAGGGTGAGATTGGGTCATCTCAAATTTTTCATAATTCTAGAAGCAAGGTTATAATATTTGGCCTTGGAGATAAAAAAAAATATAACTCTTCTGCGCTAACTAAAGGAATATTCAGTATAATGAAGAAGGTTAGTGGAATTAATGCAAAAAATATTTTATTAAATACCAATAACCTTTCTATAGGCAATGATGAAATAACCATTAGAACAATAATAATTTCTGCAGAAGCTGCGTTATATAATTTTTCACTGAAAAAAAATGACAGTAAAACTTCATTAAAAAAGTGCATCTTACTTCTAAAGAAGGCATCTGATAAAAATAAATTTAATAATTTCGCCAAAATTGCTAAATCGATATCAAATGGCATAAATAAAGCTAAAGATCTAGGTAATACACCTCCAAATATTTGTACACCAACATTTCTCAGTAATGAAGCTAAAAAATTAAAACAAATTAGTTCTTCTATCAAAGTCGATGTTATTGATGAAAGCAAAATGAAAACATTGAAAATGGGATCCTTCCTATCGGTCTCAAAAGGTAGTAAAGAACCAGGCAAGCTCGTAATCATAAAACATCTCCCTGTAAAAAATAAAAAGCCAATTATTTTAGTGGGGAAAGGTATTACTTTTGACACTGGAGGTATTTCAATAAAACCTTCTCCTGCAATGGATGAAATGAAATTTGATATGTCAGGCGCGGCAAGTGTGATTGGTGCATTGCAAGCTTGTGCTGAAATGAAATTAAAAACTAATGTGATTGGTATCCTTGCTTGTGCTGAAAATATGCCTGGTGGCAATGCTTCAAGACCAGGAGATGTTGTTACAAGTATGTCTGGTATTTCTATTGAAATACTCAATACTGATGCAGAAGGAAGACTTGTACTAGCTGACGCACTAACTTATGCAAAAAGATTTAAACCAAGATATATGATTGATATGGCAACTTTAACAGGTGCATGTGCGGTTGCCTTGGGGAAATACCCAAGTGGTCTATTTACCAATGATCAGAAACTGGCTGATTTAATTAAAAAATCTGGTGATCGAACGGGTGATAGAGTTTGGCAGTTACCACTTTATGAGGATTATTTTGAAGAACTCAAAACTAATTTTGCTGATATACAAAATATTGGTGGAAGATATGGAGGAGCCATAACAGCAGCAGCTTTTTTAGCTAAATTTACTGAAGATATTAAATGGGCACATCTAGATATAGCTGGTACAGCTTGGGATGTTGGAAAAGATAAGGGCTCTACTGGTAGGCCAGTAAATTTATTAACTGATTTTATTTTATCTAACCAACAAAATTGAAGAACGAAGCTTTTTTTTATATAATCAAAGAATCAGAAAAACTTAACCAAGCCATTTGTCAAGTCATCAAACATTTTTATAAAAATAAATACAATATTCTTGTAAATACTCAAGATGATAATCAAATAGAAGATCTAGATTCTTTGCTATGGACGTTTGAACAAATAAGTTTCATACCACATTTGACTGATAAAGATCTTGGCTTGCCTACACCGATTCTCCTATGTAATAAAGTTGCACTACCAAAAACATTTGATTTGTCTCCTTTCAAAGTGCTGTTTAATTTAAATCAAGATATACCAAATGATTGCGAAGATTTTGAAAAAATAATTGAATTTGTACTGCCAGAAGAAAGTCAAAAAACTATATCGCGAGAGCATTATTTATTTTATAAAAACAATAATTTTATTGTAAAGCATGAGACAATATAAATAATGGACAAAAAATATTCTCCTTTTGAACTTGAAAAAAAGATTTATGAAAAATGGATGAAAAATGACTGTTTTTCACCCAAAGAGTTTAAATCTAATTATTCTATTGTTCTTCCACCTCCAAATGTGACTGGTACTTTACATATGGGACATGCTTTTCAGCATACCATCATTGATATTCTTATAAGATATAACCGAATGCTTGGTAAAAGCGTTCTATGGCAGCCTGGAACGGATCATGCAGGAATAGCTACTCAAATTGTTGTTGAAAATAACCTTAAGCAAGAAGGTAAAACGAGAGAGTCATTAACTAGAAATAATTTTGTTAAAGAAGTATGGAAATGGAAAGAAAAATCAGGAAATACAATTATTAATCAAACAAAAAGAATTGGCTCTTCTGCAGATTGGAATAGAAATAGATTCACTATGGATGATGGATTAAGTGATGCTGTAAGAAAAGTTTTTATTGAACTATATGACAAGAAAATAATATACAGAAAAAATAAACTTATCAATTGGGATATAAAACTTCAAACAGCTATTTCAGACTTAGAAGTTTCTAATATAGAGAAAGAAGGTTTGCTGTTTTTCATTAATTATGATGTTGTTGATAGTAAAGAAAAAATTACTGTTGCTACAACGAGACCAGAAACATTATTTGGTGACACAGCCATCTGTATCAATACTAAAGATGAACGTTATCGACATTTAGCTAATAAATTTATCGAAATACCTTTCATAAATCGTAAGGTTCCAATAATTCAAGATGAATCAATTGACATGACTTTTGGAACAGGATGCGTGAAAATTACCCCTGGTCATGACTTTAATGATTATAAATTAGGAGAAAAGCACAAATTAAAGATAATAAACATATTAAATAAAGATGGTACGCTTAATTCTAAAGTTACAAAAGATTTAATAGGTATCAATATACATGATGCGAGAAAATTAGTTCTTAAAAAATTAGAAAAAGAAAAGAGACTAGTAAAAAAAGATAAATATAAAACCTCCATACCAGTTGGTGACAGATCAGGTGAAATCATCGAACCACTTTTAACAGATCAATGGTTTATGAAAATGGATAACTTAGCTAAACCTGCAATAAAGGCAGTAAAAGATGGGCATATAAAATTTATGCCAAAAAATTGGGAAAAAGTTTATTTTAATTGGTTAGAAAATATTGAGGATTGGTGCATAAGTAGACAAATTTGGTGGGGTCATAGAATCCCAGCTTGGTTTGATGCTAAAGGAAATATTTATGTTGCTGATAATGAAGATCAAGTAAGAAAAAAATACAGTCTTGATAAAAAACTTAAACTTACACAAGACCAAGATGTTCTTGATACCTGGTTCTCATCTGCGCTTTGGCCATTTACAACTTTAGGCTGGCCAGAAGAAACAAATGAATTTAAAAAATATTATCCTACGAATGTTTTAGTCACAGGTTTTGATATTATTTTCTTTTGGGTTGCACGAATGGTTATGATGGGGCTAAAATTTACTAATAAAATCCCATTCAAAACTATTTATATTCATGGGCTGGTTAGAGATTCTGAAGGAAAGAAAATGTCAAAATCACTTGGCAATATAATTGATCCTATTGATATTATAGATGGGATAAATCTTAAACCTTTAATAGATAAAAGAACTACAAACTTAGTTCAACCAAAATTTAAAGAAAAAATTATTAAAAAAACAAAAATAGAATTCCCAAATGGTATTAAGCCTTATGGAGCTGATGCCCTTCGCTTTTGCTTTGGAGCTTTAGCTTCTACAGGCAGGGATATTAACTTTGATTTAAATAGAATTGAGGGTTATAGAAATTTTTGTAATAAACTATGGAATGCTTCAAGATTTGTTTTTATGACTGTTGATCTTAAAGAGTATAATCAAAAAATTAACTATGAATCTTTATCGCTCTATGACAAATGGGTTCTGTCAAGACTAAATGACATCATTGCCGACTATAAGAAACATTTTTCTAATTTTAGATTTGATCTTGTTTCTGGCTCGCTTTATAGTTTTATATGGTATGAGTACTGCGATTGGTATCTTGAGATTGCAAAAATTATGATTGCACGAGGCGTAGATTCTACTAAAGATACACTAATTAATAGTTTACAATTAATACTGAAATTATGTCATCCAATAATTCCATATATTACTGAAGAAATTTGGGAAGAGATGCACAAAAGAAACTATGTAAATGATGAACTGTTAATCAACTCAAAATTTCCATCTCAGCAGAAATTATTTATTGATAATACTGTTTCAAAGGACGTAAATACTGTCATGAAGATTATTAATTCTATACGTAAAACAAGAAGTGATTTAAATATACATCCTAAAATGGAGATAGATGTTTACTTCTTATCAAATGAAATGAGTTATGAAAAAATAATTAAAGAAAATAATTTTATAATTCAGAATTTAGCAAAAGTAAACAATATATTCTGGAATGAAAAATCTTATGTCATTAAAGATTGCATAACCATCACACTTAAAGATTTGAAAGCCCTTATCCCAATAAAGAAAATAATTAATGTTGATCAGGAAGTTGCTAGATTAGAAAAGAATCTTAACCAACTACAAAATCTTTTAGATAAAGTTCAGCACAAACTTAATAATAAAGATTTTATTGAAAAAGCTCCATCTTCTATCATTAAAGAAAATTTAGATAAAAAAGAAAATATACAAAAAGAAATTATTTCTATTAATGAATTAATGAATTATTTATCTGATTAAACTATAAAATCTTTCTAAAGTAAGTCGGAATGAACTCATATCTTGAGATATAGTTGCCTGAACATCATCAGCCAATGCACGATATTCTAGTGCTTCATGACCGATCAAAACTATGTTTTCTTTTCTATTAGCATTACTTTTAATAGCTTTAATTTCATAGCTTTTTCTTGCTATGTCTCTTGGATTATTTAGAGCTAAAACCAAAACTTGTGCTGAAATCTCTTTTGCTACAAAAGTGATTTCATCATGAGGTAAATTATTTCCAACATATGTAACATCCCAACCAATATTTTGTGCAACTATGATGTGCATAAGTGTATCTAAATTTTCATACTCTGCGATTAGAGACCCTATAACTAATTTAGGTCCTTGATCTTTTGGTGATCTGTATTTTGCATATAGATTATTTAAGCAGCTACGGATTGAAATTTTTGCTATTTTTTCCTGGACATAACGCAAAGAGCCCCTCTTGCATTCATCATTAACATGATTATGTAAAGGTTTCAAAAACTCCAATAAAAAATCAGTTGTGCTTAACATTGCGACGGCATTTGAAAGCGTAATATCAAGTTGCAGAGCATTCATTTCCTTTATATTTGTAATTGCTTCATCAAATAATTCCATGATTGTGCCAGTACTCGGCCTTGAATATGTAGTAGATTTATTTGATTCATCTCCCATTACCAATTCAAAAAGATCATCGTAAGATAGGTTTGCTATGTCTCCAATCCTTCTGCCAGAATTGATCGCACGTTTTAGGAGAGCCAATTTTTCAATATCCGAATCAGAATATAGTCTGCGGTTTGTGCTTGTCCGTTGTGAAATAACTGCATTATAACGTCTCTCCCAAGCTCTAATGACATCGGAACTTATCCCTGTACGCCTATGCACCACCTGTATTAAGTGCCTTGGTTTCTTCGCTAAATCTGCATCTATTTTTATCATAGTTACTTATACAAAATATATTTGTACATATTTTTATGCTTTTTATCAGTTTTGTCAAGTTTTTGTCAATATATACATGAACAATCCTATTTTGTCTGATTTTTGTTCATTTTTTGTTCATTTTTTTCTTGACAAAAACAGCTATTTTATACTACTGTAACAAACATGATATAGACACATACTGTCGTATCTCCACCCCTTTATAATAAAGGCCGATTCTTACCCCCTTTCGGCCTTTTTTTTATATAGACTTTCTATGTCCTTCTGGTCTCCATGAAGGAGAAATAACATCTGGGTTTTCTAATTTATTAATGATTCGAGCAGGAGCAATAGTCAGTTCACCAAACTTCTCATTTATTTTATCCATTGCTAAATCTAATGCTCTATCTTTATTACAAGCCTGAACAAAGAGATCTTGCTGGAGGCTTACTGGCCTTGGTTTTAATGCCGTTACTTGGACTTGAAATATTCCATATCTAAATTTAAAATTTTCTATTAAATCCATACAAAGATTAAAAATATCTCTTCCATGGTTTAAATAATGATCAACTTTAATTTTATTTCCAAACCAACCTTTAGATGTTTTTAATCCAACAAAAAATAAATTGCTCTCATACTTATATAATCTCATTCTCCTAGCAACCTTTTCACTCATATAATGGAAGATTTTTTTAATTTCATTTCTATCATATGTATTTGGTTTAGTAACTTTTCCATGGCCAAATGATTTAGGTTGATTTATTTTTAAATTTAAACCATCAATGTCTTTCCCTTGCGCCATTAGCCATATCTTTCTACCAATATTCCCAAATCTATTTCCTAAAATACTTATAGGGATCTTCTTCATATCACCACAAGTAAAAACACCATGGAAATTTAAAAATTTTTGAATTCCATATGAAACTCCACATAATTCAGTCACTGAATAGTTTGATAGAGTTTGTTCAGCTTCCCATGGATTAATAATTGTTAGTCCATCAGGTTTATTTAACTTAGCTGCAAATTTTGCTATTGATTTATTATCTGAAATTCCAATTGAGCATGGGAGATTAAATTTACTGAATATATTTTTCTTAACTAGTTCAGCAACAAATACTGGTGAAGGGTAGATTTTTTGACAATGTGTTAAATCTAAAAATGCTTCATCTACAGAGAATATTTCTAAATCTGGAGAAACATTGTTTAAAATTTCCATAATTCCTTTTGAAATCTTTATATATCTTTCAGGTCTAGAGGGTCTGCGTATTAGTTCTGGACATAATAATTTTGCATCTCTAAACCTCATACCTGTCTTAATCCCAAAAGCACGCGCTTCATATGAGCATGTAATTACACATGATCCTTTAATTCCATTAGTTACTGCAACAGGCTTATCTTTTAAGTACAAAAAATCGTTTTGCTCAATAGATGCAAAAAATGCATTCATATCTACGTGCATAATAATTCTAGACCAACATGATGTTGAAAATTTAGTCATTTTAGTATATCCAGCCTAACTAGAGCAATATCTTATTTTTTTTGCTCTAATTTTATTAAGTATTAAGGTTTGGTTTTTTGCTAAAAGCCCTACTAACTTACATAAAAATTTATATTAGTACAAGACCTAATGATCATTAATCCAAAAATGGTATATATTCTGTCCAACCTTTATCAGCCTCTTCAGCCTCGATATCGTTGGACTCAAATACTACGGGTTTATTGTCGCATGTAAAGGTTACAAACATAACGGCGCTTTTAATTTTACTTATGCCCTGGTGTCTTTCTATAATTTTATATCCAGAAATACAAAAGTTTTTGATCTTTGTCATACATGTCTTTTCTTGAGGCAAATCAAATTTTTCATTATGCAAAGCTTTAGAATATGGACACTGTATCTGATAAACATCTAAACCATTTATATTAGCAGGTAATATAGCATGGTGAATTTTAACTGCACAAGATGTAGTTAACAGTAGTATTATTGATAAGATTTTTGTATTCATAAATCTATAAGAAAATCATTCCCACTCAATAGTTCCAGGAGGTTTACTGGTAATATCATAAACGACTCTTGCCACACCATTAACTTCATTAACAATGCGAGTAGAGATTTTATTAAGCAGTTTGTATGGAATTTCACTAATAGATGCCGTCATAAAATCTATTGTTTTAACTGCACGTAATGCAACAACATAGTTATATTGTCTTTTATCACCCATTACACCAACTGCTTTTATTGGTAAAAAAACTGATAAAGCTTGGCTAGTTTTATTATAGAGGTTATTAGATTTTAATTCTTCAATAAAAATATAATCAACTTGTTGAAGTATTTTAACTTTTTCACGAGAAACTTTACCTAAAATTCTAACAGCTAGTCCCGGGCCTGGGAATGGATGTCGATTAAGAATGTTTTTCGGTAAACCAAGAACTTCCCCAATCTTTTTAACTTCATCTTTAAATAAACTTTTAAGCGGCTCTATTAAAGTAAATTTAATATTTTTTGGTAAACCCCCAACATTATGATGTGATTTAATAGTGTCAGATTTCTTATTCCTACCAGATGATTCTATAACATCAGGGTATATAGTTCCTTGAGCTAAAAACTTTATGTTTTTAATTTTTTTTGAATGTTTTTCAAATTCCTTTATAAATATTTTTCCAATAACTTTTCTCTTTTTCTCAGGATCTGAGATACTTTCAAGGTTTTTAAAAAAAATATTACTTGAATCTATAGTAATTAAATTAATTTTAAGCCTTTTTTTGAAACTTGATTGAACTTCATTTACTTCATCTTTTCTCAATAATCCTGTGTTTATAAAAATACAAGTTAATTGTTTTCCAATTGCTCTGTTTAGTAATGCTGCAACCACAGATGAATCAACCCCGCCAGATAAAGCTAGCAGCACTTTATTGTTACCTACTTTTTTTCTTATTTCATAAATTGATTCCTTGACTATATTTTTAGGCAACCAAGATTTTTTACACTTACAAATATTAATCACAAAATTATTTAAAATTCTTTTACCATTATCTGTATGTGTTACTTCTGGATGAAACTGTAATCCAAAAATTTGTTTTTTTTCGTCTGCAATAGCTGATATATCGCTATTTGTACTACTGCCAATCTTTTTAAAACCGTTAGGCAATACTGTTACTTTATCACCATGGCTCATCCATACATTCATTTTGGATTTCTTTATACTATTAAAAATCTGAGAAGACATATTGCCTTTAAATTCTGAATGTCCAAATTCTCTTTTTTTAGAAGTACTAACTTTTCCTCTAAAATAATCACTTATTAATTGCATTCCATAACAAATACCAAGTACCGGTATAGATAAATTGAATATTTTAGCATTTAATTTTAATTTATTTTTAGATTGAACTGATTCTGGGCCCCCAGTTAAGACTATGCCTTTAGGATTGATTAATTTTATTTCTGTAAGCGTAATATCATTAGGTTTTACTATGCTATATACCCCACATTCTCTAATCCTTCTTGCAATCAGCTGGGTATACTGAGATCCAAAATCAATTATTAGTATTGAGTTAGGTTCAGCATTGGACATAGTTAACGCGGTTGGTAATTTGGTGGTTCTTTAACAATTGCAACATCATGGACATGGCTCTCCTGTTTGGCAGATGAAGAAATTTTGATAAACCGTGTATTCTTTTTCATATCCTCAATATTGCCGCAACCAACATATCCCATGCTTGATTTAAGCCCCCCAGTTAATTGATGTAGTATTGTTTTCATAGTTCCTTTGTAAGGGACTCTACCCTCTATTCCCTCAGGAATTAATTTGGAAGTTGATTTTTCGCGATCTTGAAAATATCTATCACGTGAACCTTTTTGCATAGCGCCAATTGAGCCCATGCCACGATAAGATTTGTATGTTCTACCTTCATACAATTCTACATCACCTGGAGCTTCATCTGTGCCAGCTAGCAATCCACCCAACATAACTGTATCTGCACCAGCAGCAATAGCTTTGGCAATATCACCAGAATACCTAATACCTCCATCAGCTATTAAAGGAATTTTCATTTTTTTTGAAACTCTAGCAACATCAACAATTGCTGATAACTGTGGTACACCAACACCAGCAACAATTCTTGTTGTGCATATTGAGCCAGGCCCAATCCCAACTTTAATTGCATCTGCTCCACAAGCAATTAAATCTTTAGCTGCTTGTTCTGTCGCAATATTTCCTGCTATAACTTGCTGACGTGGAAACCTTTTCTTGATTTTCTTGAGCATATTTAGAACTAACCTAGAATGGCCATGAGCAGTATCAATTACTAAAACATCTGCTTTTTGATTAATTAAAGCTTCTGCTCTGTCCATAGATTCGCTATTTGTTCCAATTGCTCCTCCTACAATTAAACTTCCCATTTTATCTTTTGAAGCATTTGGAAATGTAGTAGATTTTTGAATATCTTTAAAAGTTATCATTCCTTTCAACTCATGCTTTTTATTAACTATAAGTATTTTTTCAATACGGTTTTTTCTTAGAGCTGAAATCACTTCTTCTTTACTATAATCTTCTTTTACAGTCACAAGTTTTGTTTTAGGAGTCATTATCTTAGTGACACTAAGATTAAGATTATCAACAAACCTCAAATCTCTATTGGTGACTATACCAACCAAAATATTCTTATCAACAATAGGTACTCCAGAAATTCCATATTTTTTTGTGATATCATAAATCTCCTTGACGCTCATAGTTGGGTCGGCAGTTATCGGATCTTTTATAACGCCACTTTCATACTTCTTAACCATTTTTATCTGATGCGCTTGTTCATCAATACTCATGTTTTTATGGATTATGCCAATTCCACCTTCACTTGCTAGTGATATTGCCATCTGAGCTTCTGTCACTGTGTCCATAGCAGCTGACAATATAGGTATTTTAAGTTGAATTTTACTAGTGAGTTTAGTTGTTAAGTTGACATCACTTGGAAGTATTTCTGAGTATTGTGGCACCAGTAGGACGTCGTCAAAAGCTAGCCCTGTTTCAACAGGATTTGGGTACTTACTTTGATTATTTTTAGACGTTCCCATTCTATATTATACATATTAACGTTATCATATGAAATATAAATTTAAAAAAATATGAAAATTTTTACTGTTTCTGAATTAAATTACAAAATTGAAGATACTATTGATAGTTTTTTTAAGCACCCTATCATGATTAAGGGGGAAATAACAGGTGCGAAAACTGCACGTAATAACCAATATTGTGATCTTGTTGAGAAAACAGATGAAGGGTCGTTTGCTATTCCGTGCGCTATTTTAGCTTGGGAAAATCTCCAAAAAATAAATCTAACAGATTACAATAGCTCAACAGTTCTCATTACTGGAAAAGTTAATTTTTATAGACCATTTGGAAAATTAAGTATTAAAATTCTTGAAATTGAACTATATGGTGAAGGAGCTTTAAAGAAAAAAATTGAACAAGTTAGAAGGAAGTTAGAAGGAGAAGGTTTGTTTGATCGTAAAAGAAAAATTCCTAGCTTCCCGAAAATTATTGGTCTTATTACATCAGAAGAAGGGGATGCTGTGCATGATGTAACCAAACAAGTTAGAAAGAGATATCCTTTAGCGGAAATTCACTTATATCCAAGCTTAGTGCAAGGTGATTTGGCATCAAAAAATATTATCAAACAAATAAAACGTATTAACTTTGATAATAAAGCAGATGTTTTGTTGGTCGTTAGAGGAGGTGGGAATTTACAAAACCTTATGCCTTTCAATGATGAAAATCTTGCAAGAGAAATCTATGCATCAAATATTCCAACTATTACTGGTATCGGTCATGCTCCCGATATAACAATAGCAGATTATATTTGTGACCTTCATACTAATACACCAACTGATGCAGGAATATCTGCTACACCAGATAAAAATGAATTATACCAAAGGCTAGATAATCTAGAAGAAGTTTTTATACATAAAATTGAATCAAAGATACAAGAATGCAAAAATTTGACAGAACAAAAAATAGTATCAATAAACTCTCATAATCCAGAAAACCTTATTAAGGAATTAATAATTCAACACACAAGACAATCAAAAAAAATAGAATACTGTATAAAACACTCTATTCATCAAATAGGAGAGAACAAAAAGAGAATCAATTTGGGGATAAATCAATCAAGAAAAAGGATAAGTCAAAAATTTCAAACTCTTGCAGAAAAACTTCACTATCAGATTTCAAATATAAATCAAAAAGTTGAATATACATATGGTATGAAAAAACAAAAATTCTCAACATTTTCCTGCGAAATATCAAATTCCAATCCTAAGAAAATACTAAAAAAAGGTTATTCTATTATCCGAAATAAAGGTAGGAAAATCATCAAAAGTAAAATAGAGTTCAATAAAGAAAAGACTTTCTCGGCTGAATTCCATGATGGTGAAACAATAGCTGAAAAACATTAACATCTCTCAAAGGTAAAAAAAAACTTGCTATAGACTCCATGTCGATGCAGAATAAATGGTTTAGTTATGATAGAAAAATCTAGTTCTAAAAGTACAAATAACAAAGATTTATATAGTTTTCTTACTTTTAAACCCTATAAGGCGTCAAAAGGAGAAAAATATATGTCATCTAAGCAAGTGTCTCATTTCAAACTCATTCTGCTAGAATGGAAAAAGCAACTCATGAAGGAGGCGGATAAAACTGTCCGACACATGCAACAAGACTCTTCTAAGCTTTCGGACCCAAATGATGCTGCAACACAAGAAGAGGAGTTTAGGCTAGAACTCAGAACACGTGATAGGGAAAGAAAACTTATTAATAAAATTGATCAAGCGCTACAAAGAGTTGAGGATGGTTCTTATGGATATTGTGAAGAAACTGGTGATCCAATTGGCATCAAAAGACTTGAAGCTCGTCCAATTGCTACATTATGTATAGAAGCGCAGGAACGCCATGAGCGATTGGAAAAAACTCGAATAGACTAGAAGATGTATATTCGAAATGAAAAATATAGAATCAAACCTTAAAGAAAAAAGAGTTTTCAAACCTTCAGAAAAGTTTGTCCAACAAGCTAACCTTAATAGTATAAATTTAGATAAATTAATAAAAAAATATAAATCAGACCCAAGTCTATTTTGGAAAGAGTTAGCAGTTAATGAGATAACATGGATAAAAAAGTTTACTACTGTCTGTACTGGTAAATCTCCTTTTTTTAAATGGTTTGAGGATGGAACTCTTAATATCTCTGCAAATTGTTTGGATCGACATATTGAAACAGATAAAAAAGATAAAATAGCAATTAGACATGTTTCTGAAGATAATCAGATTAATACTCTTAGTTACCAGGAATTATTTTCAAAAGTTAATTCATTTTCATCTGGTCTAAAACATCTTGGTTTAAAAAAACAAGATAGGGTTATTATATACATGCCTACAATCCCAGAATCTATTACGGCAATGCTGTCTTGCGCTCGATTAGGATTAATTCACTCTGTTGTCTTTGCAGGATTCTCATCGGAGTCACTGAAAGATAGAATAAATGATTGTTCTGCAAAAGCAGTAATTACTGTTGATGCGTTTAAAAGAGGTGGAAAGTTCATAAAAGCAAAAGAGACTGTTGATAAAGCTTTAGCAATGGGTTGCCCTTCTATCGAACACTGCATAATATATAAAAATTCTTCTCAAGAAATTAATTTTGATAAATCTAGGGATATTTGGTGGCACAAGGTAATAGATACCGATGGTCAAATTATAATCCCTGAAGAAATGAACGCGGAAGATTTATTGTTTATTTTGTATACATCTGGGTCAACAGGAAAGCCAAAAGGGATAATACATAGTTCGGCTGGCTACCTATTAAATTGTTTGCTTACAAATAAATGGGTTTTTGATTTGAAAGATGATGATATTTTTTGGTGTACTGCTGATATAGGATGGATAACTGGTCATAGCTATGTTGTGTATGGTCCACTTGCACTTGGTTCAACTATCTTAATATATGATGGCGCGCCAACATATCCCGATGGAGACAGGTTTTGGAAAATTATAGATGAAAACCAGGTAACGGTATTTTATACAGCACCAACAGCAATCAGGACGTTAATGAAGCTTGGTGATGAATTACCCAAAAGACATAAATTAGACTCTTTGAGATTATTAGGGACCGTTGGTGAACCAATTAATCCCGAAGCTTGGATCTGGTATTATAAAACTATTGGAAAAGAAAACTGTCCAATTGTGGATACTTGGTGGCAAACTGAAACTGGCGCAAATATGATTGCCCCCCTCCCTGGAATATATTCAACCATACCAGGAACATGCACAAAGCCACTTCCAGGTATAGAGGTTGAGGTTGTTGATTCCGAAGGAAATAAAGTAAAAGATATAAAACAAGGTGGTAATCTAGTTATTAAAAAACCTTGGCCATCTATGTTAAGAGGTATTTGGGGTGATGAAGAAAGATACGTTGAAACATACTGGAAAAAATATGATAACAAGTTTTATATCACCGGTGATACTGCCAGAAGAGATGAAGATGGAAATATCTGGATTATGGGACGATCAGATGATGTGGTTAATGTTTCAGGTCATAGACTAGGGACAATGGAAATTGAATCTGCCCTTGTCTCACATGAATATGTTGCAGAATCTGCAGTTGTTAGTTTTCCACATGATATTAAGGGTGAAGCAATTCATTCATTTGTTGTTCTCCGAGATAGTTTTAAATCGCATGTTGGAAAACAATTTGCTAATGAACTTAGAGAATGGGTTAAAACAAAAATTGGTTCTATAGCTAAACCAGACCGTATATCATTCTCTACTAATCTTCCAAAAACAAGATCTGGAAAAATAATGAGAAGACTACTGAGAAATATAGCAAGAGGGGAGAAAATCTCCGGCGATACTTCCACATTAGAGAATGAAAATATATTAAGTCAATTAAGAGATATATTTTAAAAAGATTAGCTAAAAAACATCATATGGCGGATTATTCAATATCCTTCATTGTAAGCTTCACTCGTCCTTGGCCATCAATATCAAGTACTTTAACTTGAACTTCATCACCTTCAGACATCTCATCTCTAACATTATTAACTCTTTCTTGTTTGATTTGAGATATGTGAACTAAACCATCTTTACCAGGCAATATATTAACGAATGCCCCGTAATCCATGATCTTTTTTACTTTTCCGGTATATACTTTTCCTATTTCAATATCTTCCATTTTTACCTCTGTTATTTACATTAAACTTAGTCAAGATCTTTCATTGTGAGCTTGACTCGTCCTTGTCTATCTACCTCAAGGACTTTTACTTTTACTTCGTCGCCTTCATTTAGTACATCTCTAACATTTTCTACCCTTTCTTTACTTATTTGGGATATATGGACAAGTCCATCTTTATTAGGAGAAATATTAACAAATGCTCCGAAATCCATTATTTTGGCTACTTTGCCTTCATAAATCTTATTGACCTGTGGTCCTGCAGTTATATCTTCAATTATTGATTTAGCATGATCACTTTTTGCTTGATCAGTTGCAGCTATTTTTACTACTCCATCATCTGAAATATCGATTACTGCTCCTGTTTCTTCCACAATAGATTTGATAACAGCGCCACCCTTTCCAATTACTTCAGCAATCTTAGAAGGATTAATTTTTATGTGCGTATAACGCGGTGCATGCTCAGACACATCATCTCGTGGAGAAGTAATTGCTTTAGCCATCTCAGATAATATATGAAGTCTAGCAGTTTTTGCTTGATCTAATGCTTCAGACATTATTTGGGATGTTATGCCATCTATTTTAATATCCATCTGTAAAGCATTAATACCTTTTTCAGTTCCAGCAACTTTAAAATCCATATCTCCTAGATGGTCTTCATCACCCAAAATATCAGTTAAGACAACATGCTTTTCGCCTTCTTTTATAAGACCCATTGCTATTCCAGCAACAGGTGACGAAATTGGAACACCAGCATCCATTAGAGATAAACTTGATCCACATACTGATGCCATTGAACTTGAGCCATTTGACTCCATAATTTCCGAAACAACTCTAATTGTATATGGACATTTGTCCTGACTTGGTAATACAGCCTGAATTCCTCTACGAGCAAGCTTTCCATGTCCAACCTCTCTCCTCTTTGGTGAACCAATCATACCAATTTCACCTACTGAATAAGGCGGGAAATTGTAGTGAAAAATAAAATCATCTTCAATTCTTCCAGTGAGAGAATCTATGATCTGGGCATCTTTATCTGTGCCTAAAGTTGTAACAACCAATGCCTGAGTTTCTCCCCGAGTAAATAAGGCTGAGCCATGAGCTCTAGGTAAAATACCAAGTTTAACATCAATAGGCCTTACTGTTTCAGTATCACGTCCATCTATACGATTTTCTCCATTTAAAATTTTAGTGCGAACTATTTCTTTTTGAAGCTTATCAAAATGTGAAAGAATTTCTTTACCATCATCTTCATCTTCATTTACTTCTTCTGTTGCTTTATTCTTAATTTCCGCTATGGCTTGATTTCTATCTTGTTTAGTAGTGATTGTGTAGGCTTCTGTTAGTGGAGTTTTATATTTATCTTTTAGTGTATTATATGATTCTTTATCAGCTTCTTCAGGAGTCCATTCAATTTTTTTAACATTTGCTTCTTTACATAATTCATCAATAGCTTCTATTATAGTTTGCATTTTTTCATGTCCAAAATTTACCGCACCTAACATTATTTCTTCCGTGAGTTCTTTAGCTTCTGATTCAACCATGAGAACTGCATTTTTTGTACCAGCAACTACTAAATCTAATGAAGAGTCTTCAAGTTCTTTTGTCGATGGGTTTAATAGATATTTTTCTCCATCATATCCAACTTTAACTGCACCTAATGTTCCATTGAATGGTAACCCAGATAGTTTTACAGCTGCTGATGCTGCTATTAAAGCGGAGATTTCTGAATCTACATTTGGATTAAGTGAGAGTAATGTCAATACTATTTGAACTTCGCGTGTGTATGTTGACTCAAATAAAGGTCTAAGTGGACGATCAACTAGTCTGCTAATCAAGATTTCCTTTTCACTAGGTCTACCTTCTCTTTTAAAGAATCCACCTGGTATTTTTCCAGCTGCATATGTTTTTTCATTATAATTAACAGTGAGTGGAAAAAAGTCTCTGTCATTATCTTCTTGGGCAGCAACAAGTGTAGCTAATACTATTGTACCTTCAATATCAACCAATACTGAAGAGTTTGCCTGTTTTGCGATTACTCCTGTTTCAATCTTGACTGATTGATTTCCTATATCAAATATTTTGGTGAACATTAACTATTTTCTAAGCTCTAACTGTTTAACAAGTTCCTCATAACCAGAAACATCTTTATTTTTTAAATACTTCATTAAAGATTTTCTTTTCATGACCATTTTAAGTAGACCTCTTTTTGAATGAATATCTTTTGAATTTTTCTCAAAATGGTTTGTTAAATTATTAATATTTTCTGTAAGTAACGCGATTTGAACTTGAGTTGAACCACAGTCATTTCCAGTCTTACCAAATTTTTTGATCAATTCTTTTTTTGAATTATTATCAAGGGCCATAAATTTATACATTAAAGTCCGCATTCTAGCATGAGTTTAGATTAATACAACCTTTATTCATTAAAGTTTATTAGTCTTTTTGGATATATGCAGTTATTCTTGATAACAGCTATCCCTATGATGTTGTTTTTATTGTAAATAGTTACTAATTTATTATGAAATTTTGAGAATTTATAAACTGGTTGACCCATCCTTATTTTCTTTGTTTCAAGATCAGATAAAATGAAACTGTCTTCATCAGAAAGTATTGCGCTAATATCTATAAAATAATTAGATTTTTTTATAGATAGACTTTTAATTTGATCAAGTTTAATCATTGAATCTTTTTTATATCTCCCTATTTCAACTCTTTTCAAATCTTTAACGTATGCCCCTACTAATAATTCTTTACCGATTTCTTCTACTAATGTTCTTATATAGGTTCCTTTTGAACAAACTATACTTAGTTTTAGTATTGACTCCTGAAATTTTAGTAACTGTAAATCATGAATGAAAATTTTTCTTGGTTTCCTTGGAACAACAATTCCTTTTCTTGCAAGATGATAGAGTTTTTGACCATTTACTTTCAATCCACTATGCATTGGCGGTGTTTGTAAAGATTCTCCTAAAAATTTTTTTATTTTCATGCGGATGGAGTATTCATTTAATAATTTTAAATTATTGTGCATATAAGGAGTCACTGTTCCTTCTTCATCACCAGTCGTACTGACTGATCCTAATTGACAAATTACTTCATATTTCTTTTCATATGATTCTATATAACTAGAAAACTTTGTGGCTTCACCAAAAAGTATTGGAAGCATACCATGTGCAAGAGGATCGAGGATCCCAACTATCCCTGCTTTTTTAATATTGAGTCTTTTTTTAAGTACTTTGAGAGTTTGATTAGATGTGATATTTTTTGGTTTATCTACCAACAATAGCCCATTAAACATATTATAATCCTTTCGGCAGTGTTTTTATTATATTTTCAATCTTTTCACTACTATCAGCAGTTTTATCATAAATAAATTTTAGATTTGGAAGTCTTTTAATATATAACTTTTTAGAAAGTTCATTTTTTATAAAGCTTGATGATTTATTTAATTCCTTCTCAACTTTTAGGGTATCGGATTCAAAGGTTGTAAAAAAAATATCAGCATAGCGTATATCTTTACTTACACGTACACCTGAAATTGTAATCGATTTATTTAGTAGAGGGTTTTTAATTTCTTTAAGTATAAGATTTGCAATCTCTTTATGTAATAAATCTTGAATCTTATATAAACGATTGTTCATAATTATTTTTTATATGGACCTTTTTATTTCTATTCTCTTGTAGACCTCAATTTGGTCTCCATTTTTTATATCATTATAGTTCTTTACACCAATCCCACACTCTGTTCCACTCTTAACCTCTTTAACGTCATCCTTAAATCTTCTCAATGATTCTAGCTCACCTTCATAAATTACTACATTGTCTCTTAGGACTCTTATTGGCTGTTCTTTTTGTATTGTACCTTCTACAACCATTGAACCAGCTATTGCACCAAATTTTGATGACCTAAATACATCTTTAACTTCCGCAATACCAATGATCTCTTCTTTGATATCAGGTTCTAAAAGACCTGATAATTCTTGCTTAACATTATCAAGTAGGTCGTAAATAACGCTGAAGTACTTTAAATCTAATTGATTTGCCTCAATGATCTTTCTAGCTTTAGAATCTGCTCGGACATTAAATCCTATTATTTTTGCATTTGAAGTTTGTGCTAAATTAACATCAGATTCATTGATGCCGCCAACACCACTATAAATGATTTCAAGTCCAACATCTTCATTATCAATTTTTTGCAATGATGTTGTTATTGCTTCACAACTCCCTTGAACATCAGTTTTTATAAGAAAATTCTCTATTCTTTTTTTATTAGATGTATTGCTAGCATTAAAATCATCTATACTAAAACTCTTTTGCTTTGATTGCATTTCAATTTCTTTTTGTTTTGATTCTCTCATTGAAGCAACTTCTCTAATCTTTTTTTCATCATTAGTTGACATGAGTTGATCTCCAACATTTGGTGTACCTGATAAACCAGTTACTACTGCTGGGCATCCAGGCTCAACACTCAAAACTTCATTATTAAATTCATCATACATTGCACGTACTCTGCCAAATTCTTTTCCTACTAAAATAAAATCTTTTTTATGTAAGGTCCCACTTTTTACCAAGATTGTGGCAACAGGACCTCTCCCTTTATCTAGAGATGATTCTATGACTGTTCCTGCTGCTGGTCCGTTTTTTGAGGCTTTAAGTTCAAGAATTTCAGCTTGTAAAGATATAGAATCAAGTAAATTATCTATACCATCTCCATTCAATGCAGAAATCTTAGCAAAAATTGTATCTCCACCCCACTCTTCTGGAATTACATTTTTTTTACCTAGTTCATTTTGTACTTTTTCTGGATCCGCATTTTCTTTATCAATTTTGTTAATAGCTACAATTATTGGTACTTTTGATGCTTGTGCATGCTCAATTGCTTCTTCAGTTTGAGGCATAACACCATCATCAGCTGAAACTACTAAAATTATAATATCTGTAATTTGAGCACCTCTTGCTCGCATTGCAGAAAATGCTGCATGACCTGGCGTATCAAGAAACGTTATCATTGTTCCTTTTTCTGTTTTGACTCTGTATGCTCCAATATGTTGAGTGATACCACCTGCCTCTGAAGTTACAATTTTTGTTTTTCTAATGTAGTCCAATAAAGACGTTTTTCCATGATCAACATGCCCCATAATAGTGACTATGGGAGGTCTAGTTTCTACTTTTTCTTGTTTTGTTGGTTCAGTTTTTAAAATTGATTCCTCACTTTCATTATCTTTACCTATTGCAATATGTCCCATTTCTTCAACAATCAATATTGCTGTGTCTTGATCCAATGATTGATTAATAGTAGCCATTACACCCATTCCCATCATAACTTTGATTAGTTCGGAAGATTTGACAGCCATTTTTTGTGCAAGTTCACCTACAGTTATAGAGCTTGGTACTTCTACATCTCTTTTCACTGGCTCTGTAGGTTTCTCGAATTGATGTTGCGGTGTTAAGTTTATTTCAGAGTCTTGTTTTTTTTCAAAGTTTTGGCCTTTTTTCTTCTTAGTTTTTAAATGCAATTCTTTTTCTTCAAAATTCTCAATTTTTTGATCTTTATCGGATTTTATTTTTCTTTTATTTTTCCCGTTATCGTCCTTTTCCGGTCTGATTTGATATTTTTGTTTATTTGTTTTTTCATTTATGTTTTGTTTTTGGCTCACCTCTTGCTTTTGATTTATTTCTGATTTCTGATTTGTTTCCACAGAAACATCGTGCGAAGGTTTTTTAATTTCGTCTGTTTTTTTAGATAGAAGCCTTTTTCTCTTTACTTGAATTGTGACTGTTTTCGATGAAGTGCTAGCACCCCTTTGTTTGGGCTTATTAGATTTAGGACCTTTTAGTGACAAATTTGTCTTATTATCTTTTTGCATTATAGTGGCCTACTCTTTAGTTTTTTCAAACCATGGTTCTCTTGCATCCATAATAATTTTTCCAGCTTCTTCTTCACTTAATTCTATCATTTCCAAGAGCTCATCTGTAGATAAATCAGCAAGGTCTTCGCGAGTGTAAATATTGTTTAAGTTTAGTTGTTCTATCATTTCTTGATTAATACCTTTAAGATTTGATAATTTACTTTCCTCTTTTACTTTAGATTCTTTTTCTTTGACTTTTTCTATAGCTCTTTTCCGTAATTCATCAACTAATTCCGTATCAAAATCTTCAATAGTATTTAATTCATCAATTGCACAATATGCTATTTCATCTACAGTTGAAAAACCTTCTTTAGCAAGAACTTCAGCCACATCTTGGTCAACATGTAACTCGTTCATAAAAAAATCACTAGTTACTTTATTTTCTTCTGTATTTTTATTCTCTGCTTCTTCTTTGCTCATCACATTTAAGTTCCAACCTGTCAATTCGCTTGCTAATCGAACATTTTGCCCACCTCTTCCAATCGCCTGTGATAGTTGTTCTTCGGCAACAGCAATATCCATTGATTTTTTATCTTCATCGACAATAATTGATAATACTTCTGCTGGGGACATAGCATTAATGACAAATTGTGCAGGGGCATCATTCCACATAATTATATCAATTCTTTCTCCAGATAGTTCATTAGATACGGCTTGTACACGTGAGCCACGCATTCCTACGCAAGCTCCAATAGCATCGAGTTTTGGATCATTTGATTTAACAGAAACTTTTGCTCTCAACCCTGGGTCTCTAGCAGCGCCCAATATTTCAATAAGTCCCTGCCCAACTTCTGGAACCTCTAATTTAAATAATTCAATTAAAAATTCTGGCGCTGTACGACTTATGTATAATTGCGGACCCCTAGATTCTGACTGCACATCTTTTAAGTAGCCCCTTATTCTGTCTCCTGGTCTTATAACTTCACGAGGGATCAATGCATCCTTTCCTATCATAGCTTCTTCACTATAAGTTTGTTTATCAGGCACACCTAAATCAATATAAATAGTGCCTTTATCAACACGCTTTACAACACCAAATATTAATTGTCCAATTTTCGGCTTGTATAACTCTACCATGCGGTTACGCTCAGCTTCTCTAATCTTTTGTACAATGACATTTTTTGCTGTTTGTGCAACAATCCGTCCAAAATCCGCTGATTGTATTTCTTCTTCTAAGTAATCATCTAATTTTATTTCTGGTTGTTTAACTGCAGCATCTTTGAGTAAAACTTGTTGTTCAATGAATTCATCTTCTTCAATCTCCTCTACTACCTTCCATCGTCTAAAAGATTTATAAGTGCCTAACTCTCTATCGATTATAACTCTTGCATCAATATCATAGTCGCCCTTATTATCAAGCCTATATTTCTTTTTAACTGCAATTTTTAAGGCCTCTTCAATTGCTTCAATAACAATATCCTTACTAACGTTTTTCTCGTTAGAAACCGTTTCTATAACAAGTAAAATATCTTTATTCATATATATACCATTAAATATCTTTTATTAAATTTGCTTTGTTTATGTTCTCAAAATTGATTTCTATATTATTATTATTTTCTTCTAAAATAATAATATTATCCTTGACGCTTATAATTTTTCCTTTTAGGTTTCTTTTTTCACCTATTGGTGTTTTTAATGTAATCTTCGCAATTTCTCCTGCAAAATCTAAATAATCATTAATTGTAAATAAAGGTCGATTAATTCCTGGAGATGAAACTTCTAAATTAAAGTCATCGATTATTAACTGTTCCATATTAATAGCATCTTTAGTCAGCCGTGAAACATATACACAATCATCTAAACTTACACCTTGTTTCGAATCAATTATAAGTTTAATTTTATAGCCACTTCTTTGCTTGTTAATATTTACATTTAACAAATTCATATCAGTTTTTCCTAGTATCTGATTAATTACCAAATAAAACTTATCTTCAAGACTATTCATCTTAGAGTAAACCAATAAAATAGCCCCTTCATGGGGCTGTGTCATAATTGTATAACAAAATTAGTAGATTAAATAGATAAAAAATAAGGATTTTTGTATTTTATTTTGGTGGTGGTAGCGGGGGCAGGATTCGAACCTACGACCTT
>CAYFEQ010000012.1:3340-31253 GCA_964342155.1 uncultured Ectothiorhodospiraceae bacterium | reverse complement strand
GTATGTCCTCCAGCAACAAGCGCAACTGTTTCATAATCATTCATAGCCATACGTCCGAAAGTTTCTCTAATGTCATGTGCAGCTTTGAGTGGATCAGGGTTAGCATCTGGTCCTTGTGGGTTTACATAAATTAATCCCATATGAGATGCACCCAAAGGGTTTTCTAAATCTCTAACGCCGCTATAACGATTAACTCCAAGCCATTCTTTTTCAGATCCCCAATAAATATCTTCTTCCGGCTCCCAAATATCTTCTCTACCGCCACCGAAACCAAAAGTTTTAAAACCCATTGATTCTAAAGCTACATTTCCGGTTAAAATTATTAAATCAGCCCATGAAATTTTCTTGCCATATTTTTGCTTAATAGGCCATATTAATAAACGTGCTTTATCAAGGTTAACGTTGTCAGGCCAACTACCTATTGGTGCAAAACGTTGATTTCCAGTCCCAGCTCCTCCACGTCCGTCACCTGTTCTGTAAGTGCCGGCTGCATGCCAAGCCATTCGAATGAAAAAAGGTCCGTAATGCCCATAATCAGCAGGCCACCAATCTTGTGAATCTGTCATTAAATCATGTAAATCTTTTTTTACTGCATCAAGATCAAGTTTTTTAAATTCTTCGGCATAATTAAATTCTTTTTCCATCGGGTCAACTAAAGATGAGTGTTGACATAAAATTTTTAAGTTTAGACTGTTTGGCCACCAATCCTTATTTGATGTTCCTTTGCCCGCTGGATGCTTAGATGGGCCCCCTGCACCTGTAACTGGACATCTTGATTTCTCATTATCGCTCATAGTTTTCCCCTGTTTTGACTATTTTTATTGACCTTTATTAAGTTCTGAAACTTCATTATAATGTTACAGATAGAGTTAGTCTATATTTAGAATCATTCTAATTTGTAAATTATAAATAGTCAAATTAAATCTATTAAACTTACACAAATGATTTTTAATTAACGATAAGTGCTAATATGAACTTCACAAAAATTCTTTTTCCATTATATCAACGCCTTATTTTTTTATTTGAGCCCGAAAAAGCACATTATCTATCTTTAACAATTGCTGAAGCTCTTTATAAATCTTGGCTTAAAAAAATTTTAAAATCAAAAATTAAAGAATGCCCTACTCATTCTATGGGAATAAAGTTCAAAAACCCAATAGGCTTAGCAGCAGGATTTGATAAAAACGGTGATTATCTTAACTTTATAACTAGCATAGGTTTTGGTTTCATTGAGCTCGGGACCGTAACACCTAAGGCACAATATGGTAATAATAAACCACGTGTTTTTAGAATAGCTGGAGAAAAAGCAATTATTAATCATTTAGGTTTTAATAACCATGGAGTTGATTATCTTAAAGAGAAATTAAAAAATTTTGATAGGGAGATACCAATAGGAATTAATATAAGTAAAAATGCAACTACACCAATTGAAAAAGCTTATCAAGATTATGAATATTGTATGAGGAAAGTTTATTCTATGGCAGACTACATAACACTCAATGTATCATCGCCAAATACAAAAGATTTAAGAAGCTTACAATTGGATGAAAATATTAACACTCTTCTAAAAAGTATAAAAAAACTTCATGATAATTTAAACAAAGTATATAAAAAACATATACCACTAGTTATAAAAATATCTCCTGATTTAACTACCCAACAACTTGAAAGCCTATGTAAAACTTTATTAATCTATGAGATCGATGGTGTAATAGCTACCAATACTACAATAGATAAAAAAATACTTAAAGATGGTAGATATCAGAGTTATCAAGGCGGGGTCAGTGGAGAACCTATAACAACAAAATCTAATGAAAAAATTAAACAACTAAAGGAACTTCTAAATGAAAAAGTTGAGATCATTGGTGTTGGTGGTATTCATTCGCCTGAGTCGGCTTGTGAAAAATTTTTATGTGGAGCAAGCCTTATTCAAATGTATACAGGTTTAGTTTATTCTGGAACTAGATTAATCAACGATATAGCTGACGAGTTAATAAAAAAAACTATTTAGGTTTCCATTTGCCAAATGCCTCTCCTTGGTTTTGTGTTGGCGTTTCAGCAGGAGAAGATGTCTGTTGATTATAAACATATTTTATAAACTCTAGTAATTGTTGCAAAATTTCTTCCCTTTGTTTTTCCTGTAAATCTGCACTAGCGACAATTGAACCAACAACAGCAGATAAATATTGTGCAGCTAATATTGGATCTTGATTAGCTGGCTCATACTCTACTAAGACTTTCTGCAAGGCTTTTATTAATTCTGGTTTAAGTACAATTTCTGTCATAGTGTCTAAATTAGTTTTTATAAAGTATGATATAATTACAAATTATGCAAGGATTAAGTCAACCATTTAAGATAAAAACTTTTGAAGTTGGGCCAATGCAAAATTTAATCTATGTAATTTGGGATATAGAAACTAAATTAACTGCACTAATTGATCCTGCTTGGGATTTAACTAATGTAAATAGTTTTATAAAAAAAAATGGTCTTACATTAGATAAGATACTTCTAACACACAGCCATCATGACCATGTAAATTCTATTGATGGAATTCTTACAGATCATGATGTTCAAATACATATAAATAAAAAAGAAAAGTCATTTTGGGGTAAGGTATATGATAACTTCTATATTAATAATGGTGATGACATAATCATGCTCGGTAAAACAGAAATAAGGTCTCTGCACACCCCTGGTCATACTCCTGGATCCACATGTTATCTTATAGGATCAAACCTTGTTGCAGGTGATACGCTTTTTGTTTTTGGTTGTGGGCGATGTGATTTGCATGGAGGAAGTCCTGAGGAGATGTATGCTACTCTCAAAAATCTTAAATCACACCTTAAAAGTGATACTCTAATCCTCCCTGGACATAATTATTCAACCAAAAAGACATCTACTCTGAAAGAACAAATTGAGGGCAATCCATTTTTTCATTTTAATGATTTAAAGAAATTTGTAGATTATCGTATGAATATTCATGATAAAACTAGGGAAACCCCCTATCGTTTTCATGAAAGAAAACATTCACATTGATTCAATTTTTGCTTTCAACTTATTTACTATAATACTAGCTGCAGTAGAAATCATTTCCTTTTTAATTTCATCTTCTCTATCAGTGGTTCCTAAAATTCTGCTTTCATCAAATAAATAATCCCTGTATAAAACAACACTATCATCTTGTCCGTCCTCAATAGGAGTATTTATCTTGAATCTGGTAGTAAATACCAATTCATATTCATTAACTCTACCTTCCTGATTAATTGATAATTGTCTTTTATTGTGTATTTCAGAAAGAATTTCTATTTGATATGTATCAGTTAATTTTCGATTAGTAGTTTCAATTCCTATGTTTGTTAATAGTAAATTTATCTCACTAGAAATAGGGCTGTATGCTTCAGTAATTATTGCAATATTTTTAACATCATCAGGCAGATTCAATTTACCTCTTAATGTATATCCACATGATACAAGAGATAAAGATAATATTGCTAATAATAAATTTTTTGTAATAAATTTCATGCGCTAAATAACAAAATTAATTAATTTATTTTTGACGAAAATGACCTTCTTTATCTTCCCTCTATCTAAATATTTGTTGATATTTTGACATGCACAGGCTTTTTCTACAACTTCGTTTTCAGTTTCGTCATGATCCACTGAAATTCTAGACCTAAGCTTACCATTTATTTGTACTATAATCTCTACTTTTACATCTGTTAATACATTTTCATCTGCTTGTGGCCATTTTTCTAATATTACTGGTTTTGAATGATTTAACTCAATCCAAATTTTATGTGTTATGTGAGGAGCTATTGGGGATAGCAATTTTACAAGAGTTTCAACTCCAAAAATAAGTGTATTATTTGAATCAGTGTGCTTTGAATTAAATTTTGTTAGTTCATTCAATAATTCCATCATTGCTGCAATTGCTGTATTAAAATTTTGTCTCTCAAAAATATCAGACGTTACTTTCTTTATTGTTGAATGAATCTTTTTATTTAGAATAATAGAATCAGGCTGATTATCATCGGCAGATTGATCTCCAGAATTCATATTCTTCTTTTCGATTATAGAATAGCTTAAAGCCCATAATCTTTTTAAAAATTTATGAGCACCTTCTATAGCAGAATCTGACCATTCCAAGTTTTGTTCTGGCGGCGCTGTGAAAATAATAAAAACTCTGATAGTGTCTGCGCCAAAATTTTTAATAATATCATCTGGGTCTATTGTATTATTTTTTGATTTTGACATTTTCATGCCTTTATTGAGAACCATCCCCTGTGATAGAAGAGAAGAAAACGGTTCTGAATTATCAACTATTTTGCAATCCCTCATCATTTTATGAAAGAACCTAGCATATAAAAGATGTAGAATAGCATGTTCTATTCCACCAATATATTGATCTACAGGTAACCATTTCTTTTTATCGGCTGTTAAAATACTTTTCGGATCTTTGGGGGATAAAAATCTTAAGTAATACCATGAAGATTCAAAAAAAGTATCAAATGTGTCAGTTTCTCTAACAGCATCCTTTCCTGTATATGGGCATTTAATATACTTCCAAGTTGGATGATTCTCCAATGGATTACCCTCAGAAGATAAATCTATATCATCGGGCAATCTTACTGGCAATTGTTCTTCTGGTACTGGAAAAATTGATCCATCCTTATGATAAATTATGGGTATTGGGCAACCCCAATATCTCTGACGAGAGATACCCCAATCCCTTAATCTAAAATTTACTTTTTGTTTACCAAGTTTTTCTTTTCTTAATCTCTCTAAAATTAGCTTTCTTGCTTCCTTAGAATCCTTTCCAGAAAAATTTTCTGAATTACATAGGATGCCATCATCAGTAAATACGTCCTGCTCATCTTGTGATTCCTTAGAATTAATAACCTTATTTATTGGTAAGTTATATTTCTTGGCAAATTCATAGTCTCTTAAATCATGTGCCGGAACAGACATAATTGAACCGGTTCCATATTCAGCAAGAATATAATTAGCAATCCAAATAGGTATTTTATTTTTAGTGATGGGGTGTATAGCATTAATCCCTGTGTAGATTCCTTCTTTTTCAACAGTGGATAATGATTCTTCAGAAACTTTCATTGAAGAACATTTTTGCAAAAAGGTTTTTACATCATCTTTTTTTTCTAATTCATAATCAGAGATAAATTTATGGTTTGGTGAAATTGCTAAAAAGGTTGTTCCAAATATTGTATCTAATCTGGTAGTATATACTTCAATTTTTTCGTTTCTATCTTCAATTTCGAAAAATATTGTTGCACCTTCTGATTTACCAATCCAATTCCTCTGCATTATTTTTATGGGTTCTGGCCACTTAGGTAATTCATCAATACTTTTTAAAAGCTCATCTGAATATTGTGATATTTTTAAGAACCACTGAGGTATTTCTTTCCTTTCAATTTTTGCTCCTGATCTCCATCCTTTGCCATCAATAACTTGTTCATTTGCCAAAACAGTTTTATCGATAGGGTCCCAATTAACTTCTGACTGTTTTCTATATACTAATTTTTTCTCCAATAATTTTAAAAAAAACCATTGCTCCCACTTGTAATAATCAGGGTCTGCAGTCGAAATTTCAGCCGACCAATCATAAGAGAATCCTAAATTATTTAACTGTCTTTTCATTGAAGCAATATTTTTTGTTGTCCATTCTGAAGGATGTACTTTATTTTGAATTGCTGCATTTTCTGCTGGTAAACCAAAAGCATCCCAGCCCATTGGCTGAAAAACCTCCTTCCCAATCATTCTGTTTGCTCTAGAAATTAAATCACCAATTGTGTAGTTCCTAACATGGCCTATATGTAATTTTCCACTTGGATAAGGGAACATGCTTAAACAATAATATTTATTTTTCGTATTTGAAAAGTTAGTTTTAAATGAATCATTTTTTTCCCAATATTCTTGGGCTTCATTTTCAATCTTTATGGGAATGTATTCTTTATCCATTGTTTCTGAGTCTATTCTTCAATATGAAGAACGTAAATAGAAATATTAGCATCAAAATAGGGTAATCTCCAAAGTACATATAGGGTGTCCTGCCCTTAGTTCCATATACTTCACCGTCTAAAACCCCTTCTTTTCCAAAGTCTACCTTATCTAAAATTCTACCTTTCGGGCTAATTAATGCTGAAACTCCAGTATTCGCAGATCTTAAAATATATTTTTGAGTTTCCAATGCTCTAACTTGAGCAATTTGTAGATGTTGATATGGTGCAGATGAATCACCAAACCAGGCATCATTACTAATATTTAATATTAAACCAAAATTATCATAACCAGTATTAATCAAATATGGATAAGCAATTTCATAACATATTAGTGGATGAATATTTATTTTATGTAAACTGAGTATTGTAGTTTTTCCATCCCCTTCTGACAGATTAGACATAGGTATATTTAATTTCTTTGCCAATAAACCGAAAACTGCGGGTAAGGGCGTAAACTCACCAAAAGGTACTAAATGTCTTTTGTCATAAAATTGTTCATTCTTTTTATTTAGTAGAACTAAACTATTAAAATATTTCTTACTATCTTTATCAAATCTGAATGTTCCTGATAAAAGAGATGTTTTATTACCCATCTTTTGGATAAGTTCTATAAAAAATTGTCTATCATGATGATATAAAGTTGGAATTGCAGTTTCAGGCCAAATTACTAAGTCTCTATTTTTCCTGCTGAGAGTGGAAAATAAGAACTTTTTTTTAATTTCAGTAATTTCATTTTGAGAAAATTTAATTTCTTGTTTTATATTTGCCTGTATTATAGAAAAATTTATACCTTGCGCAGAATGAGTTATCCATGTGCGATCAAAAATATTAATTGTTATAACTGAAACAATAATTATTATTATTCCAAAAAAACATTTACTGATTTTTCCTTGGTTCAAAAAAATTAAAGCTGAATAGAGGGCGGATGACACAATAATATAACTAACTAAATAGGTACCTAGTAATGGGAATATAGCTTCTAGATACGTTCCAGTTTGACTATGACCTAGCAATAACCATGGGAAACCACCAAATAAATTTGATCTGAACCATTCTAAAAGAACCCAAATTGATGAACCAATAAAAACTCGTCTATGTATTGAATGTGAAAAATAATCTTTATTAATAAATATCCCAATTGGAACAAATATTAGTGCAAGCAGAAAAATAAATAGCAAAGTTAATAATAATGAAATAAATAAGTTTTGACCTCCAAAATTGTATATGCTATTGAAAATCCAACTGACTCCAAATAGGAAAATGAAAAAACCATAAATAAAGGATAATTTTTTACTTTCCTGTTCATCAGATTGAAATAGGATATAAAAGTAGATTAAAAGTGAAATGAAAATAAGTATTTTAAAATTATGAGGGGAAAAAGCATATGGGAAAATTATGCCTGCGATTATTACAAGTAAGTATTTCAAATAGATGTTTTTTTGCAGTATAGAACTATACACTTTGATATCTTTAAAATTAAATTCCTTATTTATGTTTTGTTATGCTCTTTGTTACTTGTATCCTATTAATTTTTCTAGAATCGGCAGACAATACTTTAAACAAGAGATTGTTAATTTTAATGTTTTCACCCTTTTGAGGAACTTTTTCAAATTGATTTATTAAATAACCACCTATAGTTTCCACATCTTCATCTTCAAAATCTGTGGAGAAATGATTGTTGAACTCTTGTAGGCTTGTAAGTGCATCCACAATAAAAGTGTTTCTGTTTTGTGTGAGTATTCTTAATTCTCCTGCTTTATCATGTTCATCATCAATCTCGCCAACAATTTCTTCTATCACATCTTCGATAGTTACAAGTCCAGAAACTCCTCCATGCTCATCAATAATAATTGCAATATGGTTTCTGCTGGTTTTAAATTCATTTAAAAGAATATTTAGCCTTTTACTCTCAGGCACAAAAGTAGCCGGATTAATTAATTCATGAATATCAAACTCATCTTTGTCGTCATCTGTAGATCTCTTAAGCAAATCTTTTGCAAGTAAGACTCCGGTAATTTCATCTCTATTACCATCTATAACTGGAAACCTTGAGTGGCCAGAGGATACTACTTTTTTTATTACCTCATCAACATCATCACTTATATCTAAAACAATCATATGCGGTCTTGGTATCATAATTTCACGTACTTGCATTTCTGAAACTTTAAAAACTCCTTCGATCATTGTTAAAGAGTCATTATCAATTAACCCATCTGTTAGTGATTCTCGGAGTATGTTGAGTAAATCAGATTTTTGTTTTGGTGTATCAATGACCAAATCAAGAATTTTTTGAATCCATTTCTTTTTTAACATTTTAGTTTGCATCATAAGGGTTTGTATAACCAAGTTTATATAAAAGCTCTATTTCTTTTTTTTCCATCTTTTCTCTATTAGTTTTAGATTGATGTGTATAACCTTGAAGATGTAGCATTGAGTGCACTACTAAATGTGCCCATCTCTTGTCTTTTTTCATTCTGAAATTTTTGGATTCTTTATTGACTATTTGTGGGCAAATAACAATATCTCCTAAAAAATATTCACCCTTGATTACTTCTGACTTTAAAGGGAAAGATAAAACGTTACATGCCTTTCTTTTGTTAAAATATTTTTTATTCAAATTTATTACTTCAGATTCTTTTGCAAGTTTTATAGTTACAAAAGATTTTTTTTTATTCAAACAAGACATCTTTGCCCATTTTGTAATTTTATAATCACTTGGGACATACCCAGTATAATTATTTTTCAAAATATTGATCTTCAATTCTTTCACTTTTTTCTTTTGCTATATTCAGTAATTATGCTTTTAACAATACTATGTCGCATCACATCATCGGAATTAAATGCAGTAATATGAGTCCCTTTGATTTTAGGTATAAATTCAAGGCAGTCTTTTAAACCAGATTTGATATCTCTGGGAAGATCAACTTGGCTAATATCTCCAGTAACGACTGTTTTTGACCCATAACCTATTCTTGTTAAAAACATTTCCATTTGTGCAATAGTTGTATTTTGTCCTTCATCCAAAATAATGAATGCATCATTTAATGTTCTGCCACGCATATAAGCAAGTGGCGCAATTTCAATTATTTTTCTTTCTAATAATCTTGAGACTCTTTCAAAGCCTAAAATTTCATAAAGAGCATCATATATTGGCTGCAAATAAGGGTTTACTTTTTCTGCCAAATCACCTGGTAGAAAACCAAGTTTTTCACCGGCCTCTATAGCAGGTCTAGCAAGAAAAATCTTTTTTACCAAGTCTTGTTCCAAATAATGTACTGCACAAGCTACTGCTAGATATGTTTTACCTGTACCAGCAGGCCCTATTCCAAAAGATAAATCACTTTGATATATACCTTTTATATATAATTCTTGTGCTTTAGATTTTGGCGTGATTGTAATTTTTTTAAGTTTAAGAATAGTTTCATTATCTATTTCAACACTTTTACTCTTCTTCGATGATTTATTTTTATTCATATACATATGTAAGTGTTTAGGAGTTAGTTCTTCAAATTCTGCAATCCTATAAAGTTCAACAATTAACTGTTCTGTGAGAGGGACATTTTTTTCACTACCTTTAATTCTAAAGGCATTCCCCCTATTACTAATTTCAACCTTCATGTATGATTCTATTTGGCGTAAATTTTCATCTAATAGTCCACAAAGATTTGCAAGTCTATTATTATCTTCTGGATGTAAAGTTATATTTTGATGTGTGGTCTTTGCGGTCAAGGTTTCTCTTATATATTTATAGATTTATTGATTCCGATAAGTTTAAAAACTTCCCTCTAAGTGTAGTAGATTTTAATTCAGTTACTTCTACACTAACAAACTTACCAATTAAATCAGGTAATCCATTAAAATTTACAACTTTATTCGAACTAGTGCGGCCAAAAAGCTCATTTTTATTCCTTACTGAATATCCTTCTACCAATATTTCTTCTTCAGTACCTAATATTTTATTGGCAAATTCTTTATTCATGCCCTTTAAGAGCTCTTGGAGTTTTTTTAATCTAGTTTTTTTTACACTATCTTTAATATCATCCTTCTCATACATAGCAGGCGTTCCAGGTCGTGGACTATAGATGAAACTATATCCACCATCAAACTTTAAATCTTCTACTAGATTAAGTGTTCTCTCAAAGTCTTCATTTGTTTCACCGGGATATCCAATAATAAAATCGGAGGTTAAACTAATATTTGGTCTAAGTTTTCTAACTTTTTTGATTATGCTTTTATATTCCAAAGCAGTATGTTTTCTTTTCATTTTTGATAAAATCTTATCTGATCCTGACTGAATTGGTAGATGTAAATTATTTGCTAACTTGAAATTATTGTATTCATTAATTAAATTATCAGAAAAATCAATTGGGTGTGATGTCGTATATCTTATTCTTTGAATATCTTCTATTTGAGAAATATGCTTTATAAGTAATGCCAAATCAGCATCATCTCCATCATTTGTTTTAGATTTATATGCATTAACATTTTGGCCTAATAATATAATTTCTTTTGTACCGAGTTTAGATAGAGAATAAATTTCATACAAAATATCATCAAATCTTCTATTTACTTCTTCGCCACGAGTGTATGGAACAATGCAAAATGTGCAATATTTGCTACAACCTTCCATTATCGATACATATGCAGATGGTGTTTTACTTGTAGACTTTGGCAAGAAATCAAACTTTTCTATTTCTGGAAAACTTACATCCGTTAATGTATGGCTTGTATTTAAAGCTTGTCTAATCATCTTTGGGAGTCTGTGTATAGTTTGTGGACCAAAAATTATATCTACCTGTGGAGATCTTGATTTCAAACTTTCACCTTCTTGAGCTGCAACACATCCGCCAACAGCTATTAACATATTAGGTTTTTTTGCTTTGATTTTTTTCCATCTACCTAATTCTGAAAATACTTTTTCCTGCGCTTTTTCTCTGATTGAGCAAGTGTTAAGAAATAAAATATCTGCTTCTTCTAAATTAGCAGTTTGAGACATATTTAAATTATGTTTTAAAATATCACTCAATTTTTCAGAATCATATTCATTCATTTGACACCCATGTGTCTTTATAAAGAATTTTTTATTTTCAAACATTGACTTTAAAAGGGTATTTCATCATCCTGTTGTGGAGAGGAGTCCTGATTGAATTCATCTTTTTGTTTAAATTTTTGATTATCAGGTTTATTTTGATTTTGAAAATCATTCTCATTAGAACTTGATTTGCCGCCTACAAAACTAAAATCATAAGCAATTATTTCAGTTGTATATTTATCATTCCCATCCTTGTCTTGCCATTTACGTGTCTGTAATCTGCCTTCAGCATAGAGCTCATTTCCTTTTTTAACATATTGACCTATTGTTTCTGCACGTTTATCAAAAAAAACAACTCGGTGCCATTCTGTTTTGTCTTCCCAGTCACCAGATTCTTGGTTTTTTGCTTTTCTATTTGTTGCCAGAGACAATTGTGCAACTGCTGTTCCATTCGGCATGTATTTAACCTCTGGATCAGCACCAACTCTTCCTAAAATAATTACTTTATTAACTGACATAATTTACTATCACTATCTATAACTCATTTGTACAAAAGATGTCATAAACCATATACCAGCTATTATAGCACAGACGAGAAAAATAACACTTAAACTAGAACTGCCCAATACAAAACCGCCTACAACACCACCAGCGAAAGTGCCTAAAAACTGAAATGTAGAAAAAAAGCCCATTGAAGAACCTCTAGAATGAATTGGTACGATTTTTGATGTTGATGATGGTAATGATGCCTCAATGACGCTGAATGACCCCATAAAAATTATTAAGGCTAGAATTGTATAGATTGGACTTGAATAAAATATTGTCATTATTACGAGAGAACACAAAAGCAAAAATGTTGAAAAGAGGCGTGCTTGTTCTGGCTTTTTTCTCTCAAAAATTAACATTGGAATAATCATAATGAGTGCCATTGATAAAACAAACGAAAAAACTTGTGGATATTCTTTGCTATCAATATCATGTATGTTGGTTAATGTAATTGGAATTGCTATAAAACATGCTGTTAAAATCAAATGAAGAATAAAAATACCTGCGAAATGATTAACTATCTCTTTATTATTAAACAGCGTTTTTATTTGAGTAAACTGAAATCTTTGAGATAATTGGGCGTCATCTTTATCAGGAAAAAACATTATTAGGATCACGCTAATAAATGAAAAAATAGCTGCTGCTAAAAAAACTCCAGAAAGTTGAAAAGCATGGCCAATGATTGGCCCAATTAAAAAAGAAATAAAAAATGAAAACCCAATACCTATTCCAATAAATGCCATTATCATAGTTCTGTTTTTCTCTGAACTTACATCAGAAATTAATGCCATCAATGTCCCTGCAATTGCACCAATGCCTTGAAGGGTTCTACCTAAAATCACATTTGTTATGTCATTAGCATTGGCTGCAACTAATGAACCAATAAGAAAAATAGTAAGACCTAACAAAATAACTTTTTTTCTACCTATTACATCAGATAATATACCTAGGGGTATTTGAAAAATTGCATTTGTTAAACCCCAAATACCTAAAGCTATTCCAATCAGAAATGGCGTAGCTCCCTCATAGTCACTCAAGAAGATTGAAAGAATAGGAAAGATCATAAAGATGCCTAACATTCTAAACATGTAAATCAAAAAAATAATGATAGTTGATTTAACTTCTACTTGTGATAACCCAATATTTGGCATATTAATTTTTGAATAGGAACTATATCATATAAATATAATCTCATCCTGTCTATCGTTTTATCTAAAATTAAAATGTAAAAAGATTAATATTTTCTTTTTTAGTGATATGATTGTTTGGATGAAAAAAAATATCTTTGTAAAAGGCGCAAGAACACACAACCTAAAAAATATAAATATAGAAATACCACGTAATCAGATGGTTACAATCACAGGCCTATCTGGTTCAGGAAAATCTTCACTGGCTTTTGATACAATTTTTGCTGAAGGGCAGCGAAGATATATGGAGTCTTTATCATCGTATGCTCGTCAGTTTTTATCCATGATGGAAAAACCAGATGTTGATTCTATTGATGGGCTTTCGCCAGCGATTTCTATAGAACAAAAACCATCTTCTCATAATCCAAGATCAACTGTTGGAACAGTAACAGAGATATATGATTATTTACGATTACTCTTTGCGAGAGTTGGTGTGCCAAGGTGTCCAGAACATGAGATTGAACTTGAAGCTATTTCAGTTGGCGACATGACAGATAAAATTTTAAAAGAATGCAAAGAAAAAACCATTGCCATATTAGCTCCTATAATAAAGCAACAAAAAGGAGAACATAACCAACTAATTAAAAATTTTAAACAACAAGGTTTTGTGAGAATAAGGCTGAATGGAGATATATATAAATTTTCTGAAAACTTCAAAATTGATCCAAAGAAAAAAAATAATATTGAAATTGTTATTGATAGAATAAAATCTAACCAAGAAAATAAACTCAGAATTATTGAATCATTAGATACAGCGTCAAATATTTCAAACGGGATTATTTACATAATGGACTTAAAAACAAGTAAAATTAATTATACTTTTTCTACTAAATTTTCTTGTCCTCATTGTGGATATTCTATAAGTGAACTTGAACCTAGATTATTTTCTTTCAATAGCCCTCTAGGAGCATGTAGCTCATGTGATGGTTTGGGTGTAAGGGAGTTTTTTGACCCTGAAAAAATTATTTTTAACGAAGAAATGAGTTTATCTAATGGCGCAATAAGAGATTGGGATAAAAGAAATTTATATTACTACCAATTTTTAGAGTCATTAGGTAATCATTATAAAGTTGATATAAACTCCAAATATAAGAAACTTCCAGATAGTTTCAAAAAAGTCCTCTTTTATGGAAGTGATGATGAAATTATTAAATTCAAATACTATAGGGCTTCCATAAAAAGATCTATGCCTGGAGGAGGTCATAGTATACGTGAACACAAATTTGATGGTATCTTAAATATTTATGATAAAAGATATAATGAAACAGATTCATTTGCTGTAAGAGAAAAGTTATCAAAATTTTTAAGTGATAAAGAATGTAGTGTATGTAGTGGCTCTAGGCTCAATCAAGAAGCAAGAAATGTTTTTATTTCAAAAAAATCAATTGATGATGTTACTTCACTAACCATAAAAGATTGTTATACTTTTTTTTCCAAAATAAAATTAAAGGGTATAAAAAAGGAAATCTCGGCTAAAATTGTCTCAGAAATACAAAACCGTCTCAAATTTCTAATTGATGTCGGACTAAATTATTTAACGTTAGATAGAAGTGCAGAAACTTTATCGGGTGGCGAAGGCCAAAGAATAAGATTGGCAAGTCAAATTGGATCAGGTCTTGTTGGTGTTATGTATATACTAGATGAGCCAACTATTGGCCTACATCAAAGAGACAATACTAAACTTTTAAGTACATTAAAGAATCTGAGAGATTTAGGGAATACAGTTATAATAGTTGAACATGATGAGGATACTATCTTGACCTCAGATCACATTATTGATGTTGGCCCAGGTGCTGGTGAGCATGGAGGGAAAATTGTTTTCTCAGGTAAGCCAAAGAACATAACATCTATTAAACAATCTTATACTGGCCAATATTTATCTGGGAAAAGAAAAATACCTGTCCCAAAAAAAAGGTCCAAATTTAATGTTAAAAATATACTTTCTATAAAATCTGCTCATGCTAATAATTTAAAAAACTTAGATGCAGATATTCCGCTTGGTTTATTTACTTGTATTACAGGTGTATCAGGCTCAGGGAAATCAACTCTTGTTGATGATGTCCTTTTTAACTATGTTGTAAATGAATTTGATGAAAAAGATAATACACAAACAGAATGTAAAAAAATTCTTGGTGTAGATAAAATTGATAAAATAATAGATATCGATCAAAGTCCTATTGGTAGAACGCCGCGGTCTAACCCAGCAACATACACAAAGATTTTCGATGGTATACGAGACCTTTTTTTCCAAACACAAGAATCGAGATCTAGAGGTTACAAACCTGGTAGATTTAGCTTCAATGTTAAAGGTGGAAGATGTGAAACTTGTCAGGGTGGAGGTGTAATTAAAGTAGAAATGCATTTTCTTTCAGACATCTATATTAAGTGCGATAAATGCAATGGGAAAAGATATAATAATGAAACTCTTGAAATAGTTTATAAGAAAAAGAATATTGGTGATATTTTGAATTTTACTGTTTCTGAGGCATTAGAGTTTTTTAAAAATATTCCAAGTATAAAACGTAAGCTTGAAGTCCTTGATGAAGTAGGGTTGTCATATATCAAATTAGGACAAAATGCTACAACCTTATCTGGTGGTGAAGCTCAAAGAATAAAACTAGCTAGAGAGTTAATTAAGAGAGATACTGGAAAAACTCTTTATGTTTTAGATGAACCAACTACAGGATTACATTTCTATGATGTCGAAAAACTATTATCTGTTTTACATAAACTCCGAGACAGAGGAAATACATTAGTAGTTATTGAACATAATCTTGATGTTATAAAAACTGCTGACTGGATTATTGATTTAGGGCCAGAAGGTGGAGACGACGGCGGAACAATTATAGCTAAGGGTACGCCAGAAGAAATAGTTAAAAATAAAAAATCTTATACTGGTATATTTTTAGAAAATAAAATTAAGAGCTGACATTAACCTTTTCTGTCAACTCAACTAAAGCTTTTGGTGATGAATCACCTAACTTAAAACCAAAACGTAAGATTCTTAAATAACCACCAGGTCTATTTTTAAATCTTGGACCAAGATCTTCAAATAATTTTTTAACAACTTTCTTACTTCTTATTTTAGAATAAGCTAGTCTCCTTCTTATAAGAGAGTCGGTCTTTGCAAGTGTTATTAATGGCTCTGCAACTTTTCTTAGCTCCTTTGCTTTAGATAATGACGTACTTATTCTTTCAAACTGAAATAATGAAATAGTCAAATTTTTCATCAACGCATTTCTGTGCGATGAATTACGGTTTAGTTTTCTGCCTGACTTTTGATGTCTCATGATCTTTTTTCAATATTTTTTGGTGGCCAATCTTCTAATTTAATACCTAGAGATAAGCTATGTGTTGCCAATACATCTTTAATCTCTGTTAAAGATTTCTTTCCAAGGTTTGGTGTCTTTAATAACTCCATTTCACTTCTTTGTACGAGATCACCAATATAGTAAATATTTTCAGCTTTCAGACAATTTGCTGATCTCACTGTCAATTCTAAGTCATCCACTGGCCTTAATAGAACTGGGTCAATTTGTGGTATATCAGAATCTTCAACTTCTGCTTCTTTTATTTCTAGGTGTGTAAATACTTCTAGTTGATCCCTCAAGATCTTGCCTGCTCTTCTTATAGCATCTTCAGGCTCAATTGTTTCATTTGTTTTTATGTCTATTATCAATTTATCTAAATCAGTTCTCTGTTTCACCCTAGCCGAATCAACGTTATAGGATACTTGCACTACTGGGCTGAACGATGCATCTATTTGCATTTTTCCAATACCCAAATTATCTTGCTCATTGAATTTTCTTTTCTGAGCCTGTTGATAACCTCTACCTTCTGCAACTGTCATATGTACAACAAGTTCAGTATTATCGTTAGTAATGTTAGCTAAACAAAAATCTGGATTCTTGATTTCTATATCTGGATTCTCAGAAATATCTGATGCTAAAACTGGACCTTTACCTTTTTTTCTAAGAGTTATCTCTGTCTTTTCTTTATTATGTAAAACTAATGCTAGTTTTTTAATATTTAGTAATATTTCTAAAACATCTTCCTCTACTCCTTCAATAGTACTATATTCATGCAAAATATTTTCTATGGTAACTTCAATGACAGCGCTTCCTGGTAAAGACGAAAGTAAAACTCTTCGAAGTGCATTACCGAGCGTATGGCCAAACCCTCTTTCAAGCGGCTCAATAGTTACCTTTGCTTGGGTTGGTCCAATTACTTCTATGTCAACTAGTTTTGGTTTAAGAAAGTCATTTTTTTTCATATATCACCTATTTTGAGTATAATTCAACAATTAAAGATTCATTTATTTCCGGAGGTAATTCTTTTCTCTCCGGCAGTCTTGCAAACACACCTTCGTAGCTTTTGGTATCAACTTCCAGCCAGTCATTAAAGCCTCTTTGTTCCGCAAGAGCTATCGCAAACTTAATACGTAATTGTTTTTTTGATTTCTCTCTGACGGTAACCTTATCTTGTGGCGCTAATTGGTAAGAAGGTATGTTTATTATTTTTCCGTTTACTTGAATATTCTTGTGGTTTACTAGCTGTCTAGACTCTGCTCTAGTTGAACCTAATCCCATCCTATACACCACATTATCTAATCTTGATTCCAATAGCGTTAAAAGGTTTTCCCCTGTGGAACCTTTTTTGCTTGCAGCTTTTTTATAATAGTTTCGGAACTGTTTCTCAAGAACGCCATAGATTCTTTTAACCTTTTGTTTTTCTCTAAGCTGTAAAGCATAATCAGAGCTTTTTGATCTAGCTAATGAATTCCCTGGTTTTTTTTCCATATTACATTTTGTATCTAATGCTCTCGAGCCTGACTTTAAATAAAGATCAGTCCCTTCTCTTCTCATTAATTTACATTTTGATCCAGTATACTTTGCCATAATTAAACCTATGTCTCTAAACTCTTCTTTTTTTTGGAGGCCTACATCCGTTATGTGGAAGTGGCGTAATGTCCGTTATATTAGTAATTTTAAAACCGGAACTATTAAGGGCTCTAACCGCAGAATCTCTTCCAGGTCCTGGTCCTTTGATTAAAACCTCAAGACTTTTCAAACCAAATTCAGCCGCTTTTTGACCAGCTTTTTCAGCAGCTATTTGTGCGGCGAAAGGCGTACTCTTTCTAGAACCTCTAAATCCAGATCCGCCTGATGTAGCCCATGAAAGTGTATTTCCTTGCTTATCGGTGATAGTAATAATTGTGTTATTAAAAGATGCAAAAACGTGAGCAACTCCTTCGTTAACTATTTTCTTTTCTTTCTTTTTTTTAGTTTTTGTAATCATATTACTTGGCTTTTAAAAGTTTTCTTGGCCCCTTCCTGGTTCTACTATTATTTTTAGTTTTTTGTCCCCTTAGTGGCAATCCTTTACGATGCCTTATTCCTCGATACGAGCCTATGTCCATCAGTCTCTTGATATTTATGGAAACTTCTCTTCTTAGGTCCCCTTCTAATTGATACTTTGAGACAAAATTTCTTAATATCTCCAAATCCTTTTCATTCAGATCCTTAACTATTTTTCCTTTATCTACTCCCGCATCCAAACAAATTTTTATTGCTCTAGACTTGCCAATTCCATAGATAGAGGTTAAAGCCACCCATATGTGCTTTGTATTTGGTAAATTTATGCCTGCTATTCTTGCCATTTATTTCTCTTGAAAGGTGATTTTATATTTCATTTGTTACTAATACAACCTCTATTAACCCTGTCTTTGCTTATGTCTTGGATCCTTACATATAACTCTAACGACACGATTCCTGCGTATAATTCTGCAGTGTCTACAAAGTTTTTTTACAGATGCTTTTATCTTCATTATTATCTTACTCCGCTTCCAATTCCTTTAAGGTTTGCTTTTTTCATCATACCTTCATACTGATGTGATAATAGATGGGATTGAACTTGTGCCATTAAATCCATCACTACTATTACTACAATTAATAATGAAGTTCCTCCAAAATAAAACGGAACATTGAAGTATAGAATTAAAAATTCTGGTAATAAACAAACTGATGTTATATATATTGCACCTATAGTAGTCAATTTTGTAGTAATGTCATCGATGTAGTTTGCAGTTTGATCTCCAGGTCTTATACCTGGAATAAATGCACCACTATTTTTTAAATTTTCAGCTGTTTCCTTTGAATTAAAAACGAGTGCTGTATAAAAATAACAAAAGAAAATTATTGCCGCAGCATAAAATAAAATATATACCGGTTGTCCTGGCGATAATGTTAAAGCTATTTGTTGTACTAACCCTCCTTCAGATCCAGCGCCTGCCCAACTTGCAATAGTGGCAGGAAACAAAATAATTGCAGATGCAAAAATAGGAGGAATAACTCCTGCCATATTTATTTTTAAAGGCAAGTGAGTGCTTTGAGCTGCATAAAGTTTTCTTCCTTGCATTCTTCTTGCATAATTTATAGGTATTTTTCTTTGACCTCTTTCTATGAATATCACAAAAGCTGTTATAAGTATCACAAGTAAAAAAATTAATATTACAGTGAAATTTTGAAGTTCCCCATTTCTTGCTAAATCAACAGTATTTCCAATTGCAGATGGTAAGCCTGCAACTATCCCTGCAAAAATTATTATTGAAATTCCATTTCCTACACCTCTTTCAGTTATTTGTTCGCCAAGCCAAACAAGAAACATTGTTCCAGTAACGAGAGTAATTACTGCAATAAATAAAAAGCTAGTTCCTGGTTCTGCAACCAAAGTTGTCGATGCAGTGTTTTGGTTTTGTAGCGCACTAGCTACACCAAATGATTGTAAAGTTGCTAATATTACTGTGAAGTTTCTTGTGTATTTAGTAATTTTTTTACGACCGCGCTCACCTTCTTTTCTCAGTTGAATCAAAGGAGCTGATATATGAGTCATCATCTGCATAATAATTGAAGCTGAAATATAAGGCATTACTCCCAATGCAAAAATAGACATTCTTTCTAAAGAACCACCAGAAAACATATTAAACATATCCAAAATACTTCCTCGTTGTTGATCAAAAAGTATTTTCATGATTGAAGGGTCAATTCCAGGAAGTGTAATAAAACTACCAAGACGGAATATAACTAAAGCAAAAATTACAAAAAAAATTCTTTGTCGTAATTCTGTCGATTTTGTCAGCCCACCTAGTCCAGCAGACATATCATTAGCTTTTTTTACCATAATTAATTATTTCTTTACGTAATCTACAACTGATTTTGTACAATAAATATCTTTAAAAGATTTTTTAACTTTTATTGTGCAAGGTCCAATTATTCTTACTCTCCTTATTTTATTTTTAACAAGTTTATATTTCTTTAGTAATTCTATAGTTATCTCAGATTCTTTAATATCCTTTAAGCGATCATATTTTAATTCGACTGTATGAATATTCTTTTGTGATGTGAATCCAACTTTAGGTAGCCTTCTTTGTAACGGCATTTGCCCACCTTCAAAACCAATTTGTATTTTACCTCCAGCGCGTGATTTTTGTCCCTTATGTCCTCTTCCACAAGTTTTACCTGTGCCCGATGCCATGCCTCGTCCAACACGCTTTCTATTTTTTTTACTTTCACTATTTGGTTTTAGCTCATTCAGCATAGTTTTCTCTCGAATTAATTTTCCACTTCTATCATATGTTTGACTACTTTAATCATTCCCTGAACTTCTGGTGTATTATCAAGCACTACTTTGTGATTGATTCTCTTTAAACCTAATCCTTTTATACTAGATTTTTGTTTACTCGTTTTTCCAATCAAACTTTTAATCTGTTTTACTGTTACTTTTTTTGTATCTTTTTTAACCATTATATTTATAACTCACTTGTTTTCTTTCCACGTTTCATAGCTACATAAGCCGGATAATACATTGTTTCTAATCCTTTAATAGTCGCTTTGACTACATTGATTGGGTTTGTAGAACCTATGCTTTTAGCAAGTACATTGTGTATTCCAGTTGCTTCAAATACTGCCCTCATTGCGCCACCAGCTATAACTCCAGTACCTTCTCCTGCTGGCTGCATGTAAACTTTTGCAGATCCATGTGAAGCTGTTATTGGATGATGAAGAGTGCCTTTTTTGAGAGCAACGCTAATCATATTCTTTTTTGCTTTTTCCATAGCTTTTTGAATTGCTATAGGAACTTCCTTGGCTTTACCATAACCGTAACCAACTCTGCCATTGCCATCACCAACAACAGTTAATGCGGTGAAACCAAATTGCCTCCCACCTTTAACAACTTTTGCTACACGGTTTACAACAACTAGTTTTTCAATGAAATCTGTTTTGATATCTTCTGGATGCATTAAATCTTCACTCCATTTTCACGAATTGCATCTGCAAGGGCTTTGATTTTACCATGATATTTATAGCCTGACCTGTCGAATGCAACTTTTGTAATTTTTTGTTTTTTTATAAATTCAGCCATTTCTTTACCTATTATTTTAGAATTTTCTATGCTGTTAGAGCCACACTTCTTTCTAAGTGTTTTTTTGTTTGTAGAAATTATGGTTATTACTTTTTCTCCATTCGACGTTGATAATTGAGCATATATATGTCTACCAGATCTAAAAACACTTATCCTATGACTAACAGTTTCACTTATTCTTTTTCTAGATTTCACTGCTCTTCTTAAACGAGAGTCTTTTTTATTTTTACTCACTCTTATCATTTCTTTTTAGCCTCTTTTTTTATAACCCTTTCATCATCATACCTAATCCCTTTTCCTTTATATGGCTCTGGCGATCGAATCATCCTTATTTCCGATGCAACTTGACCAATTTTTTGTTTATCCATACCGCTTATGACAATTTCCGTTTGTGATGGTGTTTCAATTTTAATACCTTCTGGAATCGGATAAGTCACAGGGTGAGAATAACCAACAGTCAATTCTAGATTTTTAGCATCCGCTTTTGCTCTGTAACCAACTCCGATTAATTTTAATTTCTTCTCCCATCCTTCAGAAACACCTTTGACCATATTTGAGAGCAAAGCTCGGGTGGTTCCTGATAGCGGGATAGAACTATCATTAGATGTTGCAATATGTATTTTCCCTGACTCTTCTTTAACAACAATATCTGGTTGTTTTTGGAATGAAAGCTTTCCTTTTGGACCCTCAATAGTTATCTGGTTTTCATTTATAGAAAACTTTGTTTGCTCAGGCATAATTATTGGTTTTCTTGCTATCTTAGACATCTAAATCCTCTATGAAACATAACATATAATTTCTCCCCCACAATTTTCTTCCCTAGCTTGCTTGTCGCTCATAATTCCTTTAGATGTAGAGATAATACAAATTCCAAGTCCATTTTTCACAAGAGGTACGTCTTTTGTGGGTTTAAATATTCTTAATCCCGGTCTGCTAATCCTCTTAATATTTTCTATAACTGGTTTTCCTTCATGATATTTCAGTGTGATATTCAAGGTTTTTTTGACTTCACCTTCAATATCAACAGATTGTGTATATCCTTCATCAACCAATACTTTACAAATTGATAATTTCATTTTCGAATAAGGTATTTTGACCAATTGCTTTTTAGCTCTTTGGGCGTTCCTAATCCTTGTAATTAAATCTGCTAAAGTATCACTCATGCTCATAATGTCACCAACTTGCCTTCGTTAAACCAGGAATTTCACCTCTCATTGCAATTTCACGTAACTTTGTTCTGCTTAAAGAAAATTTCCTATAGACACCCCTAGGTCTACCTGTCAATCCACAACGGTTTCTTTTGCGAACTGGTATAGAGTTTAAAGGTAATTTCTGTAGTTTTTTTCTTAGCAAAGCCTTCTCTTCAAAAGTCAAATCAGTTTTTTTCAATTCTGCTTTCAAATCACTACGTTTTTTTGAAAATTTTAGTATAAGCCTTTCTCTTTTTTTCTCCCTTTCTATAATAGATAATCTAGCCATGTTATTTAAATGGAAAGTTAAATTGCTTAAACAATTCCAATGCCTCCTGATCATTTTTAGCTGTTGTCGTGATGGTAATATCTAGTCCTTTAATTTTATCTATTCTATCAAAATCGATTTCAGGGAAAATGATATGTTCCTTGATTCCAAGCGTATAGTTGCCTCTTCCATCAAATGATTTTTGACTTAATCCTCTAAAATCTCTAACTCTAGGCAGAGAGATCTTGATAAGTTTTTCAAAAAAATCATACATTCTTTCTTTCCTCAGAGTTACTTTGCATCCTATAGGCATACCCTCTCTCAATTTAAAGTTTGCTATTGATTTTTTTGCATAGGTATATACAGCTTTTTGCCCACTAATTTGTGTTAGCTCCTCGACACCAGTTTCAAGAATCTTTTTATCATTAACAGCAGTTCCTAACCCCATATTAAGAGTTATTTTCTTCAACCTAGGAACTTCCATAGGAGATTTATATTTAAATTGGTCCATTAAGCTTGGAACAACATTATCTCTATAATATTCATTAAAAGTATTCATCTAAATATCTATAACCTCTTTATTAGATCTGAATATACGAACATTTTTTCCTGTATCCAGTTTTTTAAAGCCAACTCTATCCCCTTTTTTTGTTAATGGATTAAAAATCATAATATTTGATATATGTATAGGCATTTCCCTTTCTATAATACCTCCGTCCTGCCCCTTATTTGGGTTTCCTTTTATATGTTTTTTAGCCAAGTTAATATTGGATACAACTAAATTTTCATCATCAATAACTTTCATTACTTCTCCTTTTTTGCCTTTGTCTTTTCCGGCTGTGATTATTACTGTATCTCCTTTTTTTAACTTATTCATACTTTACTCTCTACTCATAAAACTTCTGGAGCTAAAGAAACAATCTTCATAAAAGTTAATGCTCTTAATTCTCTGGTAACTGGACCAAAAATTCTTGTGCCTAATGGTTCAAGTTTATTATCTAACAGAACCACAGCATTACTGTCGAATCTTATTGCAGACCCATCGGACCTTCTAACTCCTTTTTTTGTTCTTACAATCACAGCATTGTATACTTCACCTTTTTTTACTTTGCCTTTAGGTATTGCATCCTTAACAGTAACTTTTATCACATCTCCAAGCTTTGCAAACTTACGGTGAGAGCCACCAAGTACTTTTATACACATAAGTCTTTTGGCTCCACTATTATCTGCTGAATCAAGTATTGTTTGCATTTGTATCATAATCAATAATTCCTATTATCCTTTATACAGCGCCCAAGCTTTTGTCTTAGAAATTGGCTTAGATTGATGAATTTTAACTTTTTGTCCAATTTGACATTCATTCTGTTCGTCATGTATATGTAGTTTAGTTGATCTTTTTATATATTTTCCATTAACTGGATGTTTTACCTGTCTTTCAACTACTACAACAGCTGACTTATTCATTTTATTACTTACAACTTTAGCAATTAAGATTTTTTTCTTTTTAGTTTCAGTATTCATTTATTTTTTCTCTATTAATATAGTTTTAATTCTTGCAATCTTTTTTTTGTTAACTTTAAAAAGATGGGGTTTTGGAGACAAACCAGAACCTCTTTGTATACGTAAGTCGAATCTCTCCTTCAAAAGGATATGTAGTTCTTTGACCAACTCATCTTTAGTCTTTTTTCTATATTCCTCGGCATTCATCACATTGCTGTCCTAGTCACAAAAGTTGTAGTGACTGGTAATTTAGCTGAAGCTAATCTAAAAGCTTCTCTTGCAATTTCTTCCGTAACTCCTTCCATTTCATACAATACTTTTCCAGGTTGGATTTTAGCTACCCAATATTCTACATTGCCTTTTCCCTTACCCATTCGTACTTCAATTGGTTTTTTTGTAATTGGAACATCTGGAAATATACGTATCCAAACCTTCCCACCACGTTTGATGTGCCTTGTCATAGCTCTTCTAGCCGCCTCAATCTGCCTTGCTGTAATACGTCCGCGAGTAAGAGCTTTTAATCCAAATTCACCAAAGCTTACTCTTGTTCCAGAAGTTGCAAATCCACGTAGCTTGCCTTTTCTTTGTTTTCTAAATTTTGTTTTTTTAGGCTGTAACACTCTTATTTGTCCTCATTACTTTTTTTATTGGATTTCGTTGTTTGGGTTTCATTCTCTTTTTCAATCTCCTCTTTTAGGAAAATCCAAACTTTTATTCCAATGATTCCATATGTTGTTTGAGCTTCTGAAAAACCATAATCTATATTAGCTCTTAGTGTATGTAATGGCACTCTGCCTTCCCTGTACCATTCACTTCTTGCTATTTCAGCTCCATTTAGTCTGCCAGCTACATTTACCTTTATGCCCAAAGCTCCTAACCGCATTGTATTAGTTACAGCTCTTTTTGTAGCTCTTCTATACATAATTCTTCTTTCAAGTTGTTGTGCAATACCCTCAGAAACGAGTTGTGCATTGAGCTCAGGTTTTCTGACTTCATGAACATTAAGTTTGACGGTATTCTTAGAAATATTGAGTATTGTTGCAACATGTGCTCTGTATTTTTCAATATCTTCTCCTTTTTTCCCAATTACTATGCCTGGCCTTGCTGTAAAAATAGTAACAACTGCTTCTTTTGCAGGTCTTTCAATTACAATTTTGCTTACCGATGCATGTGCAAGTTTTTTCTTAAGATATTCTCTTATTTTTATATCTTCTAATAAAAATTTAGAAAATTCTGTTTTACTTGCATACCACTTAGAACTCCAATCTGTTGCAATTCCAAGTCTTATTCCAGTTGGATGTACTTTTTGTCCCATAATTATTCCTCTTTACCATCAGTTACAATTACTGTGATATGGCTACTTCTCTTTAATATCTGATTAACGCGCCCTCTTGCTCTTGGCATAAACCTTTTTTGTGTTGGTCCTTCATCAACAAGGATATTCTTTATCTTTAAATCGTCTATATCTTGTGAATTGTTAGTCTCAGCATTAGCAACGGCAGATTTAAGCACTTTAAGAATTAATCTGGAAGCTTTTTTATTAGTAAAGTTAAGAAACTCCAATGCTCTATCAACCTTTAAGCCTCTTACTGAATCAGCAACTAATCGGCATTTTTGAGCTGATATTCTTTGGTATTTTATTATTGCCTGTGTATCCATTTTATTTTGCCTTCACCTTTCTATCGCCTGAATGAGCTTTAAATAACCTTGTTGGAGAAAATTCTCCTAATTTATGCCCAACCATATTTTCTGTTATATAGACAGGTACATGTTGTTTTCCATTATGTACAGAAATAGTAAGACCAACCATCTCAGGTGTTATTACTGATCTTCGTGACCAAGTCTTAATTGGTTTTTTATCATTATCCTTTAAAGACTTTTCTATCTTCGATTGCAAATGATAATCAACAAAAGGTCCTTTATTTAGTGATCTGCTCATAATTATTTTCTCTTTTTATTAAGTCGTCTTCGGACAATCATGTTATCGGTCCTTTTATTTGATCTAGTTTTATATCCTTTAGTAGGTGTTCCCCATGGAGAAACGGGATCTCTACCACCAGAGGTTTTCCCTTCTCCTCCACCATGTGGATGGTCAATTGGATTCATTGCAACACCTCTAACTGTTGGCCTGATACCTAGCCACCTTTTAGCACCAGCTTTTCCATACGATTTTAAACTATGCTCACTATTACCTACTTCTCCGATTGTTGCTTTACAACTAGAAAAAATCTTTCTCATTTCTCCCGATTTAAGTTTTACTGTTGTATAGTCTCCGTCCATGGCCATAATTTGAGCTACTGTTCCAGCACTTCTTGCTATTTGTGCACCTTTACCTGGTTTCATTTCAATACAATGAATTTGAGTGCCCACGGGAATGTTTTTCAGTGGCAAGCAGTTACCAATTGCAATATTTGAATCTTTACCTGATTGTATTGTATCCCCTACTTTTAAATTCTTGGGTGCTATTATATATCTTCTTTCACCGTCAACATAAAGGACTAACGCTATATTTGCATTTCTATTCGGATCATATTCTAATCTTTCAACTTTTGCAGAAATATTGTCTTTGTCACGCTTGAAATCTACTTCTCTGTATTTTCTTTTATGCCCTCCTCCTATATGTCTAGTAGTAATGCGACCCTGATTATTTCTGCCACCAGTTTTTTTAGATTTCTTTATTAGAGCTGCATGCGGTTTCCCTTTATGTAGTTCTGGATTTACCACTTTAACTTTGAATCTCTGTCCAGGAGAAGTAGGTTTTGATTTTATTAATGTCATGTTTTTATTTCCTGTTCACCAAAATTTATGTCAAAACCTTCTTTAAGTCTGACATAGGCTTTTTTCCAATCTTTTCTCTTACCAACATTCTTACCTAACCTCTTCAATTTACCGCCCATGTTTAAAAGCTTTACTTCTGCAACTTCAACTTCAAACATTTTTTCGATTGCTTTTTTAACTTCAGCTTTTTTTGCATCTTTCACTACTGAAAATACATGTTGGTTTTGTGTGTCTGCAAGCGCTGTTGCTTTTTCAGACACATGAGGTGCTAAAATTATATTCATCAATCTTTCTTCGTTCATGATGTTAAACTCTGAATTACTTCTACAGTTTTAGAATCTACAACAACATTGTCATATTTCATTAAATTATGAGGATTAACACCAGCTGGGCTCACTACTTCAATATTTTTTATATTTCTAGCGGCAAGGAAAACATTGATTTTTTTTTCATCAATTATGAAAAGAGCATTCGTTAATTTAAGTTTAGTTAATTGAGATATAAATAGTTTAGTTTTAGGTTCAGTAATTTTAAAATCATCTACATAATGTAATCGTTTTTTTCTAATTAACTCTGAAAATATACAATTAAGAGCAGATTTATACATTTTTTTATTAATTTTTTTTGAACTTGTTTTTGGCTTAGCTGCAAATGTAACACCACCGCCTTTCCATATAGGACTTCTAATTGTTCCTGCCCTTGCTCTACCTGAACCTTTTTGAGGCCTTGGCTTACTCCCGCCTCCACTAACTAATGAACGATTTTTTTGTGCTTTTGTTCCTCTTCTTTTATTAGACATATAGTCTACAGTGACTTGATGAACCAGAGATTCATTATAGTCTTTATTAAAAAATTTTTTTAATTCTGCTTGTGTCATTGTTTTAAATTATTTTTCTGGTTTGGTTTCTTTGTTTTCTGCTGGTTTGGTTTCTTTGTTTTCTGCTGGTTTGGTTTCTTTGTTTTCTGCTGGTTT
>CAYFEQ010000012.1:0-3240 GCA_964342155.1 uncultured Ectothiorhodospiraceae bacterium | reverse complement strand
GGTTTCTTTGTTTTCTGAATCTTCTTTATGAGTTTTTGTTTTAGTTTTTTGCTGAGGTTCTTCTTTTAGTTCTTGGTTTAAGATTGGTTTAGGGGTGTATTTTTTATCAGTATGTTTAACAATTACATTCGCACCTTTGAAGCCAGGTATAGAACCTTTCACTAAAAGTATATTTTCTTCTGTCATTACCTTAACAATAATAAGATTTTGTATTGTCACTTTCTTATTCCCTAATTGGCCTGCCATTTTTTTTCCTTTGAAAACACGACCGGGATCTTGACATTGACCTGTTGAACCTAAAGACCGGTGAGATAATGAATTTCCGTGAGTTGCATCTTGCATTTTAAAATGATGTCTTTTTACTCCTCCTTGAAATCCTTTTCCAAGTGTGGTTGCAGTTATGTCAACATGTTCTCCTTCTTTAAATATATCCAGGTTTAAACTATCCCCTATTTTTAAATCTTGCTTATCTTCATCTTCTATCCTAAATTCTATTAAACCTAAACCAGGTTTTATATTTGCTTTCTTATAGTGACCATTAATTGGTTTATTGTTAGCTTTTTCTTTTACTTCGCCATAGGAAATTTGTATGGCTTTATAACCATCATTTTCAAGAGTTTTGATTTGAGACACCTGATTAGGAATAATATTGATTGCTGTTACAGGCACAGATATTCCAGAATTATCAAAAATCCTAGTCATACCAGCTTTTTTCCCGACCATACCTAAACTCATTTTTTTATCCTCAAAATGACAAAGTTAATAACTAAAAAACGCTGAATTTTAACATAAATTCAAGGTTCTATATAGGTTTTTTGTTGAAAAAGCTTAATTTAGTTCGATTTGTACATCTACACCCGCAGCCAAGTCCAGTTTCATAAGGGCATCAACTGTTTTGTCCGTAGGGTCCACTATATCCATCAGTCTCTTATGAGTCCTGATTTCATACTGATCTCTAGCATCTTTATCAACATGTGGAGATATAAGAATTGTATATCTCTCTTTTCTTGTTGGTAATGGGATAGGCCCAAGCACTCTTGCTCCAGTTCTTTTCGCAGTCTCAACAATTTCTTTTGCTGATACATCAATTAATTTATGATCAAAAGTTTTTAATCGTATACGGATGGTTTGTGCTTTTTTCTTTTTTGCCATCATGATGCCTTTTGTATTAAAGCTTCAGCTATATTATTTGGTATCTCTAAATATTTTTCAAACTCCATAGTATATGTAGCTCTTCCTTGTGTCATTGAACGTAAATCTGTTGCATAACCAAACATTTCTGCCAAAGGAACTTCCGCACGAACAATATTGCCGGTTATACTTTCTTCCATACCGAGTACTATTCCACGCCTTCTATTTAAATCTCCAGTAACGTCACCCAAATAATCTTTAGGGGTAACAGCTTCAACTTTCATAACTGGTTCAAGTAAGATTGGTTTTGCTTTTTTTGCTCCTTCCTTAAATGCCATTGACCCTGCAACTTTAAATGCTACTTCACTAGAATCAACATCATGAAATGATCCATCATATAATGTAACTTTCACATCCACAACCGGATAACCACCTATAACTCCATTTTCCATTTGTTCTTGTATACCTTTATCAACAGGGTTTATAAATTCTTTTGGTATGGTTCCCCCAACAATCTTATTTATAAACTCATACCCTTTCCCAGATTCTTGAGGCTCAAGTTTTAACCAAACATGTCCATATTGTCCTCTACCTCCACTTTGTTTAATATATTTTGCCTCCTGCTCCACAGCGCTTTTAATTGTTTCTCTATAAGCAACTTGAGGTTTACCGACATTAGCTTCTACATTAAACTCTCTTTTTAACCTATCAACAATAATCTCAAGATGTAATTCCCCCATTCCTGAAATGATTGTTTGATTAGACTCTTCATCTGTAGTCACTCTAAAAGAAGGATCTTCTTGTGCTAGTTTTCCTAAAGCTAGTCCCATTTTTTCTTGATCAGCTTTCGTTTTTGGTTCTACAGCAATAGAAATAACAGGCTCAGGAAATTCCATCCTTTCAAGTGTAATTTTTGAGTCGGGAGTACATAATGTATCACCTGTTGTAATTTGTTTAAGCCCAACCGCAGCCGCAATATCTCCGGCTCTTACTTCTGAAATATCTTCTCTTGAATTGGAATGCATTTGTAAAATTCTTCCTACTCGTTCCTTTTTAGTTGTAATTGCGTTGTAAACAGTATCACCAGATTTTAAGACTCCAGAATAAACTCTAAAAAAAGTTAATGATCCCACATGTGGATCCGTAGCTATTTTAAAAGCCAGTGATGAGAAAGGTTCGCCATCTGATGCTTTTCTAACAGCTGGAGTCTCATCCTTATCATCTAATACACCTGCGATTGGCGGAATATCAACTGGTGAAGGCATAAAATTAATAACTGAATCAAGCATTGTTTGAACGCCTTTATTTTTGAAGGCAGAACCACACATTACCAACACTATTTCATTAGCTAGTGTTCTTGCTCGAAGTCCCTTAATTATTTTTTCTGGAGGCAAATCATTATTATTTAGATATTCATCCATAAGTTCTTCATCTGCTTCAGCAGCTGTTTCTAAAAGCTCTTCTCTATATTTTGTAGAAATCTCTTTTAAATCATCTGGTATATCTTTTGTTTCAAATTTCATACCTTTTGATTCATCATCCCAAACAATAGCTTTCATAGATAATAAATCAACGACGCCTTGAAATTTATCTTCCGCTCCAATAGGTATTTGAATTGTTACTGGATTGGAACCCAATCTAGTTTTTATTTGTTCTACAACTCTAAAAAAATCTGCGCCTGCTCTATCCATTTTATTAACGAATGCCATTCTTGGAACTTGGTATTTATTTGCTTGTCTCCAAACTGTCTCAGATTGTGGCTCTACACCACCTACAGCACAAAAGACTCCTACTGCGCCATCTAAAACTCTTAACGATCTTTCTACTTCAATAGTAAAATCAACATGTCCTGGAGTATCAATTATATTAATTCTATGTTCTGGAAATTGTTCTGAACTTCCATTCCACATACAGTGGGTAGCAGCTGATGTGATAGTTATTCCTCTCTCTTGCTCTTGTTCCATCCAATCCATTGTTGCAGCTCCATCATGTACTTCTCCAATTTTATGACTTTTTCCTGTGTAGTATAATATTCTTTCAGTGGTTGTTGTTTTGCCAGCATCAATATGAGCCATAATCCCAATATTTCTATATTTTTCTAATTTGTGT
>CAYFEQ010000011.1:31697-32824 GCA_964342155.1 uncultured Ectothiorhodospiraceae bacterium | reverse complement strand
CTGAAGGCAAGGAGATTATATTGACAGCTCTTCCCTTATATCATATTTTTTCTCTTACTGTTAACTGCTTAACTTTTTTTAGATTAGGAGCAGAAAATTTATTAATAACGAATCCCCGAGATATCAAAAGATTTATTGGCACACTGAAAAAGAATAAATTTACTGTTGTGACAGGAGTAAACACATTGTTTAATTTATTAATCTCAAATTCTGAATTTAAAAAGTTAGATTTTACGAAATTAAAATTTGCAGTAGGTGGAGGAATGGCAGTTTTAAAAGATACAGCAGAAAAATGGAAGAAAATAACTGGAACTAATATAATACAAGGCTATGGATTAACTGAAACATCACCAGTTTTAGCAATCAATATTATAACAGATGAATTTAATGGATTTATTGGTTTACCAATGCCCTCAACAGAAATTTCTGTAAGAGATGAGAATGAAAAAGAATTGCAAATTGGTAAAGAAGGTGAGTTATGTGTAAAAGGGCCGCAAGTAATGAAAGAATATTGGAATTCAAAAGAAGAAACAGAAAATGTTTTCACAAAAGATGGTTATTTTAAAACAGGAGATATAGCAAAAATAAACCAAGATGGGTTCATAAAAATTGTTGATAGAAAAAAAGATATGATTATTTCATCTGGATTTAATGTTTATCCTGGTGAAATAGAGGATTATGTTACTAGGCACCCAGATATTTTAGAAGCTGGCGTAATTGGAATTGCAGATAAAAATAGAGGAGAAAGCATAAAATTATTCATCGTTACCAGTAATCCTAATTTGGAGAAAGGTGAAGTAATAGCTTATTGTAAGAAAGGGCTTACAATATACAAAATACCTAAATATGTAGAATTTATAAAGGAATTACCTAAAAATAACGTTGGCAAAATACTCAGAAGAAAACTTCGAGAAATATAATTAAGTTTCAAATAGTATTAAATGTTCAATTTGTACTGTAACACCAATTATCTCGTTTAAAGAATGATCATGATGACTTGGCGTATAACAATAAATATTTTGCCCGTCATTAAGTTCTAGTTTATATAGAAAGTCAGACCCATGAAAAATTTTTTCTACTACTTTTGCTGTTAAACTAGCATCATCATCATGAATTATATCATCAGG
>CAYFEQ010000011.1:0-31597 GCA_964342155.1 uncultured Ectothiorhodospiraceae bacterium | reverse complement strand
TGAGTGATTAAAATTGTTGTTATTTTTTCAGTTTTGAGAATCTTTTTGACATCCTGAACCAATTGTTCTTTCAATTCTTCATCAAGAGCACTAAATGGTTCATCTAATAAAAGTAATTGAGGCTTTGGAGCTAAAGCTCTAGCAATGGCAACTCTTTGTTGCTGTCCTCCTGAAATCTGATGTGGAAACTTCTCTAATATTTCACTAATATTTAATAGCTGTTTGAGTTCATCACACCGTTCATTTTTTTCTTTACTGCTTGCATTTGATATTCCGAAACATATATTTTCTTTAACATTTAGATGTGGAAATAATGCTAAATCTTGGAAAATTATTCCAACATTTCTTAGTTCTGGTGGAACGGTTTTTTGATCATTATTAACAACTTTTTGATTTAAAATAATTTCGCCAGCATTTATTTTTTCAAATCCAGCTATAACTCTAAGTAAAGAACTTTTACCAGAAGCGCTAGCTCCTAATACTGCAGTTATTTCATTTTCAGCAACTGATAAGCTCAAGTTTTTGATAATTTCTTCATTATCAAGCTTTAAAGTGATACCGTTAATTTGTAGTTTAGTATTGTTCTCTTTCATCACCAACAGTCTTCCTGATTAGTATTATAACAGGAATTAAACCTATAATGATTAATGTAAGAGCAGGTGAAGCAATATAGGATAATTGTTCAGCGGATGCTAGTTCATAAATATTAACAGCTAGTGTATTAAAATTAAAAGGTCTCATAATGAGGGTTGCTGGGAGTTCTTTAACAATATCTACAAATACTAAAATAAGCGATGTTATTATTGTAACCTTCATCATTGGCGCATGTATTTTTCTTAAGATAGATATTTTTGAGAATCCATAGGACCTAGCTGTTAAATCAATATTTTCTTTAATTTTATTTAGTCCTGATTCATTAGTTTTCAATGAAATTGTGGAAAACCTAATTGCATAAGCTAAGATTAAAGCTATAAATGAACCGCTTAAATAAAAGAAAGGTTTATCATTAGTCAAAACAGTCTGCAATTCATCGAAGAAAGCAATTGGAGTCATTATTCCAATTGCAATTACAACTCCAGGTATCGAGTATCCAAGAGATAGTACTTTTAATGAAAAATTAGTAAATATACTTTTGAGAGATCTATCTAGATAACAGAAGTATACTGATATAAGTACGATAATTAATGATGATATACCCGCAATCCAAGTTGTATTCCAAATAAGTTGAAAATATGACTCTTTAAATATTGATGAATATGTATCCAGAAACCAAACCAAAAGCTGGAAAATAGGAATTAATGTAGCTAATGAGATTATTATAAAACACCATAAGAAAGCACAAAATGACTCAAACCCAAATAAATTTTTCTGTCTAATATTTCTCATCACTTGAGATGTATGAAAATATTGACTATTCCCACGAGAATATCTTTCAACAATCATAACTATAAAGACAAATGTAAGGAGTATTGATGCAAGGTGTAATGAACTATTTTCATCACCAAAACCAAACCAAGTTCTGAAAATACCTGTTGTAAAAGTGCTTACTCCATAATAATCCATGGTTCCATATTCGGCTAATGTTTCCATTACTACAAAACTTAATCCTGCAATAACCCCGGGCCTTGCTAGAGGTAAACCAATTTTTAAAAAACACTCTGTATTCGTGAAGCCCATGGACCTTCCAACTTCAAATGCACAATAGGACTGTTGGTTGAAAGCAGAGTAACACAATAAATAAACATAAGGATATAAACAAATTGTTAATATAAAAACTGCACCATAAATATTGCGCATACCAATAGTTTTGTAAAGGCTTGCTCCCATGCCAAAAAACTGTTCAGTCATATCAAATAAAATACCTGAAGGTTCAAATAAACCAGCATATATAAAAGCACTAACATATGTTGGTATTGCTATTGGAAAAACTAATAACCATCTAAAGATATTTTTCCCAGGAAAATTATACATTGTAACTAACCAGGCACAAGATACCCCTATTATGAAAGTAAAAAACATAACCCAAAAAACTAAAAATCCAGTGTTATACAAATATGTGTTTAATAAATTTTCTATTAAGTGTTCCCATATTTCAGTAGATGGAACAAATAGATAAGAAAAGATTGTTAATATAGGTAACATCATCAGAATTAAGAAAAACCCAATGATGTATTTTGTTTTGAGCATTAATGAAACCTTATTGCCAATTTACTTGATCAAATATCTGAACTGCTGCTCCATTATTTTTTCCCAAGTTTTCAAGATTGATTTTATCCATTTTAAAAGGATATCCCCATGATCTTACTATATCGCTAATACCTATATTTTCTCTAATAGGATATTCATGATTAGCTTCAGAATATAGTTTTTGTGCTTCATCGTCAGCTAAAAATTCTATAAGTTTTATTGCATTAAGTGTATTTTTTGAATATTTGACGACTGATGCGCCACTTACATTTATATGCGCACCTCTATTATCTTGATTAGGAAAGAAGACTTTTATTTGATTAGCAAAATTTCTTTCTTTATCTTTTTTTGATGATATCCATTTACCTAGGTAATAAGTATTAGCTAATGTTAAATCACATTCGCCTAGGACAACGGAAGTCATTTGAGTTCTATCATTTCCTTTAGGACTTCTTGCAAAATTTTCTACCATTGAATTAGCCCATTCTTTTGCCTCATTTATACCAATATGTGATATTAATGAAGATAAAAGTGATTGATTATATATATTGTTTGATGATCTCATACATATTCTATTCTTCCATTTTGAACTAGCTAAGTCTTCATATGTTGATAGATCTTTTTCTTTAACGGTTTTTGGATTATACATAATAACTCTACTTCTTATTGATAAACCATACCAATAACCATCAGGATCACGTAAGTTTTCTGGGACTAATCTATTTATCTTTTTAGAGTTTATGCTTTTTGTCAGATTTTTGATTTTTGCTCTATATAAGTTTCCAGCATCGACTGTTAATAAAATATCTGCTTGTGTATTTTTACCTTCAAGCTCCAATCTTTTTTGAAGCGCTTTAGCTTTACCTGCTACTAAATTAACTTTTATATTTGTTTTCTGTTCAAAAGCATCAAGTAATGGTTTTATTAAATACTCCTTTCTTGCAGAATAAACATTAACAACCTGCTCATTACTTGCTGTCGGAGCACCTGCTGCAGTAGCATTATCCGATACATGGCTAGTAAAGTTAAATAACCATAAAAAAAGACCAAGACCTAAAAGACCAAAACCTAAAAAGACTAGTTTTTTCATAATTACCTCCTTATAATGAACGAGAATGATTCTCATTATCTCACAAGTTTGTTAAAATTCAATGAAATTACAATTACATTACTTAAATAAATTCAGGTGTTTATGTTATATAAGTCATGCTATAGTTTTCAGTTGATTCTAAAAAATATAAGAAGGCAACATACATGAAAATGTCAGAACTGGAAGGGCAAATTTGGATTGATGGCTCTTTCTGCGATTGGAAGGAAGCAAAGATACATATATTGACACATACTCTTCACTACGGGACAGGAGTTTTCGAAGGAGTGAGAGCTTATGAAACTGATTCCGGACCAGCAATTTTCAGACTACAAGACCATACCGATAGATTATTTAATTCTGCAAAACTTATAGGTATGAAAATACCATTCTCTTCAGAAACACTCATGAAGGCACAGTGTGAAACAGTGGCTATTAATAAATTAAAAAATGCTTATATTAGACCCCTATGTTTTTATGGATCAGAAGGTATGGGTTTAAGAGCTGATAATTTAAAAATACATTGTGCAATTGCTGCTTGGGATTGGGGGTCTTATCTTGGACAAGATAAAATAGCAAATGGAATAAGAATTAAAGTATCGCCCTTCCCAAAAAGAAACGAATTGTCGATGTTATATCAGGCAAAAGCAACAGGAAACTATCTCAATTCTATGCTTGCACTAAGGGATGCTTTAGATTCAGGCTATGATGAAGCTCTTATTTTAGGTACAGATGATAATGTAAATGAGGGTTCTGGTGAAAATTTCTTTATTGTAAATAATGGACAGCTATATACTCCTGATTTAGTTACCGTATTAGATGGTATTACAAGAAAAACAATTATAAGTCTGGCAAAGGAATTAGGAATTAAGACGGTTGAAAAAAAGATAAGTTTAGAAGAAGTATTTGATTGCGATGAAGCATTCTTCACGGGAACAGCAGCTGAAGTTACCCCAATTGTTGAAATAAATGATAAAAAAATTAATAATGGGGCTCCTGGAGAAATTACTAAAAAATTACAAAAAGATTATTTCAATTTAGTAAGTGGAAAAAATGGAAAATATAAAGATTGGTTAACTGTGATAAAAAAACTTAATGATTAAAAGAAAAAAAATACTTGTGGTTGGCGATATAATGCTAGATAAATATTGGTCTGGCGAAGTTGACAGGATTTCACCTGAAGCACCAGTTCCCATAATAAATATTACTTCATCAATTGATAAACCTGGTGGAGCAGCTAATGTTGCAATGAATTTAGCTAGATTAGGTATGCAGGTAACTTTAATTGGTATAACTGGAAAGGATGAAGCAAATGCCCAGATAATGAGACTTCTAAAAAAAACGAAAGTAGTTTACAAGCCTTTAGTAGATCCAAAAATTCGTACCACAACAAAGCTAAGAATTACTGGAAAAAATCAGCAATTAATGAGAATTGATCATGAGGATAAGGATAAATCAAAGCTACACAAAAAACTTTTAAAAGAAGTTATGAAAGTAATGCAAAATCAAGATGCAATTATTCTTTCTGACTATGATAAAGGAGTAATTAAACCAATAGTTGTTGATATTTTAAATTCAGCATTAAAGTTAAATATAAAAACATTCGTTGATCCTAAAGGCGATACTTTTGATTGTTATAAAAATGCATTTTTATTGAAACCAAATAAAAATGAATTTAACGCCATTATGGGGTCATCTAAGACAAAAGCAAACTTTCATGTTAAAGCTGAGAAACTTAGAAAAAAACTTAAACTATCTGCCTTATTAGTAACCGAAGGAAAAGCAGGTATGACTTTATTTCAGTCAAATAAAATTACTTCATATCCAGCTGAACAAAAAGATGTATTTGATGTAACAGGTGCAGGTGATACTGTAATCTCAGTTTTAGCATCTAGTATTGCTGCGGGCATAAACCTTAACACAGCAGTTAAAATATCCAATCTTGCTGCTGGTCTATCAATTCAAAAATTGGGAGCAGCTAGTGTAACCCAAAAAGAATTATCTGATGTCACCTAAAAATAATAAAGTTATAAAGGACTTATTTGAATTTAAGAACATTTGTTCAGAATATCAACAAGCAAATAGAAAAGTTGTTTTTACAAATGGTTGTTTTGATATTATCCATGCTGGACATGTCCATTTATTAAATGAGGCCAAAAAATTTGGAGATATCTTAATTGTTGCTGTTAATAGTGATAGTTCTATTAAAAAATTTAAGTCGCAATCACGGCCAATTAATAACACAGAAGACCGTGTTTTGGTGCTCTCAGCCATGACTGTTATTGATCATATTTTTATATTTGATGAAGAAACTCCAGAGAACATCATAAATGAGATAATCCCAGATGTTCTTGTTAAAGGGAATGATTATGAGGGTAAATTCATTGCTGGAGAGAAATGCATGAAAGAGAATAAAAAGGAGGTAAAGTTAATAAAATTATTAGAAGGTAAATCAACAACAGCCACAATAAATAATATTAAAACTATTGAAGACTAGGTCTTATTCTCTAATAGCTTATCTACCATTTTGATTACGTCTTCAACATTTATTAAAGACATAGCCTTTTTATTTCTAACTCTAGTACCCCATTTAACTTTTTCTATACTTGTATTTTTATAAATTCTTATAGCTTCATTATATTTGTTTATAACATATTTCTGGTTTTGATAAGGTCCAGTTCTTTTTGGGTTTGATGTGGCAAATAAACCTAAAGTTGGTTTTGAAAACATGGATGCTATATGTAAGGTACCAGAATCTGGCCCAATATAAAATTCGCAACCTTTAATTATAGTGCATAACTCCTCTAGATTTGTTTTCCCCACTAAATTATAAATGAAATTTTTCGAAGATAATTTTTTAGATGACTCAATTTCATAATCTGAATTACCTCCAACCATTATAGAATGTAAATTATATTTTTTAGATAAATGCTCAGCTACATATTCATAATTCTGTAAATCCCACTCTCTATAATTAAATCTTCTTGAACTAGTAAAAGGATTAAATACAATATATTTTTTTATTCCATCAACATTTATTTTATTTGAAATATCTATATTTAATGACCAATCTAATAAAACTTCTTGTATACCAATATGTTTAAGAAAATAAAAAAAACTATCTAAAACATGAGTTTCTTTAGGCATTTTGACATTTGTGTAGTTCAATTTTTTATGAGCTCTGATAAATAAACTTAACAATTTAGATCTTAGAGATCTTTGCATATGCAATAAAACATCAAACCTTTCTCCTTTAATTGTATTTTTTAAATTCAGAATTGATTGAATAGTTTTGTTTTTATCTATGATAATGAAACGTATTTTTTTAATGCTTTTTACAAGTTGATATTCATTTTTCCCAATAACCCATGTAATATCAGATTTAGGTAAATTCTGTTGAATTGTTTTTATAACTGGTATCATATGAGTTATATCACCAATTGATGATAGCCTTAAAATACATATTGATGATGGGTAAATATTTTTTTGAGACATAAATCGTGAGTATAATAATTAAAAAAATAAATAATCATTTTATATTCTATGATAAAGACATTGGAATTAATATAGAAGAATTGTTTTTAAATAAGAATTTTAATCGTCAAGAAAGGTTTGAGACAGGGATTATTAATAACAAAAAATGGTTTTTGAAACACTATGTTAGAAAAGGGTTTATGAAATTCTTAGGAGATATCTACCTAAATACTTCAATTAAGAAGACTCGATCTTACCTTGAATTTATTTTGTTGAATGATTTATATAAAAAAAATTTTCCTACATGCAGGCCTATTATGGGATGGATTACTAAAAACAAATATACATATAAGGCAAATTTAATTTCAGAATATATACCAAATGTTAATCTTAAAGCATATATTGAACAGAATAAGATGAAGGATAATGATTGGTATTTAGTAGGCGTTTTAATCTCTAATCTTCATAAGCAAAATGTATTTCATGGAGATTTAAATATTACAAACATACTTGTCAGTGAAAATAATGAAGAAAGAGAAAAGTTTATTCTAGTTGATTTTGATAAATCAAAAAATAAAAGTTATTTAACTGTTAAAGAAAAATCATCTAACATCGATAGAGTTTTAAGATCATTAAAAAAGAATAATTTGTATGATAAAAATAGCTTTAATTTATTGATTAAGGGTTATTCTTTTACTAATGATTGAATCTGTTTACAATAATCATCAAGTATACCTTTTTTTGAATCCAGTAAATCTTTTGCATTATTGCCAAATAGCTCTCTCTTGTTCCTAGACCTAATCAGTTTCTCAAAAACATTCTTTAACAAAGAAACCTCTTTAATCATAAGCATTGCATTTTTCTTTAGAAATTCTTCAGTTTCAGATATAAAGTTATACATGTATGGCCCAACGATAATAGTTTTACCAAATGCTGCGGCTTCTATAAAATTTTGACCTCCATGATCAACAAGTGAACCACCCATAAAAATAAATTCACAGTGCTCTATCCATTGGTTTAATTCTCCATAAGTGTCAGCAATATAGACTTGAGTTTTTTCTCTAATTTTTTCTTTTTTACTTCTTATTGATACCCTAACATCTGATAATGGAATCTGAGATAATATATCTCCCAATCTTTCTGGGTGACGTGGAACAATTACTAATAATAATTTTTTTTCTTTTAGTTTTAACCATTCACGAATTATTTGTCCTTCTTCATCATGATGAGTTGATGCGGCAAGGATATATCTTCTTTCAATTAAATTCTTAGTATTATGAGAATCTTTGAAGTATGCAAATTTTAAGTTTCCAGTAACATTGATCTTATTTTCAGGTGCCCCTAGCTCAAGATACTTTTCTTTTTCAAGGTCTGATTTACAGAGAATTTTTGTTAAATTCTGTAATGCATCTTGATAAACACTTCTTATGAATTCGGGTTTATCAGTAGTCTTCTTTGATAATCTTGCGTTTACAATCATAGACGGAATATTGCTCTGTTTACATCTGAGGAGTAGATTAGGCCAAATTTCAGTTTCTATTATTATGCATATTTGTGGATTAACAGCTTTGCAGAATCTTTTCATTGTATAAAACCAATCAATTGGTAAGAATGAGTGTTGTAATGCTTCATCATTAATATCTCTTATCAATTTAGAAGAAGATTCAGTATTTGTAGTTATTAGAAAACTTTTTGATGAATCTAAAGTTTTTAATTTTTTATAAAGAAGTATTGCTAATTTTGTTTCACCAATTGATGCGGCATGCAACCAAATAGTATTTGATGACTTTTTGAATGATATTAACCCGAGTCTTTGTAGAATGAATTTTAATCCACCTTTTTTTCTAATACCATCAAAGACTATTGATAATAATAAGTAAGGGCTTATAAGATATAAGAGTAAATTATATTTAATCATTCAATGCAAAAAAATTTACCACACTAACCATTGATTTATTGATTCAATGTCTCGAATCGTCAAATCTTTAGAATATTTTTTTATTTCTAGATCTGATACGATGTAATCCATAATAGATTGTACGTAGTTACTTTCTGCCTTTTTTAGATTATAATGTGATTCTGTTATTTGAATATCTGTATTTACACCCAATACAAAGCCATTTTTTATTGTTTGGTAATTTTGTTTAGATTCTTCAAATCTATTTTTTCTAGCTTCTACAAGATCTTTATTTAAAAGATACCCATTATAAGTATTTATTACATCTTTTTTCAGTTTCTTGCGTACCAAATCTAGAGTATATTTCATCTTTTCTAAATTATGTCTAGATTCTCTAACTTTTGAATTTGTATAACCACCTTCAAATATAGGTAAATTAAATACCAAACTAATTTCTGATGTTTCTTGGGTTGCTGCACCACGATATGATCCAGAACTGGTGTCACTATAATCAAATGAAGCAACTATATCTACAGTAGGAAAATATTCAGATTTATTAGAGCTTAAACTATTCTTGGCAATACTTACATCATGCAATGCCATTCTAACAGTTTCATATTCTAACATTGCTCTTGAAAGTATTTCCGTCATATCATATTTTGATGTTGATAAATTTATTGCTGTATCAAGGTTTGAAATCTCCATTATTTCTTTTCCAGTTAATAGATAAACATCTTGTTTTGCAGAAACAAATTCGTTTTCAAGTTCCTGCAATTCAATCTTTGCAACTCTGAAATCATTTCTATATTTATTGAGTTTTATATTTGTTATTGATCCATTTTCAAATAACAACTGCGCATTTGAAAGTTGCAATTCAAGCATAGATTTCTTAATTTTTGATGCTTCAATATTATTCTTAAGATTAATGAGAGAAAAATAAAGTTTAGTTGATTTTATTATTAAATCTTTATGAGAAGATTTTTTATTTTCTCTATATTTACTTATATTTTCAGAAGCTTTATCAAGCTCATCAAATAATCCTAAACGTAATATAGGTTGTGTGATATTTAATGAATATGAGTCTGTCCTATAATCTTTTAAACTTCCTCCTCCTTCATATCTATCAATACTATTTTCTTTTGATTGAGCAGTTAAATTTATTTCAGGAAAGACTGTAGAAAGAGTTTGATTATATTGTTCCTTAGCTATGAAATAGTCTGTATCAAAAATTTTTGTTTGATTATCATTCTCCAATGCTCTTTTATAGATATCTAGCAAATCAGCAGCTACTGAAAAGTTACAAAACAGAACTGATATTAAAAAGACACTAATTTTACTTTTTCTAAACATATCTTGACATACCTTTATCTATTTCTTGAGCCCACTTATCTAGGCCACCATTCAGATTTAAAATATTTTCAAATCCATTACTAGAAAGATATTGGCCTACAACTCTACTTCTTATACCATGATGACAAACTACAATTAAAATTTTATTTTTTTCTACCTCATCTAATCTTTCAATCAATTGTCCCATTGGTATATGAAGGGATTTATCAATATGACATATATCATATTCCCAATGTTCTCTTACATCAAGCACTAATGTATCTTGTGTTTCATCATCTAAAATCTCTTTTATTGCATCTGGATTTTTATCTATCATTATAAATTCTTTGGTAATTATATTAGCGGTGTTGTATCAGTTTCAAATAAAATATTTTTTATGAAACTATTATTTTTAAACTTTTCTACTAACACAGCTTCTTTAATAGGGGTATTCTTTGCACCTATGAATAAAAAAGCTTTAGAATTATTCTTTAGATTATCTGATAAAATTTTTTCATCCTTCACATATGAAGTTAGAACTACAACATCATAGGATTCTATAATATTCCATTTAGCTTTAATATCTAATTTTTCTAAAGTAATATTATTAAAGTTAGGGTAATTATTTATATTAGATTTTGCTTTTTCGATTAAATCATCAAAAATATCAACTGAATGTACATTGCCACATAGTCTAGATAAACAACATGTTAAATAACCAGTACCTGTCCCGATGACTAGAACCGATTCATCACCTTTTAGACTTAAGGATTGCAGTATTCTCCCTTCAATAGAAGGTAATAACATCTTTTGATTATGCTCAATTGGAATTTGATAATCTGCATATGAAAATTTTTTATATTTTTCAGGTACAAAATTATCTCGCGATATATTAGTCAGAACTGTCAGAACTTTTTGGTCAATAACATTTGAAGACCTTATAAGGCCGTTTATCATTGATATTGTCTCATTATTATGCACTTTCATTTTTCTATTAAATTTAGTATGGTGATATTATAGTTTAAATAATATAGAAATTATACAACTGGCAGTCTTTCAATGAAAAATGAAATTATTGATATAGAAGAATACTCCGAAAATTTTCCAAATTCTAAAAAAGTTTATGTAACGGGCTCTAAAAATAATATTAAAGTTCCAATGAGAATGATTGAGCAAACAACTACCAAACTTGAAAAATCTATTAAAATCAATGACCCGATTTATGTTTATGATACTACTGGCTTATATACAGATCAAAACTATAGAATAGATATTAAAAAGGGATTACATCCAACTCGTAAAGAATGGATTAATAATAGATTTGACACACAAATATGTAAAAGAGATTTACCTGATAATCTAAAATCTAACGTAAAAAAGTCCTCTTTAAAATCAAAAACTAGTAAACCAATTACACAAATGTATTATGCAAAAAAAGGAATTATAACGCCAGAGATGGAATACGTAGCAATTAGAGAAAATGCTTTTTTTGAAAACAAGAAAAACCCTGAACATAAAATTACACCAGAATTTGTAAGACAAGAAGTAGCTAGCGGGCGGGCAATAATTCCATCTAATATTAATCATCCTGAAACTGAGCCTATGATAATCGGTAAAAATTTCTTAACCAAAGTTAATGCAAATATAGGAAATTCCCCAGTTTCATCAAGTATATATGAAGAACTAGATAAGTTATTGTGGGCTGTAAGATGGGGTGCAGACACTGTAATGGACTTATCAACTGGTAAAGATTTATATGAAACCAGGGAGCATATAATTAGAAATTCTCCTGTTCCTATTGGGACAGTGCCTATATATGAAGCACTTGAACGTGTAAATGGAAAAGCTGAAGATCTGACATATGAAATTTTTAGAGATGTATTAATACAACAAGCAGAGCAGGGAGTTGATTATTTTACCATTCATGCTGGCGTACGCTTGAGTTATATACCAAAAACAATGAATAGAGTTACTGGCATCGTTTCGAGGGGTGGTTCAATTATTGCTAAATGGTGTTTGACTCATCATAAGGAAAATTTCTTATATACTCATTTCGAGGATATTTGTGAAATTATGAAAACTTATGATATTGCTTTTTCACTGGGTGATGGATTAAGGCCTGGGTCAATAGCTGATGCAAATGACGATGCTCAATTTTCAGAATTAGAAACTTTAGGAGAATTAACTAAAAAAGCTTGGGAGCATGACGTGCAGGTTATGATTGAAGGCCCGGGACACATTCCATTAGATTTAATAAAAGTAAATGTTACTAAAGAAGAGGAATTGTGTCATGAAGCTCCTTTTTATACGCTTGGCCCTCTCGTGACAGATATTGCACCTGGGTATGATCATATCACTTCTGCTATTGGTGCTGCTAATATTGGAGCTTTTGGTACATCTTTATTATGTTATGTAACACCAAAAGAACATTTAGGTCTTCCAAATAAAAATGATGTCAAAGATGGCTTAATAGCATATAAAATTGCTGCACATTCTGCTGATTTGGCGAAAAAACATCCAGCGGCTCAATTTAGAGATGATGCACTTTCAAAAGCAAGGTTTGAATTTCGTTGGGAAGATCAATTTAATCTTAGTCTTGACCCATATAAGTCTAGAGAGTTCCATGATGAAACTCTCCCACAAGAAAGCGCAAAAGTAGCACATTTTTGTTCTATGTGCGGACCTCATTTTTGTTCAATGAAAATAACGCAGGATATAAGAGATTATGCAACTAATAAAGGAATTAAAAATATAGAAAAGGCCGTGGAAATTGGATTAGAGGAAAAGTCAAAAGAATTTATTTATTCGGGAAAAGAAATCTACATAAAAAAACGTTAAAAAGTTTTAGTTATTTTGTTTTTTTCTTGTTAATGGAAATTTTGTCTATTGCCTGTTTAATATCATCAATAATATCATCTACATTTTCAATACCTATAGATAGTCTAACAAGGTCTTCTGGAACTCCAGCTTTTTTTAATTCTTCTGGTGATAACTGCCTATGTGTTGTTGAAGCTGGATGACATGCAAGAGATTTTGCATCTCCTATATTTACTAATCTAGTAATGAGTTGTAGGTTATCAATAAATTTGGCACCATTGTCTCTTCCACCATCTATTCCAAAACTCAAAACACTTGATGCTTTGCCATTCATTAATTTTTTTACAAGAGGATAATCTGTATGGTTTTCCAATCCTGGGTAATTAACCCAATTTACTTTATCAGAATCTTGTAGGAATTTAGCAACTTTTGTAGCATTTTCACAGTGTCGATCCATACGAACTGGTAATGTTTCAATTCCCTGTAGAATTAGGAAACTATTAAATGGTGATATAGCAGCACCCATATTTCTCAAAGGAACTGTTCTTGCAGCACCAATAAAAGCAGCTTCTCCAAGTGCTTCTGTAAATACGACTCCATGATAAGATGGATCAGGTTCATTCAGTCTCGAGAACTTTCTTTTGTGTTTGGCCCATGGAAATTTACCTGAGTCAACGATAATCCCTCCAATCGAATTACCATGTCCACCCATATATTTTGTCAAAGAGTGAACGACGATATCAGCACCGTGTTCAATTGGTCTGAATAAATAGGGTGTGGGAACAGTATTATCTACAATAAGTGGTATACCATGGTCATTTGCAATTTTAGCCACCTTCGGTATATCAACCACGTTAGCCGCTGGATTACCGATTGATTCGCAGAATATAGCTTTTGTTTTTGAATCAATAAGTTTTTCTAATTGGGGTAATTTATCATGGTCACCAAACTTAACGTCAACACCAAATCTTGGAAGTTGATGGGCAAAAAGTGTATAGGTTCCACCATATAATGTTGCAGTGCTAACAATATTATCTCCTGCCTCACAGATTGTCATAATAGCATAAGTTGTTGCAGCTGATCCTGAGGCTAGGCCTAGACCTCCTATACCTCCTTCCATAGCAGCCACTCTTTTTTCCAAAACATCAGTAGTAGGATTCATTATCCTTGTATATATATTCCCAGCTACTTTTAAATCAAAGAGATCAGCGCCATGCTGAGTATCATCAAATGAGTAGGATGTTGTCTGATAAATAGGTACCGCAACAGCATTCGTTGTTGGTTCAGGTGAATAACCACCATGTACAGCAATTGTTTCGATTTTCATAAATTATCATCATAAAAAATATTTCATATAAATACCAGCAATAAAAGTGATTTAATGGCTTTATTTATATTTCCAAATCAAGTTGGTTTTTCTTTAACTCTGCAAATTGAACACCTGCACCTAAAAGCCTTATAGGTTTTGGTTTTTCTTGATAAGACTTAGTTAGAAGGCTATAAATAACATCAAAACTTAATTCATTGCATAATATTTGTGAACTACTTGTCTTAAAATCACTATATTTAATTTTTATAAAACAAGATTTAATTGGCCTGTCTTGCTCTTTAGATTGTTTTAGTCTGATACATAGCTTATTAAAAATTAATTTCATTTGATTTGTACATTCTTCTAGAGAGATTAAATCTTGTAGAAAAGTATCTTCTACACTTAGGCTTTTACTTATTCTATTTGGCTCTACTTCTCTTTCATCAACTCCTCTACATAGATAGAATAAGGTTGATCCATATTTGCCAAACATATCTACTAGTTTAGCTCTGTCTATAGTCTGTAAGTCAGCACAATTTTTTATCTTGAGAGATAATAATTTTTTTTCATTTTTTTCTCCAATACCAAAAATCTTACGAATTGGCACTTGTAATATAAAATTTTCGATTTCATTATCTTTTATAGAAAATTGTCCATTTGGCTTATTCCAATCACTAGCTATTTTAGATAAAAATTTATTAGATGAAATTCCTGCAGAAGCAGTGAGTTTAAAATCATCAAAAATTTTTTGTCTAATTTGTCGAGCCATATTCTCAGGATTGCCATCACAATACTTTGAATTTGTAACATCAAGATAAGCTTCATCTAGGGCAATGGGTTCTATAATTTTAGTATAGCATTCATAAATCTTACGAATATCTGCTGAAATTTTTTTGTATTTATCAAAATTTACTGGAAGAAAAATTATGTCTGGACATAGTTGTTTAGCAATAATAGACGGCATTGCAGATTTTACTCCAAACTTCCTTGCAATATAATTGCAGGTCGTGACAACTCCTCTTTTATTTTCGCTTCCAGCTACAGCTACAGGCAAATATTTTAATTCAGGTTTTTCTCTAATTTCAACTGCAGCAAAAAAACAATCCATATCTATATGAATAATTTTTCTATTGCAATATCCTTCTGAATTAAAGCTCCTCATTTTCTTTTTTTGTATGAGATTTTATTGTTAATGCATGTATTTCACCAGAAATAATATATTTATTGAGCAGTGCATATACCATTTTATGTCTCTCAATAATATTTTTATTCTGAAAATCATCTGACACGATTTTTACATCATATTTTGATTCGGAACCACTGACTTCTATATCAGCATCTTTAAATGAAGCGTGTAAAATATCTTTAATAATAGTTTGCATATTGATTTATTTTTCCCACAATTGAGGATTTGCCCAATTATCGCTATTTAACCACTCCGGAATAGTTTTGTAATTACTTATATTATATTTATAAAAGAAATAAAAAACACTATTAGTTTTGCAATCATGAATGAAGTTAAATCCAAGGGAGATAAGCAGCTTATAACATTGATCCTTAATTTTGTTATTATTCTTTATGCATCTTATTACAAAAAAATCTTCAGAAAAGTATAGTCTTTGCTCAGCTATCAGTTTTATTTTTTTTTGTAAACCCTCCTCATTTTGATGTAAGACAAAAAAAATCTGCTTAATTCTTTTTTTTATACAAAGCTCAATAAATCTTTTAGTATTTTGTATATGAATAATTTTTTTCTGATTTAAAGTATTGAGTACAATATTTGTTATGGTTTTATTTTTATCATAAATTAAAATCTTTCCATTATTCCTTTTTAGAAGGATAGCATCAAATATTTTCTTTAATTGATCCATATTCAGATAAAAAAATACAATAGTTTAATAATTTTGTTTTTATTTGATAATTAGGAGTAATGCCAGTAATTGAAGGAGAATATTTATAATTTTTAACAATTACCTTATCTTTGCATTTTTTCTTAGCTAGATTGAGTAATTTCATTCTGTTTTCTTTGTCATCACTAATTAATTTTAAAGTCTCGTCATTTTTTGATGATAATGGGCTATTTTTCAATTTGTTAAACATAAAATCTATATAAATATAATCATATTGTTTATCACATAATTTTAAATAATCATATGAATCACCATGAATAAGTTTTAATCTATTGTAAACTTCTGTTCCTCCTAATAATTTTCCGATACTATTATTTAGTAACAATGTTGTAATAGGATTCTTTTCTATCATTGTTACACTAAAGCCATATTTTGCTAATATATAACTATCTCTACCAAAACCAGCTGTACAATCTAAAACCGTTGCTCCCTTTTTTTTGAAAATCTTTTTAAAATCATTATTTACTTCATTTTTGAAACTTATATTTACTTTAACCCCACTTTTGTAGTTATAGTTGATAAGTTTAATTTCCTTTTCTTTAAAATTAAGCTCTAGATTTGATAATTTTCTGTAATAAGGATCTGTATTTATAATTCTATCTACATATATTCCAAAATTTGTATTTTCTTTATCGTAGATAATTTTCATTAGGCAACATTATATTTTCTTCTAACATGCCTAAGTATAAAATATATTAGTGGCCATATCAGAGAGCTTGTCAAGACAGACCAATAGTATGCAGAGAGATTAATTTCTTCTAACCTAATCATTCCATCTATCCACATTAAAATGGTTTGCTTTATAAATAATAAAAGAAAGATAATTATTGCTTGTTGATAAACAGTCAGATATCTAACAAACTTGTATGTTCTTGTAATTATAAAAGCAATCAATACAAAAGTTAATGCATTGGAACCAAGTATAGTGCCGAAAGCAACATCTGTTAATAAACCTATGAACCAAGATGTAGTCAATCCAATACTGTTTGGTACCGCCAATATCCAATAGATAACAACCAGATAGAGCCAGTCTGGAGAGTACTGCCCAAAAACAAATGTAATTATTGTTATGGCTAGAGCTATGATGAGCGTTGATAAGATAATTAGGAAGTTATTCATCTTTTTTATTTGGTTTATAGTCCCAAATTAGTATCAATTCCGAAGAATTACCAATATTTTCATTTGGCGACACAGTCACTATTGCAAACTTTCTTTCTTTATCATTATTAATTGAAGAAATTTTACCAATTGGTATATTTGGTTTAAATCTTTCAGCCATACCTGAAGTAGTAATTACATCTCCTAATTTTAGATCCATATTCATCGGTGCAAATGGGATATCAAGTTCATTGCTTTTATCCTTGCCTTTTACAATAACTTTTTCTCCAGTTCTAGTTATTTGAGCCGGTATATTTGAATTCACATCACTAATAAGCAAGACCTTGGAAGATAAATAACTAGTTTCTATTATCTGCCCTATTAAACCTTTCAAACCTAAAACATTTTGACCAATGAAAACCCCATCTTTTTTACCTTTATCTATAGAGATAATTTTTTTGTTCGGATGAGCATTATTATTGATAACTTTAGCCAAAGTTTGTTTTTCAGAAATTTTTGTTGAAGCTTCAGACATTTTTCGGAGTCTAAGATTTTCATCTTTTAGTGCTTGATATTCCTGTAATTGAATCCTCAATCTTAAATTTTCTTCTTCAAGTAATTTTATTTTACTTTCCATTTCTGATTTTATTTGAGATTCTTCAACAGAAGCCTCTAAAATTTGTTTAGGCATAGTGCTGAGATAATCTATTGGATATATGACAGTATCATTTATTAATGATCTCACATAATTCAATTGATTATATCTATAATCCGCTGCAATTGTTAATAATGAAAGTAGGACGAGAATTATAAAGGCATAAAACTCTTTGAAAGATTTTTTGAAAACAGTTTCCATTTTTAATCAATGGATAAGAACTCTATTCCCTCTTTATCGATGATTTCAAGAACTTTACCACCACCTCTAGCTACACAACTCATAGGGTCTTCTGCTACAACAACGTACATGCCGGTCTCTTCCGTAATGAGTTTATCAATATCTCTTAATAGAGCTCCACCGCCTGTAAGGACCATTCCTCTTTCATGAATATCTGCTCCTAATTCAGGAGGTGTATTTTCTAATGCTGTTTTTACAGCAGAAATTATTCCTTGTAATGAATCTTGAAGCGCTTCAAGCACTTCATTGCTATTAACTGTAAATGATTGAGGGACACCGGCTGATAAGTTAGTACCTTTGACTTCAATTTCAAGTAAATCACTACTTGGATATGCGCAACCAATTTCATGTTTAATTCTTTCTGCAGTTGGATAACCAATAACACAGCCATAATTTCTTCTAACATAACCAATAATTGCTTCATCAAAAGTATCTCCGCCTATACGTGTTGAAGATGAATAAACTATTCCATTAAGAGAAATTGTTGCAACTTCAGATGTTCCTCCACCTATGTCTAGCACCATATACCCTCGAGCTTCATCTAGAGGCATACCAGCTCCAATAGCTGCAGCCATTGGTTCATCAATCAAATGTACAATTCGTGCTCCCGCGCCTGATGCTGATTCTCTAATAGCTCTTCTTTCTACTTGTGTTGCACCACATGGAACACATACCAATACTCTTGGGCTCGGTCTGAAAAATTTATTATTATGTACCTTTCTGATGAAATGTTGGAGCATCCGTTCGCAAATCATAAAGTCTGAAATAACTCCATCTTTCATTGGTCTAATTGATTGAAGACCTGTTGGGGTTCTACCTAGCATTTTTTTTGCTTCTACGCCAACAGCTTCAATTTTTTTACCTGCAGCTGACTTATCATCTCTTACAACTACAACAGAGGGTTCATCCAAAACAATTCCTTTCCCTTTGACATATATGAGTGTGTTAGCAGTACCTAGATCAATTGATATATCAGTTGAAAAGGCTCCTTTAATATTTTTATAAAAACTTAGCATTCCTTATTTAATTGTTCCTTTAAAATTTTATTAACAAGTTTTGGGTTAGCTCGACCTTTAGTCTCTTTCATGATTTCACCGACAAAAAAGCCAAAAAGTTTAACCTTGCCTTTGCGATACTCCCCAACACATTTATAGTTGTTTTTTAAGACATTTTCAACTATTTTATTTAATTCTTCAGTATCTGAGATTTGTTCTAGGCCTTCATTTTTAATAATCTCCTCTGGATTTTCTCCTCCTTCCCACATACGTAAAAATATATCTTTAGCTTGTTTATTAGAGATAGTTTCATCAGTTACGCTTGAAAGAAGGTAGGCTAAATGCTCAGGTTTTATTGGATAGTTTTCAACATTTAAATTAGATTTTTTTGCGAGCGCAAGAACTTCAGTGATTATCCAATTTGCAACCATTTTAGAATCTAAATCTTTCAGAATTAAAATAGATTCATAAAATTCTGATAAGTGTTTATCAGCTATAAGTATCGATGTATCATATTCACTTAATTTAAAGTCCTTTATAAACCTGTGCTTTTTTTCATCCGGGAGTTCAGGCATTGTTTCTTTAATATTTTGAATAGTTTGTTCATCTATTATTACCGGCAATAAGTCAGGGTCAGGAAAATATCTATAATCATTAGCTTCTTCCTTGGAGCGCATTGATCGTGTTTCATTTTTTGTTGGATCATAGAGTCTTGTTTCTTGTATCACTTCACCACCATTTTCAAGAATATCTATTTGCCTTTCAATCTCATGATTAATGGCATTTTCTACAAACTTGAATGAATTAATATTTTTTATCTCGGCTCTAACACCTAAATTCTTTGCGTTAGTTTTTTTGACTGATACATTAGCATCACATCTAAAAGAACCTTGCTCCATATTTCCATCACTTATTCCTAGATAACGGACTAGAGAATGAACTTTCTTTAAATAAGATACGGCTTCTTCTGCATTACTCAAATCAGGTTCAGAAACAATTTCAATAAGTGGTGTTCCAGCTCTATTTAAATCTATAGCACTTGCATCGTCATATAAATCATGTATGGATTTACCAGCATCTTCCTCCAGATGAGCGCGTGTAACACCAATAGTTTTTTTTGTACCACCATTTTCTATATCAATGGTCCCATTAGCAACAATCGGTAGTTCATACTGTGAAATTTGATACCCTTTTGGAAGATCAGGATAAAAATAATTTTTTCTAGCAAATATAGATTTTTTTGAGATAGTTGCATCTATAGACAAACCAAATTTTATTGCCATAATAACTGCTTGCTCATTTAATACAGGTAATACTCCAGGCATGCCCAAATCTATTGTGCACGCTTGGGTATTTTGTTCTAATCCAAAATCAGTTGATGCAGAGGAAAAAATTTTACTTTTTGTAGACAATTGTACATGTACCTCTAGCCCTATTACTGGTTCCCACATATATTAGCCCTCATTCAAAATTGGTTTCTTCTTATGCCAATCTGTTAGATTCTGGAAATGATTAGCAAGTGATAGTATTTTAGATTCATCGAAATGATTTCCAATTATTTGTAGTCCAAGAGGCATATTATTTTTAAAACCCATTGGTATGGACATTGCTGGAATCCCTGCAAGATTAGCACTGACGGTAAATATATCTGACAAGTACATCGCAATAGGATCATTTGTTTTTTCACCTAACTTAAAAGCCGAGTCTGGCGCTGTAGGCCCCAAGATTAAATCAACATCCTTAAAAGCTTCTGTGAATTCACTCGCTATAATTTGTCTTATTTTTTGAGCTTTTAAATAATATGCATCATAATACCCAGCCGAAAGGGCGTAGGTTCCTATCAATATTCTTCTTTTTACTTCATGCCCGAAGCCTTGGGATCTAGATTTTTTATATAATTCATCAATAGTAGTTATATCATCAGCTCTGTAACCAAACCTAACACCATCATAGCGAGATAAATTAGAAGAACATTCTGCTGGAGCAACAACTTGGTATGCCGAAACCCCTAGCTTAGAATTTTTTAGATTTATCGTTTTAACAGAACAATCATTTTGCTCTAGAATTTTAATAGCTTCATAAAAGACAGATTTTACTGAGTCATCTAATCCATCAAGAAATTCTTCTGGGATACCAATTTTAACTGCCTCAAATTTTTTCAAACATTCAGCATGATAATTCGGTACTTCAACTTTTGATGAGGTAGAGTCTTTTTCATCAAATCCAGAAATTTGGTTCAGAAGGATGGCACAATCTTCAGCCGTTTGTGTAAAAATTCCGGCTTGATCCAAGCTAGAAGCAAATGCAATCATTCCAAATCTTGAAACTCTACCATAGGTTGGTTTTATCCCACAAATACCACATAGCGAAGCCGGCTGCCTAATTGATCCACCAGTATCTGTTCCAGTTGAGCAAGGAGCTAATCCAGCTGCAACACTTGTTGCTGAACCACCAGAGGAGCCGCCAGGCACATAACTATGATCCCATGGATTTTTAACACTACCAAAATAACTGGTTTCATTAGATGAACCCATTGCAAATTCATCCATATTAGTTTTACCAAGAACTATAACCCCTGCATCATTTAATTTTTTAGCAACAGTTGAATCATAAGGGCTTATAAAGTTTTCAAGCATTTTAGAGCCACAAGTGGTTTTAATATTTTTCATACAAAATATATCTTTTTGGGCTAGCGGGATTCCTGAAAGAGGACGAAAATTATTTTTTGCTATTTCAGCATCAATTTTTTTAGCTTGGTTGACTGCATATTCTTCTGTAAGAGTTATAAAAGAATTTAGTTTCGAATCAAATTTTTTTATTCTCTTAATGAAATGCTCAGTCAATTCAAGTGAGCTAAATTTTTTTTTAGCTAAATCTTGGCTCAGTTCAGTTATGGTTTTATTATGCATTTTATTCTATTACTTTAGGCACTTTATAATAGCCATCATCCACATATGAATTATCTTTTTGAAATTCATCCCTTTGATTTTTTTCTAAAACCTCATCTTTCCTTAGTCTTTGGGAGAGATTAAGGGGGTGAGCCATAGGTACAATCCCATCTGTTGAGACTGACTCCATTTCATTTACCAATGCCAGTATTTTGTTTAAACTAGATGTTATTTCATCTAATTCACTATCATCAATATCAATTTTAGCTAAGTCAGCTATTTTAATAATTGTTTTTTTATCCATTTTTTAAGTGTGTCGAGCTACTACGAATCTTTTTATGCCATTATAATCTAATATGGTTTTGATGTCTTTATAATAGTTTTTTCTTAGTATTGATATAACATTTTCAGATTGTTTATAACCAATTTCTAAAAATAGCAAACCTTCTTTTTTGAGAACTCTCTTGGAATTTTTAATTATCTTTTTAATTTCAGAAAGGCCATCTCCGTCAGCATACAGAGCAGAAGAAGGCTCAAATTTTTTCACATACTCGTCAATTACGTCCTTAGATTTATCTATATAAGGAGGGTTTGATACAATGATGTCTGCGAAATCATTACTAATAGATGAAAGCCAATCAGAGAAAATAATATAACAATTACTTAGTTGAAATCTTTCTAAGTTAGAATTTAAAATATGGAGTGATTTAAGCTCTTTTTCTAATAATAAAATATTCCATTTATTTCTTTCTAAGGCCAATGATATCCCAATACATCCAGTTCCCGTTCCTGCGTCAATTAAAGTTAGGCTTTCTCTCTCATTATATATATAGTCACCACTTTTTATTATTTCGGGTATTATAATTTCTGTTTCGCTTCTTGGTATTAGTACATTTTCATCAACGAAAAAATCTGACTTATAAAACTGTTGAGAGCCTAAAATTTGGGCAAATGGTCGTCCTAAAAGTCTTTGTTTAAGAAGTAGGTTGTATTGATTTAAATTTTCTGTAGAAAGTTTCGAATTTTCTGACATATATAAAAAAGATCTATTTACTTTTAGAACATGCATTAGAAAGTGTTCTGAATCCATACGGCATATATTTTTAGGACACACTAGTTTATTACTTAAGGTTTCTGTTGATTCTTTTAAAACTTGTTTTATAGTAAATGACATTTTTTTACTCTGAGTTACTCTTTTGTAATTCATCTATTAATGGTTCTATATTTCCATCAAGAATGCTATCAAGCTTGTATAAAGTTAGATTAATACGGTGATCAGTAATCCTGCCTTGAGGAAAATTATATGTTCTTATTCTCTCTGATCTATCCCCGCTACCAACAATATTTTTCCTTTCTTTATCAGTATCTTTTTTTTGCTTTTCTTGTTGATTTAGTAGAAGTTTGGAATGTAAAAAAGACATAGCTTTAGCTTTATTTTTATGTTGAGATCTGTCTTCTTGGCACTCCGAAACTGTACCAGTCGGGATATGTGTAATTCTAACAGCAGAATCTGTTTTATTTACGTGTTGGCCTCCTGCTCCTGATGCACGATAGGTATCTATTCGTAAGTCAGAAGGGTTTATTTCAACTTGGTCAATTTCATCAACAATTGGAAGGATAGCAACAGTTGCAGCGGATGTGTGAATTCTTCCTTGTGTTTCAGTTTCGGGGACTCTTTGAACCCTATGCGTCCCAGATTCAAACTTCATCTTGGAATAAACCTCATCTCCTATAACTTTTAGGATAATTTCTTTATAGCCCCCATGATCACTTTCATTAACATTCATTAATTCTATTGACCATTTATTCTTTTCAACATATTTGCAATACATTTTATATAAATCTCCAGCAAAGATACCAGCTTCATCACCACCTGAGCCAGCTCTAATTTCTAAAAAAATATCTTTAGAATCATCAGGATCTTTTTCAACTAATATTTCCATCAAACTGTTTTCTAAACTATCCTTATTTTTTGTGTATTCTTCGAGGTCATCTTCAGCAATGCTCTTTAAATCATTGTCAGTTTCTGATGAAATCAGTTTTTCAGTATCTTCAATTTTTTTTAAAAAATTTTGATAATCCATGAATTCTTTAACTGGTTTTTCAAGCTTAGCTCTCTCTTTATTCAAGCTTTCTGCTTTTTTTCTATCTTTGTATGTATCTGGATTTTCAAGTTCTGAAGTTATTTCAGCATAACGAATACGTAATTCATCTAATTTATCGATTAGCTTTGGTTTGTCTACAAGTTTAGATGTGAGGTTTTTCAGGCCTCTCAATGACTTAGGATTCATCTAGTTTTTTAAATATATTTTTAATTTGTAAAGTTTTTTGATCATCAAGCAAAGGAAAAACTTCCTTCAGTTTAGAAGTTGTTTCATGTGTTAACTTGTTTTTAAGTGTAGTTGCAAGATATAGTAATACTTCATCCGTATCTTTGCCATCAGCAATCATTTTTTTTGCCTTAATTATAGCGCCATCTGTAATGTCATCAACATAATCACGATAAGACTTTACCAAAGTATCTGATTTTTTATTTGCTAACCAGTTCTTAAATTCAATAATTTTATAGTCAATAATTTTTTCAGCTTGTGTAAGCGCTTGTCTTCTAATCTTATAATTATTTTCTATAACTTTTCCGAGGTCATCTATGGTATAAAGGTATATTCCATCTATTTCTTTTATTTCTGCCTCCACATCTCTTGGTACACCAAGGTCAATTATTGTAATAGGACTATTCTTCCTTTTTGATAAAGAGCTTTCAATCATTCCCTTACCAATGATAGGAAGTGAACTTGAAGTACAGGTGATAATTATATCGTGATTTGAAATTATACTTGCTAAATCTTGCAAACGATTGAAATTACAATTATTTTCATCAGCTATCGTTTTACCTTTATCTACTTTACGGCTTGTTAGCGTTATTTGATTAATTTTATTAGATTGTAGATATTTAATGGCAAGGTTTGTCATTTCACCAGATCCAACTACTAAGGCTCTTAAATTTTCAATTGAAGTATAAATCTTCTTAATTAAAGTAATTGAAGTAAACATAAAAGTAATTGGGTTAGAACCTATTTCAGTATTAGTTCTTACTTCTTTAGCTACAGAAAAAGCAAATTCAAATAATCTTTTTAAAGATGAATTAATTGATTTATTTTCATTGGCTAGCCGATATGCATCTTTTACTTGGCCAAGTATTTCTGTTTCACCAATCACCATTGAATCCATGCCTGATGCTACATTGAATAAATGCTTTATTGCATCTTCGCCTTCATAAAGATATGTGTAAGGCAAATAATCTTTAACGCTTGTTTGATTGTTGTTAAGCCAGTTAATAACTTTCTGATTATCTTTATCATTTTCAGTATAAATTTCTGTTCTGTTGCAAGTTGAAAGTAGGACAACTTCATTAACGCCTTCTATATTTTTTAATTTTTTTAGAGTTAAAGGGACTTCTGCATGATTAAAGACAACTTTTTCTCTGATATCAATCGGAGCTGTCTTATGATTAAGTCCTAGTATATTAATTGGCATTATTCATCTCTCTTATAGCTATTAAGGCCTGGCTATATAATATGTGATATTATACTACTATGTTAAATTTTTTAAAAATTTTAATAGCAATATTGCCTTTATTTCTATTATCTTGCAATCCAAAGTCAGAAAATATATCGCCTACCAACAAAATCAAGGATTCTCTTTCATATGGGAGTGCAGACAAAAAAAAATATATTCAAATTTACAATGCAATATACATCAATTTTGCTATGCAAAAAGCTAAGTATGAAGAAGCATTAACTCTATTCATTCAAGATATCCATTTAATGGATGATTTAAAATTATTTCCACGCATGGCTAGAATAAGCTTACAACTTAATAAAATTGAAGAAACTAGCATTATTGTTGATAGATGGTTGGAACTCAAGCCAGATAGTATATTAGCCCATAATTTAGGTATCAGTGCATCTCTAGAAGAAGCAGATTTTATGAAGGCTAGATTAATATTTAGAAATTATATGAATCTTATAGACCAGAATGATAAAACTTATTATTCAAGATTAATTAACATATTATCTGAGAATAGTAATCGTCATAATGTCGTTTCATTTCTTGAAAAATATTTAGCAAAAAATAAAAATAGATTTTTAACAGAAAGTTTTATTGAATTACTGCGCTTCTATAATCAAAATACAAAGGCTTTAGAATACATTGATAAAATTGGAACACACAATGATCGGACGTTGATAAGGTATAAAGCAAGTTCATTATCAGCAATTAATAGAGATCAAGAAGCTATAGAATTATTAATTAATTACTTACAAACAAAGAAAAATACAGATAGACAAATTCAATTTGAATTAATAAATTTATATATACTTGTTAAAAATATGCCCGCTGCAGAAAAATTAATTAATGAAGTATTAGATGTTGATTCAGAAAACTTTGAATTAATATTTCAAATTGGAACCTTATGCTATAATGCAGGAGCATATAATCTTGCCGAAAAATATTTTTCATATCTATTATCAATCAATCTGATGTCTAGTGATGCAAATTTTTATCTTGGGCTAGTTGATCATAATAATGGAAATTTTTCTGAAGCTATAAGACATTTTGAGCGTGTAACAGATGGAGACAGGAAGTTTGAAGCTCAAATAAGAAAATCTTCTTCACTTAGAAAATCTTCAAGTATAGAAAATGCAATTAATTATTTAGATAAATTGAAAGAACAATTTAGATCTAATTTACTAAAAGTAAATATTCTATTAGCACAAGTCAGTTTGTATAATGAAGAGAAGCAATATATTGAAATTATTAAACTAGTTGATAAATCGATTAAAGAGCATCCTAATGATTTGAGACTCATTTATTCAAGAGCAATGGCTTATGAATCATTAAAAAAAATAAATGAAATGGAAGAGGATTTAAAATATATTTTATCAATAGATAGCAATAATCCAAATACTTTAAATGCTTTAGGTTACAGCCTCACTATTCATACAGATAGATATGCTGAAGCTGAAAAATATATAAGGAAGGCTTTAGAATATGATCCAGGTAATGCTGCTATATTAGATAGCTTGGGGTGGGTCTTATATAAAAAAGGGGATATAAAAAATGCCCTACATTATATTGAACTTGCCTACAATAAAGACCAGAACCCTGAAATTGTAGAACACTTTTGCGAGATATTAATTAAAAATGGATTTTTGAAAAAATCAAAAGAAGTTATGGCAATAGAAATTAAAAAAAATCCTGATAATATTGACTTATTGAATAAATTAACCACTTTACATGGTGATGACTAGTTATAAATCCCCTGCTAAACTAAACCTTTTTTTGAATATTATAAATAAGAGAAATGATGGCTATCATAATATACAGAGTGCAATACACTTAATTAACTTGTTTGACTTTCTAACTTTCCAAAAGAGAGAAGATAATAAAGTTGTTCTGAAATCAAATATTAAGGGACTGGAAAAACAAAACTTAGTGTTGGAATCTTTTAAACTCATTAAAAAAAAATATCATATCAAAAGATTTGGAATGAACATTGAGTTAATCAAAAATATACCATTAGGATCAGGTCTTGGTGGAGCTAGCTCTAATGCAGCAACAACTCTTATGGCGCTGAAAAAAATTTGGAATCTAAAAATAGACAAAAAAGAACTCATGTCTCTTGCTTCCTCACTTGGGTCGGATGTTCCTCTTTTCATTAATGCTAAAAATGCCTGGGTTGAAGGTAGAGGTGAAAAAATAAAAAATATTAATCTTGATACTAAATGGTACCTTCTCATATATAGCACAAGACCAATTCTGACTAAAAATATTTATAAATTGATAAAGATTAGAGGGGATAATACTAGAGTAACATTTGATGATTTTTTACAGGGTAAAACTAATAATATATTTGAAAGTATAGTCATGAAAAGATATCCTACAGTAGCGAGAGCGAAAAATTGGTTATCTCAATTCGCAAAAGTTAACATGAGTGGAACAGGTGGAACGATATTCGCTAGTTTTGATGATTTTGACAGTGCTCAAAAAATCTTCAAATCAATGCCAAAATCTTTTAAAGGTTCTGTTGTAAGAGGTATTTAATCAGATATGTCGCAAACAAGGCTAATGATTTTGGGGTGTAGCCAAGCGGTAAGGCAGCGGGTTTTGATCCCGTCATTCGGAGGTTCGAATCCTTCCACCCCAGAAAAAAATAGGTATACAATATTATGAAAAATGAAAAATCTCTTATGATCTTTTCTGGAAATTCCAATACTAAATTAGCTACTGATGTTGCTAAGCATTTAAATCAATCTGTTGGTAAGGCAATTGTTGGTACATTTAGTGATGGAGAGATATCTGTTGAAATACAAGAAAATGTTCGAGGCCAAGATATATTTGTGGTGCAACCTACATGCCACCCAGCAAACAAAAATTTAATGGAATTAATGGTAATAACAGATGCATTGAGAAGGTCTTCAGTTGATAGGATTACTGCTGTAGTTCCTTATTTTGGTTATTCTAGACAAGATAGACGAGTTAGGTCTGCTAGAGTTCCAATTTCTGCTAAGGTAGTAGCGAACATGATTACCAGTATGGGGATTGATAGATTATTAACAATTGATTTACATGCTGATCAAATACAGGGTTTTTTTGATATACCAGTAGACAATATCTATGCTACACCACTTTTAGTAGCTGATATATACAAACAAAAACATCCAAAAATGATGGTTATTTCACCCGACGTCGGTGGGGTTGTACGTGCAAGAGCCTTAGCTAAGCAATTAAATTGTGAGTTAGCTATAGTGGACAAAAGAAGAACAGAGAAAAATGAATCAGAAGTAATGCAAATAATTGGAAATGTAGAAGGGATGACTTGCATAATTATCGATGACATAGTCGATACCGCCGGAACTCTTTGTCATGCAGCTCAAGCATTAAAAGAAAAAGGGGCAAAGAAGGTTGTTGCATACATCACTCATCCAGTATTATCTGGTAAGGCTAATGAAAATATTGCTGATTCCGACCTTGATGAGATAGTGGTAACAGATACTATTCCGCTTAGAGATACTACACAAAAAATTAAAAAAATAAGGCAAATATCTGTCTCGGAGATGCTTGCTGAAACTATCAGAAGAATACACCAAAAGGAATCTGTTAGTTCACTTTTTATGGATTAGTAGTATAATTCACACTTAATGAAAAAGGATAAGGCTGATGGCACTACAATTTACACTTGAAGCACAGGAAAGAGATAAGTTTGGCAAAAGAGCGTCTAGACGCTATAGAGCTGAGAATCTTGTGCCTGCCGAAATTTACGGAGAAGCTGAGAAAAACCTATCTGTTCTAATTAATAGTTTTCAGTTAGATAAACAAATAAAAGATACTGCCTTTTATAGTAACGTTATTAATCTTAAAATCGGAGATAAAAACACAGAGGTAATCCTTAAAGGGGTTCAGAGAGATCCGACTAAATCGACTATAACTCACATAGACTTCCAAGTCGTCAGACAAGATAAGAAGGTTAACGTTAACGTACCTATTAAATTTGTTGGAGAAGAAGATTGTGTAGGTATAAAGATGTCGGGTGGAAAGTTGTCTCATACACTTACAGAATTACAAATCAGTTGCTTACCTAAAGATATACCTGAAAATATTGAGGTAGATGTAAGTAATTTGGATATTGGTAATAGCATTCATATTTCAGAAATAAAAATACTAGGCGAAATAGAGCTATCTATTGGTGATAAGGAACATGATACTGCTGTCGTCAGTTGTTATATGCCGAAAGAAGAGAAAATAGAAGAAGTCAAACCTGATGAAGAAGCTGAAGCAGCAGCAGACGCAGAAGCTGGAGCTGAAGCAGAGGACAAAGAAGGTAAGACAGAGTCAACTAAAGAAGAAGAGCAAACTGACCCGAAAGCTGAAAAGAGCGATTCGAAAAAAGATTAATTTAGATTTTCAGAATTTCTGCTATGAATGAACCGTCTTTACAACTCATCGTTGGATTAGGGAATCCTGATAAAAATTTATTAGGAACTAGGCATAATGTTGGCTTTTGGTTTATAGATTCCTTATCAGAAAAATTCAATAAAGATTTAGTATTGTCCAAAAAATTAGAGGCTGAAATATTTAATTTAGAAAAGAATGGAAAGAATATAAATTTTATGAAACCTCTAAGTTATATAAACAATAGTGGAGTGCCAATAAAAAAATTTATTAAAAATACTAATATAGAAACAGATAATATTTTAATAGTCTATGATGATATTGATTTGGTTGTAGGAAAGATACGTCTTAAATTAGGTGGTAGTAGCGGCGGACATAAAGGGCTAGATAGTATTATCGAACAACTTGGATCAAAAAATTTTTGGCGATTAAGAATAGGAATTGGAAAGCCAGTTCATAAAGATGATACAAATAATTATGTGCTTGGAAAGCCTTCAAAGGAGGATAAAGAAAAAATAACAAAGAGCATTAATTTTAGTATTAGCAATTGCGATGAATTTTTCGATATTGATTTTTCAAAGCTTATGAATGTCTTAAACGGAGAAAATTCTTAAATGGGTTTTAAGTGTGGCTTGGTTGGAATGCCAAATGTTGGAAAATCATCAATATTCAATTTACTTACCTTGCAAAAAATACCAGCAAGCAATTACCCTTTTTGTACAATTGATCCAAATGTTGCATATGTTAAAGTTCCTGATACCAGATTAAACCAACTTGCTAAAATTAATAAATCAGAAAAAATTATTAATGCTTCAATTGAATTTGTTGATATTGCAGGACTAATAAAAGGCGCATCGAAAGGTGAGGGTCTTGGGAATGAATTCCTCAACCATATTAATAACACAGATGTTATTGCCCACGTTGTTAGGTTTTTTAATGATAATGAAATTATTCATGTTAAAGGAGATTTGAATCCCAATGATGATTTTGATGATATTAATTCTGAACTAATATTAGCTGATATAAGCAGAGTTGAAAAATATATTAATAGAATTGAAAAAAGTCGAGTTGATCAAAAAACAAAAGATTTAATAGTTAGAGAATTAGGATCATTATTAGAACATCTTAATGAGGGACATTTTGCCTCATCATTTGGATTTAGTGAAGATATTTTGCAGTTGAATGATTTGATGTTACTTACAACCAAACCTATGTTTGTTATCGCTAATATAAATAGTGAAACTAATCAGAATGAACTTATAAATTTTCAGAAGAAATTAAACAGTGAAATAAAGCTTTTAACAATTGATGTTAAAACTGAGCAGGATATTTCTGAATTAGAAGATGAAGAAAAAGAAGAGTTTTTAAAAGAAATGGGTGACAGTGAATGTGGCCTAGATAAGATTATTAATACAGGCTATACATTATTAGAGCTCAAAACATTTTTTACCTCAGGACCCAAGGAGACTAGAGCTTGGTCTGCTAAAAAAGATTTTAACGCAAGGGACTGTTCAGGTATTATACATACAGATATACAGAAAGGTTTTATAAGAGCTGAAACAGTCGCTTACGATGAATACATAAAACATAATGGCGAACAAGGATCAAAAAATGGCGGAGTTTGGAGACAAGAGGGAAAGGATTATATTGTAAACGAGGGAGATGTTATTTATTTTAGATTTAATATCTAATGGCTATGTAGCTCAGTTGGTTAGAGCACAGCACTCATAACGCTGCGGTCGGTGGTTCAAGTCCACCCAT
>CAYFEQ010000010.1:0-40374 GCA_964342155.1 uncultured Ectothiorhodospiraceae bacterium | reverse complement strand
GAAATTAAACTTGATGATTCCTATGACATAATAGGTCTTATTGTACAGAAAAATGTAAAAAGAAAAATTACACACTATAATATCTAAAAGGGGGATGATTTATGAAAAAAGTAACAATTTATAGCACAAAGATTTGCCCTTATTGTGTGCGTGCAAAAAATTTTTTTGATAAAAAAGAAATTCCATATGAAGTCATCTTAGTTGATGAAAACCCTGCTGAAATGGAAAAAATGATGGCAAAATCTAAACGCCAAACTGTCCCACAAATCTTCATTGGCGATGAACAAGACTACCATGTTGGTGGTTTTGATGATTTGGTAGAACATGATATGGAAGGAAAACTTGTAGGTCTCCTAGAGGATTAATTTGGATAAATATGAAAATAGGGGATTAGAATTAGAAAGTGGTATAGCTGCTTTTGAGACCAAAAATTTTGCTCACGCATTTAAATTACTCCACCCATTAGCAGAAGAAGATAATTTAGATGCGATGTATAGGATGGCAATAATGCTTCAAAATGGTTTGGGTTGTATTAGTAGTGATGAAAATATAAAAAAAGCATTTAACTATATGACAAAGTCTGCAGAGAAAAATTTTGCACTTGCACAACACGCATTGGGATTTATGTATCTTGAAGGTGAATGTGTGGAAGAAGATATAAATAAAAGCATAGAATGGTTTACAAAAGCTGCTGAACAGGGATTAATGGGCTCTGCTACAACGCTTGCTATGATTTATGAAGAAGGAAAAAAAATACCGCAAGATTTAGAAAAAGCACAATATTGGTATAAAAAAGCAGGTATAAAAAAATAAAAATGAAGTATTTTCCCTTCTTTTTTAAACTCGATATTCAAGATTGTTTAATCATTGGTGGGGGAGATGTAGCAGAAAGAAAAGCAGATCTATTGATTAAAGCGAAGGCAAAAATTACATTAGTAGCGCCTAAAATTTCAGACTATATCCTAGGCTTAGAAAAAGAAAAGAAATTGGATTGTCACAAAGAAGCTTACAACAAAAAAATTTTAGATTCTAATAAGTTCAATTTCATTGTAGTCGCAACTAATGATAAAAAATTAAATACTCAAATTGCTGAGGATGCTAAAAAGAAAAAAATTTTGATTAACGTTGTTGATCAACCTGATTTATGTGATTTTATTTTTCCATCTATTCTTGAAAGAGGACCTATTACAGTCGCCGTTTCAACTGGAGGATCGTCACCTGTATTAGCGCGTATGCTAAGAACTAAATTGGAAACAATGATACCTGGAGCATATGGAAGATTAGCTAAAATAGTGTCAGAGAATAGAGTGCCGATAAGAAAAAAATTAAAAAACTCTAAATCAAATAGAATTTTTTGGGAACAGATATTGAATAGTAAATTTGTGGAATTGGTATTAAGTGGCCAGGATAAAGAAGCTGTAGCTTATCTAAAATCTGAAATTGAGGCATTTGACGAGGAAATAAAAAATAAAGGTGAAGTTTATATAGTTGGAGCTGGACCTGGTGATCCAGATTTATTGACATTTAGAGCTTTAAGATTAATGCAACAAGCGGATATAGCACTGTATGATCGTCTGGTACATCCATCGATTATCGATTTAATTAGAAGAGATGCTAAAAAGGTATATGTCGGTAAGCAACGCGATATACACGCTGTCAGACAGGAAGAAATTAACAAACTATTAGTTAAGTATGCAAAGGAAGGCCTTAGAGTATTAAGATTAAAAGGGGGGGATCCATTTATATTTGGAAGAGGAGGAGAAGAAATAGATACCTTGGTTGATGAAAAAGTATCATTTCAAGTAGTACCAGGAATTACAGCTGCATCCGGTTGTGCCGCATATGCTGGTATCCCGTTAACCCATCGCGATCATGCACAATCATGTAGTTTTGTTACGGGCAATTTAAAAGATGGCAAGCTTAATTTGAACTGGGAAAAATTAATACAAAAAGACCATACTATCGTCTTTTATATGGGATTGGCTACCATAGATATTATTTGTGATGAATTACAAAAACATGGTCTTGATGGATCTACGCCTTGCGCAATAATACAGCAAGGTACTACACCAGAACAAAAAGAATATATTTCAACTGTAGAAAAAATGCCTGAAGTGGTTAAAAAAGAAAAACCACAAGCGCCAACACTTCTTATAGTAGGAAATGTTGTGAAACTAAAAGATAAATTGAGTTGGTATAAAACCGACTAATTTTTTTCAAGCGAAAAATTAATTGGAACAGTGAGGGTAATCGACTTCTTATTTGCTGAGCTTGGAATTTTTGGAAATGGTACAGATGTTAGAATCATTCTTCTGGCTTCTCTGTCTAGACCACGATAGCCTGAGCTTCTAACACTCAAATTTTCTACTGAACCATCTTTCAAAATTGTAAATTTTACAACTACCGTACCTTGTTCCTTTCTTTGTCGTGAAAGCAAAGGGTAGGATTTATTGCTATCAATAATCTGTCTTACTCGTCCGTGCCAAGTATCGTAAGTTTGTTGTGACTTATCTCCAGCTTTTCTATCATCCATAATGATTTGTTGTTCATCTACTTTTTCTTCTATTTTCTTCTTAATTGATTCAGCTATAGTTGTTTCCTCTACAGGATTAACTTCTTGCTTGATTATTAAAATTTGTACTTCCATACCTGTTTCACCTGTCCGAGTTACGTCAGAGGCTAAGTGGACAGTAGTCAGGGTAATGAGCACCATCAGATGTACTGCGACAGCTAAAATAAAATAATTCAGAAAAGTTTGTTGGTCATTCATTTTTTAGTGTAAGTAAGTTTATCTTTCTAACCTTAGATTTATCAAGTACAAGCAAGACTTCATTTAAATGTTTAGATGTAACAGCTGCATCTGCAGTAACTAATAACTCTAACTCATTTATTTGTGGGTATTGGTTTTTTATATTTTTTAAAAGGTTTGGTAATGTTACGGTAGACCCATCAAATTTTATTGTTCCATTAGAGTATAGATGGAGTTCCGGGCGTTCTTTCTCTGTAAATTGTTCCAGAGTAGCTTCAGGTATATTCACATCTAACAAATCTCTCTTTTTTTCAATTACTCCTGCTAATAGAAAAAATATTAATAGTAGAAATATAATATTTACTAATGGAAGTAAATTGCTATCAGTAATCTTATTATCTTTATTCAGACTATTCTTGAGTTTCATTTTTTTTAACACCAATAGATATATTTTTTATTTCATCTTTATGTAAAGTTTCTAATAGACTAAATATAGATTGAAGTTGTGTACTCTCTGATGGTTCTAAAACAACTATATATTCTGGACTATCAACGATCTTGCTGGTTATGATTTTTTTTAGTTCATCTAATTTATAAGGTGCGCCATTCATTTTATAATTACCCGCATTATTAAATTCGATAATAAATAGTTCTTTATCAAGGACTGAGGGTGCTGCAGACTCAGTAGCAATGTTTAAGTTCATCTGATTAAATTTTTGAAAATTAGTAGCTAACATAAAAAATATTAATAAAATGAAAACGACATCAATAATTGGAGTTAAGCTGATTTTTACCATAATTTTATACCCATCAAACCAGGATTTATTGATTCTACTGAAAATACCCCCTTTTTCCACTATTTTACTTGACAAAACTGTGAAAATACAGATAATGAGAACCATTAGTAAATGATAATGATTATCATTAAATAGAACTATATATAGAATGAGGGAGATTTTATATGATTAAAACAGCCAAGCTAAAAATAGCTGTTGGTTTTGTTTTGACCGCATTTACTGCAGGTACTGCATATTCAGAACAGAATATGTCGCCTGTTAGTGTATTTGGATCTCAAGATGAAACACAACAAGCGGGTTCTGCACACTTTATAAGTGATGAAGAACTTAAAAATAAAGGCTACACAGATCCTGAAAGGATCTTAAATAGAATACCTGGGGTGTATTCGCAAACTGAAGATGGTTTTGGTTTAAGAACAAACATAGGTATGAGAGGTGTAGCACCACTTAGAACACAAAAAGTAAATATTTTAGAGGATGGTGTATTGCAAGGACCTGCAGTCTATTCAAACTTCTCAATGTACTTCTTTCCAGATTCTGGACGTATGGAAGGTATTGAGGTTTTGAAAGGACCAGCTTCAATTGGAACTGGACCTAGAACTACAGCCGGAACAATTAACTTCATCTCAAGACAAGTGCCTACCGCACAAAGCGAAGGTCACTATTCATTAACTTTTGGTGATGATGGGTGGACACGTAATCACACATACTATGGTGGAAATATAACTCCATCTATAGGTTATGTATTTGAATACCATGACTACAGATCAGATGGTTTTAAAAATATTAAAGGAACTGGTAATCCAGGTGATACTGGTTTCGATAAACAATCTGATTTATTCAAAATACGATACACTCCGCAAGGCAGTGCATGGAATCAGTATTATGAATTATCTAGTCAAAATTCATCAGAAACTTCTAATGAAACTTATACAGGTCTAACCGGAACTGACTTTGCTGCAGATCCATATCAAAGATATGGCGCAACAGCATATGATCAGATGGATAATGACTACCATCGTTATATCTTTACACATTATATGGAACCAATGCCTAATATGCAGGTTACATCTAAACTTTATAAAACAAGATATAGTCGTCTTTGGGGTAAGAATGGAAACATTTATATTGACCCTGAAGCAAACGGTGTTGGTAGTTTAGACACAGTCAAGTTTTCTGCTATAGATTGGGCTGGCGATTGTGCTGCCGATTTAGGAAGTGAACTACGTGCGTGTAATATCCTTACCAACGGAACTGCGATGGGTGCAAATGAATACATCAAAAGATCTATGGGTCATCGTGACTATGGAATGACTGGTGTACAATTTGTTATCAATCACCAAGTAGGTAACCATGATTTAGAATATGGTTATCGTAGACATAAAGATTATCGTCAAAGAATGGATTCATCTTATCAAGAGAATTTCTCTATTGACGGAAATAGCACCGTGACACGTATAATCGGTGGTTCTTCAGGACCAGGTTCGCAAAGCGGATCTGAACTTAAAGACGCTGATGCTGAGTCATGGCATATTAAAGATGTTATAACACATGGTAACTTTACATCTACAGTTGGTCTTCGTTACGAAGATGTAGAATATAACAAAGGAACCATGGCTAGTCCTGGAGGAACAGGTACAGCTAGTAACGATGAAACAATGTTAGGATTATCAACTGTTTACAGTTTCCCTAATGGCGTTCAAATGTTTGCTGGATATAATGAAGGATATTCACCAACTGGTTACAGCAACGCGAATCCAGAAGCATCAGATAACTATGAAGTTGGAATGAGAATTAGTTCCCCTAGTAGTTATTTTGAAGCTATTGCATTCCTTGTAGATTACGAGAACTTATTAGAGTCTTGTTTGATTGCAAATGGATGTACAGGTAATACTGGTGATTCATTGAATGCTGGTAAAGCTGAAGTTCATGGAATTGAATTCCAATACAGACTAGCAGACATGTTCTCAGGCCCACAAATGAAAGGAGGTATGATTGATACTTCAATCAGGTACCCTCTTCTTATTTCTGGTTTGATTCAAAATTCAGAATATAAATCAAATACTGATGATGAAATAAACCAAATGGGTAAATCTATCAAATATATTCCTGACTTCCAGATGTATGTATCTATGGGCATGGAAACACCAACATGGGATATCTCAATTGGTGCTAAATATCTAGATGATACTTTTACAAATGCTAGTAATACATTTAAAACTGGAAAGGCATGGATCTTTGACCTTAATTCTGGAATGAAGGTCCCAGTGAATATGTATGGAATCAGTGACGCAAGATTATTCTTAAATGTAGACAACCTATTTGATAAGGTAATCGTTGCTTCAGAACATGAATATGGAAAGAGACCTAACAAGCCACAAACTGTTATGGCAGGGTTCAAATTCGACTTTTAACAGACTGTAACTTTCATCAATTTCTCCGATGAAATACTGGTACCCGGGAGCTCCCTCTCGGGTTACCGTATGATGATAAGTGAAAAGTGATGGTCTGATTTTTCCCCAGACCATCATCTCATCATAGTCAAAACCACCACCCTGTATTAAGAGACAAAACAATATAATTGATGTAATATGGCATTTTTATGTAGTTACATAAAATAGGAGTAATGAAAATATGACAATGCATACATTATTAAATCTGGGTGGACCGGTAATGTACTTCCTTGTATTTTTATCGATATATGCTCTAGCCGTAATCCTCTATAAAATTCATGTTTTTAGAAAAGTAGATTTTTTTCGAAGTGAAAAACTTGCAAGTAGTTTAAGTCTCTGGAAATCAGGGAAAAAGGATGATGCTTATGGTTTAATTAAAAAGGCAGAACATCCGGTGGAAGAAGTTGCATCCTTTGCAATGTACCAACTTATAAAAAACAATAAACCAACATCTAAAACAGAAGAAGGGTTGAAAGAAGAAATTATCAGATTAAGTGATGAAAGAGTAGAATATTATAATTCAAAGCTCACTGGACTACAGGTAATCGCTGCAGTAGCTCCTTTAGCAGGTTTATTGGGAACCATATTTGGTATGATAGATGCCTTTCAGCAATTAGAGAATGCTGGAAAGAATGTTGATCCAGCAATATTGTCTGGCGGTATCTGGGAAGCTTTGTTAACGACTGCAGCAGGTCTGAGTATTGCAATACCAGTAGTAATTTTTGAATCTTGGTTTAGAGGATTGATTGACAAATTAAAATTAAGTATTGAAAGTTCAATTACTCAAATTTTCACTTCCCATATTATCTGAAGGACAACAACTAATCCCAAACTTTTTTAGTCGCCAATAGTTATATGGCCATGGTGTTAAAAAACCTACTATTAACATAATGGGCAATACAAATAAATTTAATTCTGCTCCTCCGGTAATTAAAACATCAACACTGTTCATCGCAATTTCCATACTAACCATGGATATTAAACTCATACCAATTGCAGTTTTAAAGGCTTTAGCAATCCCCATTTGATTTAAGAGAATTATTGTTTCTAGGATAATACTAGTCAAAATTCCATTAAACATAGCTAGTAGCATGATATTTAATGTTGTCCAAGGAATACCTGTAACTTGAAAATAATAGATTGTTCCAAAGTCACCAATACTACAACCAATCAAACACCACATCGTATTGTATGCAGAAGCCATCCATGTTGGTTTACAGAACCAATCAAAATTTATTTCTGAATTAGAGCTCATTTTTTAATCCTATCAAGACAACTTCCTGATTCAACTACTTCAGTAACAATTTTACGACAGTTTGACAGATTGTCATTGGTGATGTTGTGTAGAATTATTGATGCTCCATAAATAATACAATCTTTCATAGGTCCATCTTTCCCTGATAATGCTTCAAGTCCAAGTTTAACACTTTCGGTAGCAATTTCTTTCGGATTGACTTTAGTCTCTATTTTATCAGCAGTATTTAATTTTGTAAGATTGCCAGGAATTTCAACGGCACGAACATTTTGATGTATATCTAAATCTTTTATTGGATCTATTTCAAGAAATTCATCTGTCTCATCCTTTGTTTTATAAAAATATACTTTTCCATTTTGTTTTAGAGTGGGTATAACTCCGCCTTCAGTTCCGCGTATTGCCATGGCAGTATCAAATCCAGCGTTTCTGGATAGGTTTAAATAGACAGGCGGATAGGCTTTATGAACATAGCCAGTTACAAAATGAGTTTTTTTGCCAACAATTGGGTTTGCTAAAACTTCTACAGTCGTAATGACTGGTCTTTTAATTATTCTCTCTCTCAAATCCATTAATCCATAGAGTTCAGGACAAAATTGACTTTGATCTAAATAAGCCCATGCAGTTTTTTTATCTTCTAATCTTTCTGCAGCTTGCTCTGCACTCATATTGATATCATGTCCAAGTAGTTCAAAGATTAGATTGTGAGTACATCCAAACTTAGGGCCTATACACTTTACTCCATGAGAGAGTGTTGGATATCCAATTTCTGCTAGCACTGGTAACAAAAAAGCTGATGAAGGAACGTTTCGAGTAAAACCATCATAAGGGTCACCAATATTTATTATATCATTTTGTGTGCTTTCTATTGTTTTGGTGATTTCTTTGATTGCATCATGTACACCTAAGACTTCATCATCCGTCTCTCTTTTCATTCTCAATGCAATAAGAAAAATTGCAGCCCTTGTTTCATCGATTTCACCTTTTAGAACTGAGGTCATACAAAGCTTAGCTTCATCTCTTGAAATATCTTTACTTAATTCTGGACCTGTAGCGATTCTTTGAATTACTGACTTCATCAATTCATTTGATGACAAATTTTGTGTGTTTTTGTTTGTCATTATTTAAAGACTATCCATGTTGTTGCAATGTACTTGACACCATTTTGAAGTTTAACACCCCTATGCTCATGAGTCCAAAACGGAGGGAAGAGTATCAATTTACCGGTTTCTGGTTTTACTTTTACATTTTGATTAAGAAATTCTGTTTCGCCTCCTGGTCCTTCTACATCATTTAAATACCATATAGCAACTAATTGACGGTCACTAAATTGATGACTACCTCCATCAATGTGCCAGTGATAATATTCATCTGGATCGGTTCTTTGTATGGCATAACCAATATCCTTGAAAGGACCACTAAAAAATTCAAATTGTTTTTTTATTTTACTGAGTGCTTTCGCCAGGCTCGTAAATAATAATTCATCAACATCTTTCCATTCATCTTTACCGCTTATTACCATATCTGTAGATTTTTTTATTGATTCTTCTTCTTTAAATGTTTGCCCAACACGCCCCCGATAGTGTTGATCAGATGAATTTTCAAATCTTTCAATCATATCATTACAATTCTCATCAGTAAGAGAATCATTAAATTCAAAAATGAAACTTCCTTCTTTCAATTCAATCAGCCTTTTTTCTATTTGCATGTCCATTTATATAATTTTCTGATAAGTGTATAGTATAAAAGAATGTATTTTTGTATTAAATATTAAATTATATGGCTATTAGAATCAAAAGTAAGTGGTCAAAAACTTCTTCGAAAGCTAAATCAGCTGAAGATATAGCAAGCGCCTTATCCTATATAGCATGGAAGCTCTCATTGGATAAAGCAAGGAATCTACATGGAGAAGACTTTGAATATAGTTCTGATCATCAAAGGGTAACGGTAATCGTTGAGTTCATGTCATTTCAAATTCATTTGGTAGATAGATTATTGTTTATTGACAAAACTAAAGAAGAACAACGTATTGATATCATGAACAATTTAGGGAAACAATCCGCACGTATAATGCAGGAAAACTGTGAAGACCTATTTGGCTTAGGTGATTATAAAAAAGGTTATATCAATACATTGAACATGCGGTCTTCGGAGTATTCAGAATTTGAATTTTCTAAAAAAGGAACTAATTATTCAATTTTTAGACACCTAGCAAAAAAAGTACAAGATGCTATGGGCTTAAGTCAAACGAATAAATGGGTAATGGATCAAATTGTAGATATTGATGGTGTTGAAGTTTACAAAAAAATAATTGAGGTTTATGATTCCCTAAAGAAAGGATTATAGTTATTTTTTAAAATTTTCTGCCGTGTCAGTCGTACGCTTCTCTCCATCGGTGTATCCTGCATCATAAGCATCAGTAACTCTTTGTTCTTCCATTTTTGGACTACCTTGATAACCTTCTTGCCAGCCAATTATATACTCCTCAGAAATACCCATCTCTTCAAGTTTAGTAACAATTTTAAAATATTCTTCATTCATTATGTTCTAATTGATCCTTTCAACTCGTGAGCGATATCTACAAGCCTATTAGCAAGCTTCTCATGTTCTTCTTTATATTCTTTGAGAATCCCAACAGGGTTAAAATGAATGTCCTTTTCAGTGACACCTTTTTCCCTTTCTAATTCCATAAATTTCTTTTGTATTTCTAATAATCTTGTAATTATTTTTTTTCTTTCAGCTTGTAATGATTTTGTATCAGACATTTAGTAGCCACCTTTTCTTCTACTTTCAGGTAAGCCGCCTATCCTGCCTGCCTGCTTACTTGGATTTCCAGGGAATAGATCAAATAGTGCTTTACTATCTATATTTTCCCCCCAAAGTTTACCGAGATCTTTAACCATAGTTCTTGTGTTAGGTTGGTTCTCTTTATTATTTATAAATTCATCTCTAAGATATTTAATGACATCCCAATGTTTTTCAGTCAATTCTATTCCTTCTTGCTGAGCAATTACTTTTGCAATGTCTTCATTCCAGTCTTCTATTTTGATAAGAAAGCCAGTATCCGTTGTTTCAATTTCTTTTCCATCTAGTTCAACTTTCATAATACCACCAAATAATCATGATTAATCTATATGACAAAATTCTAATATACTAAATGCAAGAAGTCTACAGCCTTTCTAAGCTAAGTAAATTAGTCTTCTTCTTTAAAATTTGAAACAGCATCAATTGATTTATGGGGAACAAATAAACCGCAACCAAAAATCCTTCCTTCTCCTAATCCAATATCCTGCATTATCAAAGACTGTTTTTTAGAGAGACCGGGCAGCATTATGCTGCGGGTATATATTGTTTTGTTATTGATTTCTAATGTGTGGGTTTTGCCACAGATTGCATTATTGAGAGACAATCCGCTCTTCTGGATTTCATTATTTGCTGATTCTAAGAACTGTTCTTCACTAATTTTATTATCAATCATGACAAATTTTGAGAATAAGTCTCTCGCTGCTATTAAAGGTTTCTCATGAGATTCCCCTACTACTAAAGTATCATCAAAAATTTTGAGTTCAGCCCCTACTAATTTTTTTGCCAATTGAATATTTTTTTTAGAGATTCTAATTATCAACCTAGTTCGTTTAGATAAAAAAATTGTATCATCTGTTGAGCGAATCCAACCATTGCCTGCATCTGGTCCATGCAACATATGAATACCATTTTGTTCATCATCTTTAAGCCACGGCAAAATTTTTGTTATTTGATTAGACAGTTCATATGCATGATCATAGACGAGTGTCTTGCAATCAACCATATAGGCAATGTCAGTCATTAATGAACTAAATACTGCTTTATTTTCTGTCACTATTTTATTCCTCTTGGTAACCATTAAATGCAGATTCAATTTTATCTTCCCAGTCTTCGGGCGTGTCGGGGTAAGGGGGTTTCAAATCTATTTTAATAAAAATCTCACCTTGTTTTGCTTTTTCTTTCACTACATCTATTAACTGATCAAAACTTTCCACATTCTTATATTCAATTAACAAACTGCTTAAATATAACATTTAAAAAACCACTCTTTTTTTTGATCGTATTCTATATATCAGCCTAGTCTGATTATCTAGATTTGTAAATGATGAGCGGTTATGAAGAATATTATTTGTTATAGCGCCTTGTCTAGAATCTAATTTATATCTGACATGAAATTCTGTTGATTGTTTAATTATCTCTTTTAATTGATTTATTTCATCAATAACATTTTCATCCCAATGGATATTATTTTCTCTCATAGTAAATCTCATATGTAATTTTTTATACTTGTTATCAAATGAAAATACATAACCATTCACACTCTCTCTGCCAGTTTTTTCATTTTTAGGAATAGTATAAGCGTTGCTATCCATTAAACAGGATATGTTTTTATTTTTTTGATTAAATAAAATATATGCTATCTCATGATCAAGAAATTCATTTTCTCCCCCATCTTTTGCTGGTTCCTCGCAATGAAGCAACCACGAATGTATCGACTCTTTAGGAAGATTATAATAACCATCCGTATGCCAATTTAATTGTTTAGTTGTGAAAGGTACATACTCATCTTGTTTATCAACATCATCCTGAGCAGTTATAGAGGTCAAACCAGTTTTATCTGTTCTAAGGTTGTAATCAAAATCTTCGAGCCCAAGCTGTTTTGAAAATGAGAGGACACTATCGGATGTCGATTTTTTTATACTTTTAAATTGATAAAAGACCAGATTATGTTGTGCCAGCAAATCCTTAATTTTAGATTTTTCTGATTGTTTCAAAGAGTCAGCATTTATAATTTCTACCATTAGGTTATCTGCCTGAGGTACGAAATTATTCAGTTTTTTCTCTTCCCAGCGTTTATAATCGTCTTTTAGCGTATTTATTATATCCATTCTATTTATAAGGGTTATAAACCTTGATTTTAATGTAAAAAAATGCAAAATTGTAATATCTATATTAGAAAACAATGATAAAATGATAAACAATATAATCCAATAATATAGAGGTTATTAATGAAGAAACATGATACTCCGATGCTAGATAATTTGGAAGAGGGTCCTTGGCCATCTTTCATATCCGGTATAAAAAGATTAAGAGATGATCATCCTGATGATAGGGTCAATGCAATGAATAATGACCTTTTGGGACAATTGGAGCATTCATATGAAACAAGAAAAGGATACTGGAAAGGAGGAACTGTCTCAGTCTATGGCTATGGTGGAGGCATCATACCTAGATTCAGTGAAGTTGGACAACAATTTCCAGCATCAAAAGAATTTCACACATTAAGAGTTCAACCACCCGCAGGTAATTTTTATACCACAGACATGCTTAGAAAATTAGCTGATAGTTGGGAAAAGTGGGGTTCAGGACTAGTAACATTTCATGGACAGACGGGTAATATTATGTTCATTGGAGCCACAACAGAAAATACCCAACATTTTTTTGACGATATTAATAATTATGGTTTTGATTTAGGTGGAGCTGGCCCTTGTGTAAGAACAGGAATGTCATGTGTAGGAGCTGGTAGATGTGAAATGTCAAATGTTAACGAACATAAAGCACACCGTTTATTAGTAAATAACTTTACTGATGATGTCCATAGACCTGCATTACCATACAAATTCAAATTTAAAATTTCTGGATGTCCTAATGATTGTATGAATAGCATAGAACGAGCTGATATGTCGGTGATTGGTACATGGCGTGATGACATACAAGTTAATCAAGAAGAATTCAAACAGTATGTAGCAAAAAAGGGAAGAAAATATGTAATTGATAATATCGTTACAAGATGTCCGACTAATGCAATATCGTTGAATGACGATGACAGCATCGAGATTGATAATAAAAACTGTGTTAAGTGTATGCATTGCTTAAATGTTGTGCCAAAAGCATTACATCCAGGTGATGATAAAGGAGCTACAGTATTAATTGGAGGCAAAAGAACTCTTAAAATTGGTGATTTAATGGGTACTGTTATTGTTCCATTTATGAAACTTGAGTCTGAAGAAGATTGGCAGAAATTGGTTGAGATGGCTGAAAATACAATAGATTTTTGGGCTGAAAATGCTCTTGAGCATGAAAGATGTGGAGAGATGATTGAAAGAATAGGGCTAATCAATTTCCTTGAAGGTATAGGAGTTGATGCGGAACCAAACATGGTTGCTCATCCAAGAGAGAGCTCATATGTAAGATTAGATGACTGGGATGATGAAGCTGTTAAATGGTATGAAAAAGCTGATGCTAAAAAAGGCACAGCTTAATTTTAATTAAAGATATGTCAGAAGAAGTTAAAAAAGAAGAAAAAGCTAAACCACGTACTCCTATAGAGAGTGGGTGTCCTGATGGATTTGCATATATGCATCCAACCATGCGTAAGAACTTTGGAAATTGGCAGTACCATGAGCATCCAAAATCTGGTGTCCTAAAGCATGTTTCTAAAGGTGGTGAAGAAATTTGGACAGTCAGAGCAGGAACACAAAGAATCCTAGATGTTTATACGTTAAGAAAACTTTGTGACATTGGAGATAAATTTGCAGACGGATATGTTAGGTTCACTATCAGAAGCAATATTGAATACATGGTCAAGGACGCAAAAAAAGTTGATCCGTTGATTGATGCGCTCGAAAAAGAAGGCTTTATTGTAGGGGGAACTAAGAATTCAGTTGCAATGATTGCGCATACACAAGGGTGGTTACATTGTGACATACCAGGTACTGATGCATCTGGCGTTGTTAAATCTATGATGGATGAACTCATTGATGAGTTTAAAAACAATGAAATGCCTAATAGAGTTCACATGACAACATCTTGTTGCCAAATAAACTGTGGTGGACAAGGTGATATAGCAATCAATATACAACATACAAAACCTCCAAAAATTAATCATGATTTAGTTTCAAACGTCTGCGAAAGACCATCGGTTGTTGCAAGATGTCCAGTAGCGGCCATCAGACCAGCTATGGTTAATGGTAAACCATCATTAGAAGTAGATGAAAAGAAATGTATTTGTTGTGGAGCATGTTATCCGCCTTGTCCACCAATGCAGATTAATGATCCAGAACATAGTAAATTAGCAATTTGGGTTGGCGGAAACCATTCCAATGCTAGAAACAAACCAACTTTCCAAAAGCTTGTTGCAGCTGGAATTCCAAATAATCCACCAAGATGGCCTGAAGCAACAGCAATAGTTAAACGTATTCTTAAAGCATACAAAGAAGATGCGAGAGATTGGGAAAGAATAAATGATTGGATTGAAAGGATTGGGTGGCCAAGATTTTTTGAATTAACTGAATTACCATTCACGAAATACCACATAGACAACTGGCGTGGCGGTAGGAAAACTCTTAATTCATCCACCTATATTAGATTTTAATAACGTCATAATTTATGAAATTCGGAATTCTTGTCAATGAGGGACCTTATACGCATCAAGCATCTGATAGCGCGTATCTATTTACTAAAGCTGCCATAGAAGATGGGCATGAAATTTATCGTGTTTTTTTCTATCACGATGGTGTTAATAACGGAACCAGGCTTGCTACACCTCCACAAGACGATAGACATATCCCGAATAGATGGACAGAGTTAGCTAAAGAAAATGGAATAGATTTAGTCGTATGTGTAGCTGCTGCTCAGAGGAGAGGTATGGTAGATCCAGATGAAATGAAAAGAAATGGAAAAGATGCCAATAACTTAGCAGAAAATTTTAGAATATCTGGATTAGGTCAACTAATAGAAGCAGGGATTCAGGCAGACAGATTAATAACTTTTGGTGATTGATATGGAAGAAGAAGCGCAAAGTACCGGCGTTGTTAAGAAATTTTTATACATTAATAGAAGGGCCCCTCATGGAACTATCTATGCGCATGAGGCACTCGAAACTGTACTTATAGGCGCTGCTTTCGAGCAAGATGTCAGCCTAGTTTTTTTAGATGATGGAGTTTTTCAGTTAAAAAAGAATCAAGATACATCAGGAATTGGAACCAAAAACTTTTCCAAAACATATGCGGCTTTAGAAATGTATGATGTCGAAAAACTTTATGTAGAAAAACAATCTCTTGATCAAAGGGGAATGACAGAAGATGATTTATCAGTTGATGCAAAAATTATTAGTGCAGATGAAATAAAGAAGCTCATTAATGAAAGCGAGGTTATATTAAATTTTTAATGTTACATACGATTAATAAATCACCTTACGAAAAAAATAGTTTGCAGACTTGTTTAAGAGTCGCTCCAGAAAAATCTAATATCTTATTAATGGAAGACGGGGTATATGCTGCACTTAAAAATACAGATTTTGAAAAAAATATATTAGAGGGACAAAAAACACATAAATTTTTTGTACTGGAACCTGACTTAAAAGCAAGAGGGCTTGATATTAAATCTCTTATCCCTAATATAGACATTATAGATTATAAAGGTTTTGTAAAATTAGCAGTTGAAAATGCTAGAGTACAAAACTGGTTATAAACAAGGAGACAAACATGACAATTGAAGTAAATGGTAAAACGCTAGAAACAGATGAAGAAGGCTATCTTGCTAACCTAAATGATTGGGAAAAAGATGTAGCTTCAGTTATGGCTAAGGAAGAAGATTTAGAATTATCCGACGATCATTGGGAAATTATAAATTTCTTACGTGAATATTATGAGGAATATCAAATCGCTCCAGCTGTACGTGTTCTGACAAAAGCAGTAGGAAAAAAGCTTGGCGCAGACAAAGGCAATAGTAAATATCTCTATGAGTTATTTCCATATGGACCTGCTAAACAGGCCTGTAAGTTTGCTGGTTTGCCTAAACCTACTGGATGTGTTTAAAGAACTAAAATTTAATTAGGAGAAAGGCAGCATGTCCTTCGTTACGATACTATATGGAACCCTGTTCTATTTTGCTGCCTCTATACTATTTTTAGGTCTGGCATATCGAATTTATGAATATGCAAAAATACCTGCACCCTTAAAAATTCCAACCCCACCTGCTCCTAAAACAAAAACAGGTGTAGCAGTGAGGATGTTTCGTGAAGTTGTTTTTTTTGAAAGTTTATTTAGTGCGACAAAATGGACTTGGCTATTCAGTTGGTTATTTCATTTTGCATTATTACTGGCTTTATTTAGACATCTAAAATATTTTACTGATCCTGTCTGGTCTTTTGTATCTTTAGAAATTATACAGGCAGCTGGACACTATGGCGCTTATATGATGCTGTTTGGTTTATTTGGTTTATTTGCGCGAAGAATTTTTGTCGATAGAGTTAGATATATATCTTCTCCATCAGATTATTTGATTTTAATTCTGATAATAGGTATTGCTCTTTCTGGTCTAATGATGAAGTGGTTTCAAACTGATGTCTTAGCTGTCAGACAATTCTTTTTGGGTTTAATGTATTTTCAATGGTCTGAACTTCCTACTGATGCAGTACTACTAGTGCATTTATTTTTAGTTATTCTGCTTATGATTATTTTTCCTTACAGCAAGCTTTTACATGCACCAGGATTATTTTTCAGCCCTACAAGGAATCAGACAGATACATCCCGTGAGGATAGACATATTTCAGATTGGGCTAGAAAATTAGAATCAATGGAAGAATAGGTACACCTATGGCTAAAGATAAATTCCAAACACCAGTTTTACAAGAATATACATTGATTCCTAAGCTCCAACAAGATGCCTCTGTACATATAGCGCCATTCAAATCTAAAGAGGAATTTCAATCACCGCTCGGTTATCCAAGCGAACTCGCTGATGATTGGAAGGAAAAAGCTCTCGACAAAATGGGAGATTTATTAGGAAAGTATCGTTCACTTAGAGTCTATCTAGATTCATGTATCCAATGCGGAGCTTGTACTGATAAGTGTCACTACTATTTAGGCACGAAAGATCCTAATAACATGCCCGTTGGTAGACAAAACTTATTCAGGAATGTTTACAAAAGATATTTCACATTACCTGGTAAATTTTTTCCAAAACTAGTTGGTGCAACTGACTTAACCAAAGAAGTTTTGGATGAATGGTATACATACTATCATCAATGTTCTCAATGTCGTCGATGTGCTGTTTTTTGTCCCATAGGAATTGATACTGCTGAAATATCTATGGCTGCAAGGGAAGTGATGGATTCTATAGGAGTTGGTCAAAAATATTGTAATGAAATAATCGCAAAGGTACATAAAATTGGAAATAATCTTGGATTACCTGAACCAGCATTAGAAGATACACTCGAGGGCCTAGAAGAAGATGTTAAAGATGAAACTGGTATTGACGTTAAATATCCTGTAGATGTTAAAGATTCAGAAGTTTTATTAATTACTCCATCTGCAGATTTCTTTGCAGAACCACATGTTGATGGCTTAATTGGATATGGAAAGGTTCTTCATCAAGCAGGCATCAGTTGGACTTTAAGTTCACATGCGAGTGAGGCTGCAAACTTCGGGATGTTTATCGGCAGTTATCAAAATATGAAAAAATTAGCTTTAAGAATAAGAGAGGCTGCACTTGATCTTAATGTTAAAAGAATTGTTTTTGGTGAGTGTGGACATGCCTGGAGAGTCGCATATAGTTTTTTAAATACACTTGCAGGTCCTTTTGATTTTTTAGATCCAAGATATCCAGTCCCTCAACACATATGTGAAGTTACTCATGATCTCATACAAAAAAATGTACTCAAATTAGATAAGACAGCTAATGATGATATGACATTGACTTATCATGATTCTTGTAATGTCGCTAGGGCTTCAAATATGGGTGGGATAATAGGTGGACAATTTTCCATACCACGAGATATCATAAAATCCTCAGTTAATAGGTTCTATGATATGGAAGAGGAAAGTGTCCGTGAAAAAACCTACTGCTGTGGAGGCGGAGGCGGCCTACTAACGGATGATTTAATTGAATTGAGAGTGAAAGGTGCGCTGCCTAGAATGGAAGCCTTAAAAAGAGTTATAGATGAGCATAATGTTACTCATATGGCTGCAATCTGTGCAATCTGTAAAAGCCAGTTTTCTAAGGTTTTTCAGTACTATGGATTAGAATTGGATCAAATAGTTAGTCTTCATCAACTAGTGGGAAATGCCCTCATAATGAATAAAAAAGAGGTTTGAGGCTGAATTTCATATGTTATAATCTACTTTAGTTTATTAGAAAAGTAGAATAAACTTATATAGGGGGAAGGAAAAAACCATGGTTTCGAAAGTTGAAAAAACTGTAAACAAAATGAAATCCGAAAACACGTATCGCAGATACGAGAATGGAGATCATAAATGGGATAACTTTTCTGAGCAAATCTTCAATCAAGATGAATCACACAAATGCCCTACATATATTCACAAAACACCTCCGTGCCAAGGAAGTTGTCCTTCAGGAGAAGATATAAGAGGTTGGTTACAAATAGTTCGTGGAATTGAAAAGCCACCTGAAGGAACTTCAATGTCTGAATATGCTTTTAGAAGATCAACTGAAGCAAATCCATTCCCATCTCAAATGGGAAGAGTGTGTCCCGCGCCATGTCAAAGTGGTTGTAATAGGAATGATGTAGATGACTTTGTTGGAATCAATGCTGTTGAGCAATACATTGGTGATACTGCAGTCAAAGAAAATTATAAATTTGAAAAACCAAATCCTTTAAAAGATAAAAAAGTTGCAATAATTGGCGGCGGGCCAGCTGGTCTAACCGCAGCATATCAACTTCGTAAGATGGGTTTTGCTTCAACTGTTTTTGAGGAAAGACCTAAACTTGGTGGAATGATGAGATATGGCATTCCTAATTACAGAACTCCTCGAGATATACTGGATAAAGAAATAAAAAGAATTTTAGATTTAGGTGACATAGAAACAGTTCTTAATAAGCGTGTTGGCAAAGATATTCCTCTAGAAGAAATTGAAAAATCCCATGATGCAGTTTTATGGACAATAGGCTGTTGGACAGGAAAAGATTTACCTATACCTGGTAGCGATGCTGAAAATTGTTTAACAGGAGTAGAATTTTTAGAAGCTTTTTGCCAAGGCAGATTGAAAGTTGGAGCAAAGAAAGTTGTTTGTGTAGGTGGTGGTGACACGTCTATAGACGTCGTCTCGGTTGCAAGAAGGCTTGGTCATATTTCTACTATAAAACCTCAAGAAAAACCTGAAGCAATTGTCCATGGATATGTTGCGCAAGATGTGTCTGAGTCTGCAATTAAAGAAGGCGCTGAAGTAACACTTACTTCTCTTTTCAAAAGAGAAGAAATGACAGCTGCAGAACAAGAGGTTAATGATGCTATGCACGAAGGGGTGACAATTTTAAATGGAGTAATGCCTTTAAGAGTAGAAAAAGATAAAAATGGTAGAGCTAATGCATTAGTTATCGCAGAATGTAAAATGGAAGACAATAGACCTACCCCAGTGGAAGGAACTGAAAAGACTATTGAAACGGATTTAATTGTTTCAGCCATTGGTCAATCACCAGATATAGAGGGGCTTGAAAGTTTAGGTAATGAAAAAGGATTTTTTGAAGCTGATGATTTTTTTAGACATAAAACTAAGGATGGACATTTTGTAGCTGGAGACATTGTTAGGCCTCATCTTTTAACAACGGCAATAGGGCAAGCTTCTATTGCTGCTCAATCAATAAAAAGTTATTTTGAAAATAAAGATTTCAAAAGAAGACCCAAAGTAGATGTGCATCATTTTCAATTATTAGAAAAATTGAGAGAAACAAATCTGGCTCCTGAAACTTATGTTCCTCCAATTGATAATCCAGCAGACCAAAGAGGAACAGATGGAAGCAAAACTGCAATTCATAATTACGAAGACAGATCGGCTCAAGAGGTTATACCATCAAATGAACTTTTTTTAGGTCATTTTAAGCATGAAGAACGAGTTAAAAGAGGCGAGGCTGTACCTACAGGCGATGATGTCATAGATCATTACGAAGATAGAATTATTGGATTATCTGAAGAAGATGCTATTAAAGAAGCTTCTAGATGCATGAGCTGTGGTATGTGTTTTGAGTGTGATAATTGTGTTATCTATTGCCCTCAGGACGCTGTATTTCGTGTAAAAAAAGATTCTGCTACAATGGGTAGATATGTTGATACTGATTATGATAAATGTATTGGTTGTCACATATGTGCTGATGTATGCCCAACTGGTTACATAAAAATGGGACTGGGTGAATGAACTTAGTAAATCATCGGAGAGAAAGTTGCCACTATTGTTCAGAATATTTGCAATTATATTAATACTTATAATCACCCCTACAACATTTTCACACGACGGTCAGACTCATAAGCTTGTGGGAAAATCAAAAGCTGATTTATTGGACTCCTGTGTTGAACCAACCGATGTAATGAGAAAAAAGCATTTTGAATTTTTATACCATCAGAGAGATTTAACAGTAATTGATGGCGTTAGAACAACAAAACATAGTCTTGCAAATTGTATTGACTGCCATGTCTCACGTGATGATCAAGGAAATTTTTTACCAATAAATGATGAAGGGCAGTTTTGTCATACTTGTCACATAGAAACAGCAACAAATATAGATTGTTTTAGTTGTCATGCATCTGTACCTAGGCATAATGAGGTTAAAACCAAAAATAGAAGCCAGGGAAATAATGTATCTGTTATATATAATCAACTTGAGAATATTATCAATAAGTAAGAATTATGAAATCAGTATTAAATAAATCCCCTCAGATACCAAGAAGAGATTTCTTATTTAAATCATTATCTGCTATGGCAGTTGTTTACATAATTCCAAATATTATTGAAAGTAGTAATGCTGCTAAACCAAAATCGGAAAAGGTTAGTTCTAAAACAAAGTGGGGAATGCATATAGACATAACAAAGTGTGTAGACGGTTGTACAGCTTGTATAGAAGCCTGTAATGATGAGAATGGTTTATATGGGCTAGGAAGACCAAAGACTGATTCCCAATGGATTAGAAAAATAAAACTTAGAGATTTAAAAACAAATGAAGTATCAGTTTTACCTATGCTTTGTCAGCACTGTGAAAATCCACCATGTTGCGACGTTTGTCCCACAGGCGCTTCTTTTAAACGTGAAGATGGAATAGTAATGGTTAATCAACATACTTGTATTGGATGTAGATATTGTATGATGGCTTGTCCTTTCAAAGCGAGATCATTTATACATGAAAATTTAACTATGCAATTGACTAATTCACCAAGAGGCAAAGGATGTGTTGAAAGTTGTAATTTTTGTGTAAATAAAATTGATCATGGTTCTGAATATACTGCATGCGAAGAAGCATGTACAAAGGAAGGTGGAGGTGTAATTTCATTTGGTGATCTTAATGATCCAGAAAGCAAGGTAAATAAAGCTATTGAAACGTCACCTGGCAGAAGATTAAGAGCTGATCTTAAATTGAAACAAAAAGTAACTTATACAGGAATTTAATATTATGAAACCAGGATCATTCTCTCGCTTCACAATTAATCAAAGATTATTTTGGTCTATATTTCTAGGTACAGGTTTTTTTGTATTACTAGGCATTTTTTGTGCTCATTATATGGAAACTGAAGGTCATTATGTAACAGGCATGGATAACCAAATCATATGGGGTTTGCCACATATTTTTGCAGTTTTTATGATTATCATTTCGTCTGGTGTTTTAAATATTGCATCGCTCTCATCTGTTTTTGATAAAGAGAAATATAAACCACTTGCTCCTTTGTCTGGCCTAATTGCTATCTCTTTTTTAATTGGTGGCCTAATTGTGCTAATACTTGATTTAGGTAGACCAGACCGTTTAATTGTTGCAATGACTACTTATAATTTTAAATCAATCTTTGCATGGAATATTTTTTTATACTCAGGTTTTTTTCTTGTTTTGCTAATTTATCTTTGGACAATGCTTGATTATGAGGTTAACAAATATTCAAAATCAATGGGCATATTTGCGTTTGTTTGGAGAATAATTTTAACAACTGGTACAGGGTCTATTTTTGGATTTCTTGTCGCCAGAGAGGCTTATGCTACTGCAATTTTAGCCCCATTATTTATTGTGATGTCATTATTGTATGGTGTAGCAATATATTATGCATATCACAGTAGTATTTGTTGGCTAAATAAAACACATATATCTGAGAAGATGCAAGATAACTTTAAAAGACTAATGCTCATCTTCCTATTTACAAATTTATATTTTCTAATTTTGTATCACATAACAAATATTTATATCTCAAAACATTTTGATTATGAAGTTTTCTTACTATTTAGCGGAGGTATATATACTATTTTATTCTGGGTTGGGCAATTTTTGATAGGAATAGTTATACCACTCATATTATTAATTTATAATAAAAATAATTCCCCATTATTATTATTAATAACTTCCAAAATAATCCTTTTAGGAGGCCTATTTGCAATTGCAGTCATTATAATTGGTGGGCAAGCATATCCTCTTAATATTTTCCCAGACCACCAAATTATAGAAAGCACTTTTTATGATAATGTTGTTCATTCATACATACCTTCAATTTATGAATTGGGTCTAGGTATAGGAGGGTTGGCTTTATCACATTTAATCATTCTAATTGGGATAGCTAATTTTAAATTCATACCAAAAGATATTTAAATTTTCATAGCTATATGAATTCGTATTTGATATCTTCAACAAAAAAATCCTCTGGTAAAACAATTTTTACTCTTGGACTTCTCAGATTATTAAAGCGATTGGGCTACTATCCATCTCCTTTTAAAAAAGGACCTGATTTTATAGATCCTCTTTGGTTATCAAGAGCAGCAGACAGACCGTGTTATAATTTAGATTTTTATATATCCTCAAATTCAGAAATCAAAAAGACTTTTCAAAACAATATTTTAAAAAACAACTTTTCAATTGTTGAAGGAAACAAAGGATTGTTTGATGGAATGAGTATATCTGGTTCAGATAGTAATGCTGCATTAGCTAAATTATTGAAATTGGAGGTTATACTAGTTTTGGATTGTACGGGCACAACACGAGGTGTAGCTCCTCTATTAAATGGATATAAGAATTTTGATAAGAAAATAAACTTTAAGGGTGTAGTTTTAAATAATATTGCTGGAGATAGACATGAGGGTAAAATTATTGGATCTATTCAAGAATACACAGATTTTGATGTTCTAGGATCAATACAAAAAAACAAGAAATTAGAAGTTTTGGAAAGGCATTTAGGTTTAGAGCCAGTTTTCCAATCTATCGGCAGTGACAAAATCATTAATCAAATTTCTTCAATTATTAAATCTTCAATAAATCTAGAAAGCATTTTACCAAAAAAAATACCAAAAAATAAAAAAAATAGAATAATCTTAATGAATAATAAAACCAAATATAAAAATCTTACTATAGGGATAGCTAAGGACAAAGCTTTTGGATTCTATTATCCTGATGATTTAGAAAGATTTGAAAGTTTAGGTATTAAGATAAAGGCTTTTGACACAATAAGAGATAAAAAAATACCAAATGTTGATGCCCTATTTTTTGGTGGAGGATTTCCGGAAATAGTAGCATCAGAATTATCAAAGAATATAAAAATGAAATCTTCAATATTTACATATATAGATTCTGATAAACCAGTTTATGCTGAATGTGGTGGATTTATGTATCTTTGTGAAAGTATTACATTCAATAGGAAAAAATATAAAATGGTTGGAGCTATAAAAGGAAACATCATGATGCATAAGAAGCCAATAGGGAGAGGTTACATTAAACTTAATATAAATAAACAACACCCATGGTTTGAAAGTCAAACGGAAATTAGGGCTCATGAATTTCATTATTCTGATGTTAAGTTATTGAATAATAAGTATAAATTTGCATATGATGTAAAAAGAGGACATGGAATTAATGGTAAAAAAGATGGTTTAATATATAAGAATTTATTAGCATCTTATGCACACTTACGTGATACACAACAGTCTCAATGGGTAGAAAAATTTGTGAAATTTATTCATGATTGTAAAAAATAGAATGAAAAAAGAAATTTTTAATATAACTAGATCTGCAGCTGAACAAATCAAAAAAGCTTCTACTCAAGCTGATTCAAAAGATTGGCCATTAAGAATTGCTGTCAACGTAGAAAAGAATGGTAAATTTAAGTATCTTATGGGTTTTGATCAATCAAAAGAAGAGGACTTAAGACTTAAAATCAATGATATTGATATAATAATTTCACCAGATTGTATGACGAACCTGAAGAACTGTACGTTAGACTATGTTGAAATAGAAAAAAGTAATTTTCAATTTATATTTCTGAATCCTAACGACCCAGATTATAATCCACCAGATGAAGATTTAGACACAAACGTAACGCATGATCTGTAAATATAGTTTTTCTATCTTAATTCTTTAGGTAAGCTGAAAGTGATATCTTCTTCTATTATAGTAGTATTATTTTCAGTGACTGATGCACCATGACTTTCTAGATACTCAATAATTTCATCTATTAAGATTTCAGGGGCAGAGGCTCCAGCAGTTATCCCTATAATATTCTGTTTACTGATGTGATCTATATTTATATCATTTTTATTATCAACTAAATAAGCAGCAATATTTTGTTTTCCAGCTAATTCTGTAAGCCTCTTCGAATTTGAACTGTTAACTGATCCAACTACAATTAAACAATCACAAAACTTAAGAATTGATTTTACGGCATCTTGTCTGTTTTGGGTTGCATAACATATGTCATCTTTTGCTGGAGAAACGATATTAGGAAATTTAATTTTAATTTTATCAATAATGCTTCTAGTGTCATCAACTGAAAGAGTGGTCTGTGTTACATATGCAACATCTTTATTAGTAATATCAATTTTTTCTACGCTATCTTCATCTTCAATTAGATGTATTTTTCCAGACTCAGAATTGAATTGACCCATTGTTCCCTCAATCTCCGGATGCCCTCTATGTCCTATCAGTATCACATCTTTATTTTCAGATGCATATTTATGCACTTCCAAATGTACTTTTGTTACAAGGGGACAAGTAGCATCAAATATTTTTAAATTTCTTTTTTTTGATTCTTCTTTAACTTTAGAAGAGACACCATGTGCACTAAAAATGATGATAGAATTCTCTGGAACCGACCCTATATCTTCAATAAAAATTACTCCTTTATCTTTCAATTTTTCAATTACAAATTTATTATGAACGACTTCATGTTTTACATATATAGGATTACCAAATAGCTCAATAGCTTTATCTACAATATCTATTGCCCTTTGGACCCCTGCACAGAACCCTCTTGGATCTGCTAGAACAAGTTTTTTTCCTGCCAATTTTTGCATATCATTTCACTTTTAAAATCTTTACTTTCAAGAGAATGGACTGGCCCGCAAGGGGGTGATTTAAATCAATCAGAACATTTTCTCCTTCAATATTTTTTATCATACCAAAAGTTGAACTCTTTTCGCCAGCTTTTGTTTTTATATCAAACTCTAATACATTACCAACTTTTATCATTTTTTTCTGAGGGAACATTTTTTCTTTTATGGTTTTCATTTTCTTCTCATCTCTTAACCCAAAAGCGTCTTTTGCTTCTAGTTCTATGGTTTCTTCCTCATTTTGATTAAGGCCATATAAAGGAACTTCTAATTTGTGTGGAAGCAAACCATCTCCTATAGTGAAGATTATCGGTTTTTTATCAAATGTAGACTCAAATGTAATGCCATCGAGATTGGCAATAGAATAGTGCATTTCCACAGTTGATCCATACTTAATCATGTTTAATTATAAAATAATTTAATATAAGAATAAAAATGCCAAGAGAGATAAAGCTATCGGCAAAGTTAAAAATAGCAGGAAAATATATATTTTCATAATGAATAATAAGAAAATCTAATACATGTCCATGAAGTAAGCGGTCGATAAGATTAGCTGTTGCCCCACCAATTATGATATACCAGGCAAAAAGTTCAGATTTAGCAAAAGTATCAATATTTTTAATAACGAAATTAATGATTATAAGAAGGATGAAAAAAATAATAATTGAGAAAAAAATATTAGTCAATGCAGAAGCAGAATCAAACATACTAAATGCAATTCCTTTATTATATGTTTTAGTTAAGGTTATAAATTGATTTAGAATTATTGCATTAGCATCAAGATTATTTTCTATAAATTTTTTAGAAAAAAAATCAATAAGGACTGTAGTCAATATAATAAGAATTGAAAATAATCTCATTATGCTAATTGTCGTGACTCACCTTGGCCTTCAATATTTTCATAGCATCTAGAGCATAAGTTTTCATGGTTTTTAATAGTGCCAACTGATTCATTTTTGTGCCAACACCTTTCACATTTTTGGTTCAAATTTTTTTCTACATTAATAGAATAATTATAGTCAAAAATCTTTTTTGATTCCGTGTCATTTTTTAATTCATTTAGACTACAACTGGAAGTTATGAATATAAATTTTAATTCTTCACTGAAGTTTTTCAATTTTTTCAATAATTCAGCATCTGCACTGATTTCTAATGTTGCATCTAAGGGTGATCCAATTTTTCCTGAATTTCTTAGAGCCTCTAAATCCTTTGATACGTCATTCCTTAATTCAAATAGCAGTGTGCATATTTCAGATTCTTCTTTATTCAAATTAAACTCTTCGTCTATCCATTTTTCTAGAAAAATTGATTTTAATTTAGTCTCTTTTTTGTGTAGATAAATTTCTTCTGCGGTAAAAGATAGTATAGGTGCAATCCAAATATTTAACATTTCTAAAAGTTTATAGCAGGTGGTCTGACAAGATTTCCGTATTAAACTATTCTTTTGAGAAGTATATAAACGGTCTTTGATTATATCTAAGTAAAACCCACCTAATTCAGTTGTACAGAAATTCTGTATATCTTGAGCGATTTGATGGAATCGATATGATTCATAATTTATATATATTTTATTTTGTAGCTCTCTTGCTTTACTTAAAATCCATCTATCAAGTAGTAGCATTTTTTTAAAGTCTACCTGTTCTGAAGATGAATCAAAGTCATCTGTATTTGAGAGTAAAAATCTAGCAGTATTTCTCAATCTTCTATATGATTCGGTTGTCCTTTTTATTATTTCATCTGAAATGTTCATTTCTTTGGTGTAGTCTGTTGTTGCTACCCACAATCGTAAAATGTCAGATCCTTGATGTTTAATGATTTCTTGTGGAGATATTATGTTGCCTAGAGATTTGGACATCTTTTGACCTTCTGCATCAACAACAAAGCCATGTGTTAAGACTGATTTATATGGAGGTTTCTCAATTGTTGCTAAAGCTGTGATAAGTGACGATTGAAACCATCCTCTATGTTGATCGGAACCCTCAAGATATAAATCTGCTACTTCACCTAAACCTCTTTCTTGCATAGCACAAATATGAGTCACTCCTGAGTCAAACCAAACATCAAGAGTGTCTGTGACTGACTTATACGAATCATTATCATTTCCAAGCAACTGGGCTTTATCATAATCGAACCAACTCTCTATACCTCCACTTTCTACAATATCAGCTGCTTTTTCTAGTAGCTCTTTTGTATTTGGATGAAGCTCCTTTGTCTTTTTATGAATAAACAAAGGAATTGGTACGCCCCAAAAACGCTGTCTCGAAATACACCAGTCTGGCCTATTTTCAATCATATCTTGAATACGTTCTTGTCCCCAAACAGGAATCCATTTTGTTTTTGAAAGAGAATTAGCAATTTTTTCTCTTAATTTATTTTTATCCATACTAATAAACCATTGTGGTGTAGCTCTAAAAATGAGAGGTGTTTTGAATCTCCAACAATGGGGATAACTATGTGTATATTTTTCATGTGTTAACAATCTATTTTTATCTTTTAGTACTTCTATAATTTTTTCATCTGCATCACGTACAGATAGACCTCCAAAAATTTCTAGAGAATCAATAAATTTACCTTTGTCATCAACCGGGTTAAAGATCTCAAGATTATTTTCAATTCCAGAAATATAGTCTTCTTGTCCATGTCCGGGAGCAATATGAACAAGACCTGTGCCATTATCAGTCGTAACATGTGATGCAGAAACTATTGGTACCTGTTTATTATAAAAAGGATGTTCTGCTTTAAGATTAATTAAATCCTTACCTAGACATTCACCAAGTATATTAAATTTATCATTTTTTGTTTTTTTAAATACATTTTCTATTAGATTTCTTGCTATTACTAATAGGCTGTTATTAAATTTTACTAAAGAATATTTTATACCTTCTCCAATCGCAATTGCTTGATTGGCAGGGAGTGTCCATGGAGTAGTAGTCCAAATCACAAAAAAAGTGTCTGTTTCTTTTTCATCAATATTAAAAATCTTTGTGATTGACGAAAATTCACAAGCCTTAAACATGACGTCTACAGCATCTGAAGTAATATCATTATATTCTACCTCAGCTTCAGCCAGAGCTGATTCAGATTCTATACACCAATGGACCGGTTTAGATCCATAATATACATGTTCATTTGTAATTATTTTTGAAAGACTTCGGATAATGGATGCTTCAAATTTAGAATCCATGCTGAGATATGGGTTTTCCCAATCAGCAGTAACTCCTAATCTGATAAAATCTACCTTTTGTCTCTCAATTTGTTTATTGGCATATTCTCTACAAGCTTTCCTAAAGGCATTACTATTATCTTTAAATTTTGCTTTACCAAATTTTTTTTCAACTTGTAATTCAATGGGAAGTCCATGGCAATCCCAACCTGGAATAAAAGGTACATCATAACCCGAGAAAGTTTTACTTTTTATCACGAAATCTTTTAGAATTTTATTAACAGCATGTCCAATATGTATATCGCCATTGGCGTAAGGAGGTCCATCATGGAGTATGAACTTTTTACAGTCTTTTTTGCTCTTTCTTATTTCATCATATAAGTCTATTTTCTTCCAGTGCTGTAACAACTCTAACTCTTTTTGAGATAGGTTCGCTTTCATAGGAAATTTCGTTGATGGAAGGTTTAGGGTATCTTTATACTTCATTTTATTGATCTTCAAGAAATTTCAAAGCATTTTTATAATCTAAATCCATCTGTTTTATGAGCTCATCTTCGTTTTTAAATTTTATTTGATCTCTAATTTTTGAAATAAAAGAAACCTTTATTTTCTGGTTATATATATTTCTATCAAAATCAAAAATATATACCTCTAGAGTATTATTTTTTCCAGAGAATGTTGGTTTGTTGCCTACACTGGCGAGACCATAGTGATTTTCATTATTTTCCATTAATATTTGCACTATAAATATACCATTTATTGGATAAGATTTATATATGTCAATATTTGCGGTTGGATAGCCAAGCCGATGTCCACGCGAATCTCCTTTAGTTACTCTTCCAGTTATTGAATACTGCCTACCCAGTAGTGCATTGGCATAACTAACATTTCCGAGAGAAAGTGCTTCCCTAATATATCTGCTACTAATTTTTGGACCATCAGGAGCAATCATTTCTGATTCAATTGTTACAACCTGCATTTCCGTTCTACTAGAAAAATCTTGTAATAATTTATAGTCGCCTTTTCTTTCAAAACCAAATTTAAAATCTTCTCCTATTACTAAGTATTTAGTATCTAAATTATCTATTAATATTTTAGAAATAAATTCTGTTGCTGTTATTTCTGAGAAGTTATTATTAAAATTCAAACATATAACTTGATTAACTTTATTCTCAGAAAATATTTTTAATTTTTCTTTTAATCTTGTTAGTCTTTTAAATTTTTTATAGTTGAAAAATTCTTCAGGTAATGGCTCAAAAGTAATAATAGTAGAAAATAATGACCTCTTCCCTGATTCAGAAACTATATGTTTGATAAGTTTTTGATGTCCTCTATGGAACCCATCAAAGTTGCCTATTGTTACAGCGCAACCTTTTTCACATTTTGATAGAGATTTTAATCCGTGAATTACTTTCATATAGATAAATCCTTTTTATATCTGAAACCAAGAGCATAAATGCTAGCTATATAGGCTATACCTCCAATTGTGATATAGAGGAGTAATAATAAACCACGGACATAATATTCTTTCATTACCCAAATATCAATTGGAATCAAGATTAATAATAGAACAGTAGTCATAAAAATACAGCCCACCAAAGCTTTTAGATTTAAGGTATTCAAAAATAAATTTTTTGGTATGATCTCAATTTTTTGAAGATGGGTATACAGTAAAATAACTTGAATCCAAGCCGAAAGAGAAGTTGCTAAAGCAAGAAATGCATGCGCGCCTATAAATGGGTTATATGTGTAATATGTGACGACAGAAAGATTCATTGTCACATTGAAAATAATTGCATAAATTCCATATTTAACAGGTGTTTTTGTATCTTGACGTGAAAAAAAACCAGTTAGCAATACTTTCATAATAATGAATGCTGGTAAGCCTATTGAATAAGCAATAAGACTTAATGAGGACATACTTGTATCAAATGCATCAAAACTTCCGTATTGGAAAAGGCTTGCAATAATATTTTGTGATAAAATAATTAAACCAAACATTGCTGGCAAGCTGAAAATAATAGCAAGGGAGATGGCATATTTAATTGTTGTTTTAAATCCATCCAAATCTTTATTAGAAAATTTTTTGGAAAGGCTTGGTAGAATTACAGTTGCAATTGCAATACCAAAAATACCTAGAGGAAATTCAACCAATCTGTCTGAATAATAAAGCCAACTAATGCCGCCAGCTGCTAATAGTGATGCTACTACGGAGTCAATCAATAAATTAATTTGAACAACTGCAGATCCAATTATGGCTGGCGTCATTAGCTTGAGTACTTTTCTTACGCCCTCAAATTGGAAACCTATCTTAGGTAATACTAAAAAATCTAATCTATTCAAAGACGGTAATTGAATTAAGTATTGTAGTATTCCAGCTATTAGTACTCCAAATGCTAACGCTTTGATTGGTTCATCAAAAAAAATTGTAAGAAAAAGGGCCGATGAAATTAATGAGATATTAAGAATAACTGGTGTTATTGCAGGCAAAAAGAATTTGTCATAAGTATTAAAAATACCAGCACAAAAAGCAGTAAGAGAAATAAAAAAAAGATATGGAAATGTAACTTTCAACATATCTGAAGCTAATTTAAATCTACCATCCTCTTCAGAAAACCCTGGTGCAAATAAACTCACAATCTGATCCGAAAAAACAACTCCTAGAAATGTAATTATAAATAAAATCAGACTTAGATTACCAAAGACATAACTAACAAAAGTCTTAAGTTCTGAAGGTCTTCTTTCTTTAAATTCAGTTAGCACAGGAATAAAAGCTTGAGTAAAAGCACCTTCAGCAAATAATCGTCTGAAAAAATTTGGAATTTTGAATGCAACAAAAAAGGCATCAGTGCTGGAAGATGCACCAAAGATATTTGCAAAAATTATATCTCTTACAAAACCTGTGATTCTGGAAACAAAAGTCATCCCACCTACAACAGATGAAGACTTTAATATAGAATCCCCTTCATTTTTATTCATTTAGTTAGTCACTTATTAATCTATTTATTGACAGTTTGTACCTACATTGAGATAATCTTGTTTTATTTTACCTTTTATTGGAGAAGATTACATTGGCAAATACAGCGCAGGCTAGAAAAAGAGTAAGACAGGCTACAAAAGCTAGAGAGAGAAATGCGTCTCAAAAATCAGCTTTCAGAACGAGTATAAAAAAAGTTTTAAAATCCCTTGCTGATAAAAATAAAGAAAAATCAAATGAGTTCTTCAAAGAAGTGACATCTATGGCTGGCAAACTAGTAAAAAAAGGGTTGATACATAAAAATAAAGCTGCTAGATATCAATCAAGGTTAAATAAACAGATAAAAAGTTTATAAGATAACTAAGTTATCACGATGAATTATTTCATCATTCGTAATATAACCAAGAGTTTCTTTTATTTTATTACTTGCTAGTCCTTTAATTAAATCTATTTCATCTGAACTATAATTAGTTATACCTTTAGCTATAATTTTATTTTCTGAATCTAGGCAACTTATAATTTCTCCTCGCTTAAATTTATTATTCACTTTAGTAATACCAACAGCTAATAAACTTGTTCCACTCGAATTAATAGCTTTAACAGCTCCATTATCTAAAATAACTGAACCATCAGAATCAGAATAATTTGCTAACCATTGTTTCTTAGCCGTCAGTGGTTTTTGGCTTGGATGAAAAATAGTTCCTATTTCATTATTACTTAATATTTTTTGAATTATTGATTCTTCATTGCCAGAAGCTATCACTGATGTAGTACCTGAAGATGAAGCAATTTTAACTGCATTTAATTTAGTTTTGAAACCACCTGTTCCATAAGTGCTTTTAGATTTGAGCTGTTCATCAGAAACAGAAATTTCATCAACATCACACTCTGTGATAAGTGTTGCATCTTTATTGGACTTTGGATCTTTATCAAATAGACCATCTTGATCCGTTAGAATTATTAATAAATCTGCATCAATTAAATTGCACACCATAGCAGCAAGCGTATCATTATCGCCAAATCTTATTTCATCAGTTGCCACTACATCATTTTCATTAATTATAGGAATAGCATTAAGGTTTATAATTTTTTGTATAGTTGCTTTAGCATTTAAATATCGCTCTCTATCAACCATATCTTGATGTGTTAATAAAACTTGTGCTGTTAAGATATTAGATTTTTGAAATGAGTCTTCATATATACCCATTAATTGTTGTTGACCAATAGCAGCTAAAGCCTGTAAAGTTTCAAGGTTATCTGGCCTTTGGCTAATATTTAAAAGGTTTTGGCCTTGACTAATTGATCCAGAAGTTACTATAACAACCTCTTTTCCCATTTTTCTAAGTTCAGAAATTTGTTTAGTCCAATTTAAAATTCTTTTTTCAGACAATAGCTTATCTTCACTGATAAGAGAGCTACCAATTTTTATGACTATTTTGTTCAGGTTATTAATGTTTCTTTTCATTCTTTAATATATTCAAAAATTTTATTACATAAATCTTTCAAACCAATATTTTTTTCTGCAGAGACAAAAAATTTTTCATTTTTTATTTTTTTATTTAAAAAACCTTTCACCTTTTCTAAGTCTACGTTTGAAAATAAATCTATTTTGTTAAAAACGAACCACTTATCTTTTTTATCTAATTCACCATCATATTCTTCTAACTCTGTATCTATAGTGGAAATATCATTAATGACGTCATCTGTATTATTGCTCGATAAATCAATTACATGCAATAAGAGTTTTGTTCTTGATATATGTTTTAAGAATTGTATACCTAACCCAGCACCTTTTGAAGCACCTTTAATCAATCCTGGAATATCAGCTACTACAAACTTCTCATAATCATTCAACAAGACAACACCTAAGTTTGGACTGGTAGTCGTAAATGCATAATTAGCAATTTTTGGTTTTGCCATGCTAATTGAACTTAAAATAGAACTTTTACCGGCGTTTGGTAATCCCACTAAACCAACATCAGCTAAAACTTTTAAAATAATCTTTAATTCTTTTTCCTCTCCATTTTGTCCTGAAGTTACTTTTCTTGGAGCTCTATTTGTGGATGATTTAAAATGGGTGTTTCCAAAACCATATTTTCCACCACTTACAATTTTCATAGATTGTTTATTCTGGTCCAAATCACAAATTAACTCTTCGCTTTCTGTGTCATAGACCATGCTACCAACAGGAACATCAATAATTAAATCTTCACCTGTTTTTCCTTTTTTATTCTTGCTTAATCCAGATCCACCATTCTCAGCTCGAAAGGTATTTTTATTTCTAAAATCAACAAGTGTATTTAAACTATCAGTTGCTCTAATAAATATGGAACCACCATCGCCACCATCGCCACCATCAGGGCCTCCTAGTGGTACATATTTTTCTCTTCTAAAGCTTAGACAACCTTTGCCACCATTACCTGCTTTTACCAAGATTTTGGTTTCATCAATAAATTTCATATTAAAAAATTAATAAAAAGAAAATTTAAGAAGTACTATTTTTTGTGGGAAGTACGCTTACGTATGAGTGTTTACCTGGTCCTTTTTTTTGGAAAAAAACATAACCATCAGATTTAGCAAATAAAGTATGATCTTTACCACATCCTACATTTTCACCAGCTTTCACTGGTGTACCTCTTTGTCTAAGAATTATATTGCCAGCTTTAACAAACTCACTGCCATATTTTTTGACACCAAGTCTTTTAGATTCTGAATCTCTACCATTTTTTGTGCTTCCACCAGCTTTCTTATGAGCCATATTCTTACCTGCTTAAAAATTCATTTGATTGATTCAATCTTAACTTCTGTAAACCCTTGTTTATGACCATGTGATCTCATATAGTGTTTTCTTTTCTTGAATTTTACTACCCTGATTTTTTTATATCTACCATGACGTTTTATAGTACCAGTGACTTTAACCTTCGCCGCTTTTGATGTTTCTAGTTCAGTATTTTTTTCATCAAATGCCATGAGGACATCGTCAAAAGAAATCTTTGCTCCTTCTGGAGAAGAAACCTGGTCGATCCTTATTAAATCGCCTTCAGTAACTTTATACTGTTGGCAGCCATTTTTGATAATTGCATACATGGTAGTTCACTCAAAAAACATGATTTTACCTTGTATTTCCTATTTAATAAATAGTTTATTGCGAAAAAGATCAATAATTTAAACGGCTTCAACAAGGACAGTCTTTTAGTAGATGTATTTAGATAATCCTATAAAATAAAGAAATGGATTTAGAAAGCATAAAAAGTCATATAGATACAGAGTCTTCATCCTTAGAGTCTGAGATACTTGAAAGAATAAAAACGAAGGTAGAATTAATAAATACCTTGAGCAAGCACATACTTTCGGGTGGAGGAAAAAGGCTAAGACCAATAGTATTATTTCTATCCCATAAATCATGTTCCGATAAAGGGGAGCAGCTTATTAAAGCTGGAGTAGTAGTAGAGTTCATTCATGCAGCAACATTGTTACACGATGATGTTGTGGATCAATCTAAAATAAGACATGGGGAGAAAACTGCAAATAATATATGGGGTAACCCTGGTGCGGTTCTAGTTGGAGATTTTTTATATTCACGTGCTTTTGAAATTATTGTAGAGATAAATAATCCAAGAGTTTATGAACTTTTGGCATACACAACTAATGTAATTTCACAGGGTGAGGTTCTACAGCTAATGAATTTAAATAATCCAGATATAGATGAAAATACCTATTTAGAAATAATATATAGAAAGACAGCTAAACTATTTTCAACTTCAGCAGAAATAGGCAGCATACTTTCTGGAGATCAAAAAAAACAATCAGAGGCACTTGCTTATTTTGGCCATCATTTTGGAATGGCATATCAATTAAGAAATGATTTATTAGATTATTTTGGTGATGAAAAAATCACTGGAAAAAATCTAGTGGAAGATTTTTCAGAAGGAAAATTAACCTTACCTTTAATACATGCAATGAAAGTTGCAAGTAATGTTGAAAAAAGTTTAATTAAAACTGCAATTAAAAAGAATGATTTAGATAAGATGGATGATATTTTGCAAATATTAGAAGAAAAGAAAATTAAGAATTATATACAAGATAAGATAATCACTGAAACTACAAATGCAATTGATTCTTTAAAAGTCCTGAATAACAGTCTATATAAAGAGGATCTTATAAAACTTGCAGAGTATTGTTCAGACAGAGAAAAATAATTTAGTAATTTGGTAATAACTTTTTCTTTTTTAAGATTTCAGTTATTGTTTTACCTTCAGAATAACCATCCATAAATTTTTTACCCAAACCAAGTTTTATCAGAAAATAACTAATTTTTGGATATCCATATAACAGTTTAGATCCTTTTTTATATAGCCTTAATTCAGATGTTAATTTTTCTAGAAATGTATTATAAAAATATTTCGCACTAAACCCATCTTCTTGCTCATTTTTAATAATTGATTTTGCTGCATATTTTCCTGAAACGATAGCATTATAAATCCCTTCTCCAAGAAGTGATTCAGATAATCCCGCAGCATCTCCAACTAAAAAAACCTTATCAAGTAATGCTGTGTATTCCGTACCTTCAGTCCCTATTGGAAATCCTGTAATATTATCAACATTTTTTGTTCCAAATCTGGAGTATACAAAATCATAGAGATCTTTTCTTTTTGCTTTAGAACTTTTCTTATTATTGATTAAATTTCCTATACCAACATTGAAATGTTTCTCTTTTGGAAATACCCAAGCATAACCTCTTTTATTAAAAATGAATTCAGTTTTGACCTGTTTATTTTTTTCCGTTTTAGTTACTAGCCCTTCAAAAGCATAGACCGGATTTTCATAAGTAAGATCAGTTGTAAGTTTTCTAACAATACTATTAGCACCATCCGCTCCTATTAAATAGGAACATTCATATTCTGTATCATTAGTATATAGACGTACTTTTGTAGCATCATATTCTATATTTTCAATTTTTTTTATTTTTTCAAAATCAACATCCTGCTTCAAGGTTTCATTGAAAAAATAATGATCAAACTCTTCTCGGATAACCATAACGCAAGAACCCAAATCATGTTGAAGTTCAACGGCTCGATGATCATCAAATTTGAAGACCATTTCATAAGAACAATGTTGTATCAAATGTGATATATCTATTGGTAGTTGATCTAGAGCTTTTTTTGTAATACCACCGGCACATGGTTTATGTCTTGGAAAGTCAGATTTATCTAATAAAAGAACGCTCTTCCCATGCTCCCTTAATTCAAAAGCACAAGAACAGCCAGCTGGTCCAGCACCAACAATGATGACATCGTACTTTTTTGGTTCATTTGTTCTAAAATGGGGCATATCATTCACCAATTTAATGCATAGTATCTAAGCTTCACTAAAATTTAAAATACTGCTCTTAATAGTTCCATTAATTTGGTGCTTTTTCAAAGACTTTATAAAATTTCAGATGTTATAAAGCTTGGCACAATTTATGCATATATATATTTATTGAGGAGATATTATTATGAAAAAATTTAATTTGTTGCCAAGGATAGCTTTGACAATACTAGCCTTTGGTTTTTTACCACAGGTTGCGTTTGCTGAAACTACCCTGGATACGGGTGACACAGCATGGATACTAACATCAACTGCATTAGTGCTTTTTATGACGATTCCTGGATTGGCATTTTTCTATGCGGGTCTGGTCAGGAGTAAAAATGTATTATCTGTGCTTATGCAATGTTTTTCCCTAGCCTGTTTGGTGTCAGTTTTGTGGGTTGTGTTTCTCTATGATTTTGCATTTGGTGGAGGTGGAGGACTCAATAGTTTTATTGGAAACATAGGGCTCTTTAAAGGCATTGCTAGAGATAGTATGGTTGGGACCATACCTGAAAGTCTTTATGCGATGTTTCAATTAACTTTTGCAATAATAACGCCTGCACTTATCGTTGGTGGTTTTGCAGAAAGAATGAAATTTTCATCAATGATTTTATTCAGCATGCTCTGGATGATATTTGTTTATGGTCCAATTACTCATATGGTTTGGGGTGGAGGATTTCTAGCTGATATGGGATTAATGGATTTTGCTGGCGGTACAGTAGTTCATATAAATGCTGGTGTTGCAGCTTTAGTGGCAGCAGTTGTCATGAGAGAGCGTAGAGGTTTTCCTACAACACCTATGCCACCACACAGTCTTCCAATGACTGTTGCTGGAGCATCAATGCTTTGGGTCGGATGGTTTGGTTTTAATGCTGGATCAGCAGTTGCGGCAAATCAAGATGCTGGAATGGCTATGTTGGTTACACATATAGGTGCTGCTACAGGCTCCCTTGGTTGGATGTTCAGGGAATGGGCTAAACAAGGTAAGCCGAGCGTATTAGGTATTGTTACTGGTATGGTAGCTGGACTAGGTACAATAACACCTGCATCTGGTTTCGTTGGACCTATAGGAGCCTTAATTATTGGTTCTTTGGCTGGTGTAATTTGTTATGAAGCAACTCAATACATTAAGAAAGGCTTAGGAATAGATGACTCATTAGATGTTTTCCCAGTCCATGGAGTGGGTGGAATACTAGGTACTACATTAACAGGTGTTTTTGTAGCAGCTTCTTGGGGAGGCGCAGGTCTGCCAGAAGGTGTTTCAATGGGTTCACAAGTTATGGTCCAAATTATAGGAGTAATAACTACAATAGTTTGGTGTGGTTTTTTCACTTACGTGATACTCAAATTTGTTGATGGATTAACTGGGTTACGAATTGATGAAGAGGATGAAGAAACAGGAATTGATTTAACACAGCATGGAGAAGCTGGTTATAACGATTAATACCTCCTACAATAAACATAGCGAGACTTAAAATTAGTCTCGCTATGCTTTATCTTTTTGATTAGATCTACAAACTTCACTTTTTAATAAACCACTATCTTCTAACTCAAAGACTCGATAACCAGAACTTTTTGTATGGTCTAATGCAAATTTTTTTGCGTGAGGTTTAAATTGATAGCAAGTTGAAGGTGTGGTGAAAATCTTTGTATCACCCAAAGAATCTGCAAATTCTTGATGAACATGCCCCGAGGATATAGCTTTTACATTAGGATTATCTATTATTAATTTTTTAACCTTTTCAGGGTTCTCTATCATCATCCCATCCATCCAATCGGATTTGATGCTCGACATTGGATGATGAACAAAAATAAGAAAATTTTTTTCAGGATAAATATTTAATAATTGCTCAAAGTTAAAAATCTCTTGTTCATGAAAAATACCTTCTAAAGCACCTTCTTTTTTAGAATTAAACATGAAAAGTATCCAGTGATTGTATACCTTAAAATTATCGTTATATAAATTTGGTTTTTGACTTAACCATTGAATTTCAGATACAGAATCATGATTACCAGGAATCAAAAAAATTGGACAATCTATAGGTTTTAATAAATTATTCAGATGCTCATAACCTTCATGGGATTCATCCATGACTAGATCACCCGTTAATACCAAAGCATTAAGATCATTGTGATCATCTTTGATAACGCTAATTATTCTTTGTGCTGATTCATAAGTATTGATATTATGAATCAAAGTTGATTTATTAGCGGATAGATGTAGGTCAGTGATTTGAATTATTTTAAGAGAGCTCATGCATTTACCCCAAACTAAAGTATATATTATGAGTGATTTTATTTTAAGTCCATCTGATTTTGCCTTTACTTATGATGGTTGTAAGCGTTGCTTTTATTATAAAGTCGTACAGAAAGTAAAAACACCTATAGTGCTACCAGGTATTTTTAAGACTATAGACCAACTAACGATTGATTTTTTTGAAGGTAAGGATGTGAGAGAAATTGATAAGTCACTACCGCCTGGAAGAGTAATTTTTGGTGATAGGAAAGTAAGATCAAAACCTTTGAGACCTGATGATGGGAAATCAAATCATACATGTACGATTAACGGCAAGACGGATACCATTGTTGAATTTGAAGATGGAACCTACGGTATAGTAGATTTCAAAACTAGCGCTATTAATGATAAAAAGGCTAGACTTTATTCTAGACAATTACACGCATACGCAATCGCATTAGAGAATGCGGCTGATGGCTTTACTAAATTGGGGCCAGTTTCTAAACTTGGGTTATTTGTTATGGAGCCATACGAACTTCAGGATTTGAATGACAGCGAGTATGGGTTAATGACAAAAGCTGAATGGATTGAAATCCCAAGAGACGATGAAAAATTTAAGCAGTTTCTCTTGGAAGTTGTGACGCTCTTAGGTAAATCAGAACCACCAAAAAAAGCTAAAGGAAGGTTTCATTGGGATGGCTGCCAAGACTGTTATTGGTGGTGTCATAAAGATAAACTTGGTGATTATTAAGGCTTAACATCTATCAAATCTATGTTATATTAGCACCTTATGAAAAAAGATATTCATCCAAAATATCAACCAATAATATTTCATGATGTTTCATGCAATAAGAGCTTTCTTATTTCATCAACTCTGAATCCAAAAGAAAAAATGGTATATGAGGATGGAAAAGAATATCCAGTATTTAAGGTTGAAACATCATCTGAATCACACCCGTTTTATACAGGCAAAGGAAGAATGGAAACCAAAGAGGGGAGAATTGCACAGTTTCGTAAAAGATATACTGCTGATCCAAAAACAGAAGAAAAACCACAAGCTCCTGCTGA
>CAYFEQ010000009.1:26979-41423 GCA_964342155.1 uncultured Ectothiorhodospiraceae bacterium | reverse complement strand
CATTTTTCTGTACAATAAGACCTATTATGTCATAGGAATCATCAAGTTTAATTTCTGGATATAAATCATTGAGCGCAACTAAGTATTTACCGTCATCTCTTTCTTCATATTTTCTGAACCATCTCACTCCATCATATTCAATAAATACAAAGTCTCCATTTTTACAGTTTTTCCCTGGATCTATAATTACTACACAGTTTTTTGGAAATTCATCTTCCATACTATCATCAGTAACTTGAAGAGCATAAGGTTCAGACGATCCACATTCTGAATGCAATTCATTTATTTTATTGTCTTTTTCATTCATCTATATTTTAGTATATCAAAATTTCTCTAGCTTCCATAAACTTGCATAACCATCTGCGTTTATTAAAAATATTTCTCCTTTACTATTCACTTCTACATCCCTAATCCTTCCAATGCGATCTTCGAATATAATGTGCTGATTCTTAACCTGCCCCTCTTCAAAATCTAGTCTATATAAGGTTCTATACTTAAGAGATGTGATAAGTACATCTCCTTTCCATTCGGGATGAGCCTCACCGTTGTAGATTAAAATATTACATACTGCAATTGATGGAGTCCATGTCCATATAGGTTTGGTAAATCCAGGCTTCCATGCACTACCATCGCCTATCTTAGTTCCAGAATAATTTGTTCCTCCCCAACCTATAATTTTCCATCCATAATTTTCTCCAAATTTAACCTCTCCAAAAAAATCTCCGCCTCTTGCCCCATGGTTTGAAATATAAACTTTGCCGTCAATAGGAGATAATGACATGCCTTGTGGGTTTCTAATTCCAATTTGATAGACTTCTGGTAACCAATCAGGTTTATCAACAAACTTTGGATTATCTTTAGGAATTGATCCATCTATATGAATTCTAATAATGCTGCCGGGGTGATTAGTTACATCTTGAGCAATCATTCCTGCTCCACGTTCACCAACAGAGGCATATAAATAATCATCTTTTATGACCATACGTGATCCAAAATGATATCCACTGCTAATAGGAGGTTCAGCTCTAAAAATATTTTCAAAAATTATTTCTTTTTCATTGTATAGGCCTCTAGCTATTGAAGTAGATGTACTTCCTCCTTCTCTATCTTCTGAATAACTAACATAAACATATCCATCTTTATAAAGAATATCTAAAAGTCCTCCTTGACCGTAATAATAAAAATCTAATTCATGTTCAATTGGGAATTTCTCACCCGTTATCATATCAATGCGCACTATTCCACCAGTCTTCTCGGTAATAAGTAAATTATTATCATCAACGAATGTCATTCCCCATGGTTCTGATAATCTTTTTGTTATTTCTATTAATTTAATTTCTTCAGAAAAAACTGTTGTAGAAAATAAAGCTAAAAAGAAAAAGAGTGTATGTTTCATCTAAATAATACTTTGAATAAAATGCTCAAAATTATACTGATAATTATTGATGTAGTTATTGGAAAATAAAAATTAAAATTTTTTCTTTCAATAATGATATCGCCTGGAAGTCTGCCAAGACCTAAATTTGAAAGATAAGGATAAAGCAAGCCTACTAAAATAAAAATTATTCCAAGTGTAAGGAAAAATTTAGCCATTTAACTTTCTCTTATTTCTAAAAAAATTTTTTAATAATTCTGAGGACTCTTCTGACATCATCCCCGTAAGTATTTCAGGTTTGTGATGGCATGAACTTGACTCAAATATTTTAGGTCCATGTTCTACTCCCCCAGATTTAGGGTCGTTCGCTGCATAAAACAATCTATCCAACCTCGCAATACTTATTGCATGAGCGCACATTGGACATGGCTCTAAAGATACAAATAAGTCACAACCAACTAATCTTTCATTCTTTAAAACTTTCGTTGCTTTTTGAATTGCTAACATTTCTGCATGATTAATGGCTGAATGATCTGCTCTCATCTGGTTTGAGAAAGCAGCAAGGATATTTGAAGATTTTCTCTCAACAATAACCGCACCAACAGGAACTTCATCGTTATCAGAAGCAGATTTTGCAAGTTCAATTGCTAACTGCATGAATAAGACATCTTCTTCTTGATGATATTCTTGATGTTTAAGCATGATTAAGAAGTTTCTTTAAATTTGATGGGCTCACCAATTGGTGTTGAACATAATTCATCATTACGCATAACAATGTTGCCTCTAATTATTGTTGATATAGGCCAACCGGTAACTTCTTTGCCGTCAAACGGTGTCCATTTTGAAATAGAACATTGTTGTTCATTAGTGATAGTTTTTTTCTTTTTTAAATCCACAATTGTAAAATCTCCATCATAGCCAATTTTAATTTTACCTTTAGTGGAAAGTTTATGTATTCTTTCTGGTCCATACGACCATAGCTCTACCAACCTCTCCAAAGTTAATCGTCCTTCATTAACATGGTTTAGCATAATGGGAACCATTGTTTGAACAGCCGGAGTACCACTTGGTGTATTGGGATAAGTTTCATTTTTCTCCTTGATTGTATGTGGAGCATGATCTGATCCAATAATATCTACTATCCCATTTCGTACTGCTTCCCATAGTGCATCTTGATGATGTGCTTCTCTAACAGGAGGATTTTGTTGAGCAAAGGTACCAAGTCTTTCATAACAGTCTGGCGCATTCAATGTAAGATGAATTGGTAAAACTTCGACGCTAGCAATATCTTTATTTTTTGCGAGTAATTCCATTTCTTGTGCAGTGGTAATGTGCAGTACATGTACGCGCCTATTATGTTTCCTCGCTATTCTAAGAAGTCTGGTCGTGGCAGATAAACAACTTTCTTCTGATCTCCATTTACCGTGCATTTTAACATCAGTACTATTACCTAAAATAGTTTTTCTATTCTCTTGCATGATGTATTCATCTTCAGCATGAATCGCGACAACTCTTTTACCATTTGATAATACTGCGTCTAATTCATCATCACTGGCGGATAATAAATCTCCAGTACTTGCACCCATAAAAATTTTAATACCACAAACACCTTTCATATTTTCCCATTTAGCTAAATCTTTTGCGTAGTGTTCCGTGCCACCTAAATAAAAAGCATAGTCAGTCCAAGGTGATTTTTTAGCACGTTCCAATTTGTCATCTATGGCTTCATTGGTAATTGTTAAAGGATTGGTATTCGGCATTTCAAATACTGCAGTCACTCCACCCATTGCGGCAGATTTCATTCCCGTTTCAAGAGTTTCTTTATGTTCATTGCCAGGTTCACGGAAATGCACTTGTGAGTCAATAACGCCAGGTAGGACATGTAGTCCTTTACAATCAAATACTTCATCAGCTGATATATTTGAATTTTCTGTGATAGCCTGTATTTTACCTTTAGTTACACCAACATTAATTTGCTTTATCCCTTCAGGTAAAACAACTTTTCCGTTTTTGAGCAATAAATCGTAATTTTCTGACACTTAGATTGAACCTCAGGACTATTGTAACAATATCGGACTGTTTTTTTTCATAAATTTGTGCATAATAGTATCACCAATAAAAATTTAAGAATGCAAAAATACTTTGATTTAATAGGAATCTCACTATCTGGAATATGTTTTATTCACTGTGTGTTAACTCCTGTCCTTATTATGATATCACCTTTTTTAGCTGGACATGAGTTCCATGAAAATATTATATATCTAATTATACCGACAGCCGTAATAGCTTTAGCTGTTGGCTGTTCAAGACATCGTGATATTTGGGTTGCAATGATTGGGATAGGCGGTATTTCTATTTTAATCCTGGCATTAATTTTTCACACTACCTATGGTGAGTTGGTTGGACTAGTTTTAACTATGGTAGGTAGCATATTTATTATCTCAGCACACTATCGTAATCGCATCCTTTGTAAAAAGGAATCTTTCAGTTGTCACAGTAAACATTAATAAACCTGGCTTATCTTCCTGTAATTGTCACGGTCTGAACAGGGGGTTCAAGATACATTACACAAGTTCCGCCAGATTCAGTTGCTGTTAGAGTATTCGTAACATCAAAACTCATTCTTACAGTTGGTACATCAGTAGCTTTAGGTGTATATGGCACCGATAAGGCTATAGTGAAAGTGAATGTAGATGCTCCATCAGTCTTGCTCGTACCATTGGTTGCAAAGGTTGCAGTTAAATCACCATAATCCCCACCACCGTTTGTGTCAGGAATTATCCAGCTCATCTCACCAAGTGTGCCATCGGTTGCAGTTTTTGCCGTTACAGTCGCAGTTGAAGCTGCAACAGTCGGAGACGCTACAGTATTACAGGTCTCTCCACTAACATCTACGGTACCTTTTACTTTAAATGTACTGCTAATTGTTGATCGTACATGAGTATAAGTCCTACCCAATGTGATGCTAAAGTCAGAAAGATAGTTTCCTACATCTGTTCCAGCAGTTACAGAGGCTATATCAAATTCTTTAGAGGATGATCCAAGAACTATCGGATCAGAGCAAGCCGATGAAGAACATAATTCTACTTTTGTGACTGTAGGCTTATAAGATGACGGTGTACCAGATGCTGCATAAAGTTTTGCTGAAAAAATAAAACTCAAGAATAGGATGCTTAAAAAATTTAATCTACAAAACTTAATCATTATGAACCCCTTCCTACAGCTACAGTTCCTTTAACCCCTTTTACAATCCTATTTGCACGCCTGACTCTTTCAAAAAATCTATCTTCAACAGACTGGTAGCTGTATGCAATAGGTGAGATGAATGCTACGGACTTATTGTTCGACTTGTTTCCACAACACAATGCATAATTAACTTGGATAAAAGTCTGACCAACTGTCATAGTATTATCTCTTTGTCTACCGGCTTCTATTGTTAATCTATCGCTGGGTTTAAATTGCAAACTTAGAGTTTCACCATGTTTAACATTGAAAATGCTTGATGTCCATTCATACCCTTTGTAATAAACTTTCGCCCAAGGAACGTATGGAACATACATACCAACTTCTATATCATAACCGTCTGCAGCTTCTTCCAATGACCCCTCATAATTTTTTTTATCTGATAAACCCGCATACACATTTATATTTACATCATATACAGATGATTTTAATTCTAATCCCAAACCTAAGCGAGAATGGTTTGAATTCAATTCGTAGTCATAGAAAGTATTAAATCCATAGATTAAAGTCTTTGCTTGATTTGCGCTTCTCCAAACAAGACCTACATTAATAGTTTCTCGGTTATCATATGTTGAAAATGAAATTTGAGATAAATATTTTTGGTACTCACTCTCAGACAGTGAGAGAATTGATATGAAGCGAATATCAGGTTTGTTATTATTTCTTGATAGAGCTTCTATCTCTAAAAGTCTAAGATTAGGGATATTTTCTGATGCCCATCTTTCAACAGCTGAACCAACTGCACTGTAAGCATGGTCTGCCGCTGCTTTTGACATTTCACCAGCATTTAGATTAGTCAAAAATAAGACCAACGGCAAAAAAATAGTCAGCGTTTTATGACTGAAAAATCTCCTCATTATTCCCCCTATTTCATAGACGTCTATCCAATATAAACTAAAATATTAAATTTGTAAAAAAGATTTCCTAGTTTGTAATTATTTATCTAAACTATTTAAATTATTCTTAGCCAATGTGAATTCAGGGTCGATTTCAATAGCTTTTTTGAACATATCTGATGCCTTTGTATTATCATCAAGTCCTTTGTATGCAATACCTAAATTATTGTAAACCTCTTTTGACCCCTTATCGGCGCTAACCAGTTCATTTAATACCGTTATTGCTTTTTGATATTCTTTTATCTTCAAAAAGTAATTTGACATATTTAATCTTGGAAAAATCTCATCTGGAACCAATTCGATTGTTTTCTGATAATGTTTTTCTGCCTGAGAGTCATTCAAGGAATTATAGAGATTTGCAAGATTATTGTGTGCTTCAGCAGAATCTTTATTTACTTCTATTGCATTCATGTATGATTCTATTGCATTGTCAAATTCTCTTTTGTCAGTGTATAAAATCCCAAGAGAATAATAAGATTGAAAACATTTTTTATCAATTTTTATTGATTTCTTGTATGCACGTATTGATTCTTTAGTTTTACCCATTGTTTGAAGAAGTCCTCCATAATTACTATGAAAAATAGCTTGGTTGGGTTCTTTCTCGATTGCCTTTTCAATATGTGTTTTAGCTGTTTCATAATCTCCTTCCACAGTATAGATTAAAGAGATTAGATGATTTGCATTCGGTTCCGATGAATCGACACTAAGAATCTTTTTATAAATTTTTTTAGCTTCATCAAATTGGTTTCTTTTGTGAAGATCCATTGCTTCTGCAAATGCTTGACGAATGATGAAATTAGACATTTTTATTTATCTCCACTTTAATCTCATTTATTACGGTGTCCCAGTCATTATGTATGGGTTGTCTAAAAAGCTCTAAACTTGAATACCAAGGCGTTGTCTTTGAATAATTTAAATCCCATCTCCATCCTGGAACCGCTGGTAAACAAAGAAGGGTCTTGATACCTAATGAACCAGCTATATGTGCTACTACGGTATCAACAGAGATTACCAAATCTAAATTTTGTATTATATTTGCGGTATCACTAAAATCTTTTATTTGAGGTACGACATTTGTTATTTCATTTTCATTATCTTGTTGATTTGAAAAATAATCTAAAGATATTACATGATGCTTTTGTTTATCAAAAACACCTTTGAATTTTTCAATATCAATGCTACGACTTTTTTCATCACCAGTTTCTTTTCTGGTTTGCGTTACTAGCCCTATATTTATTTTATCCTTAGATAAAAATGTCGGTTGCTTGTTCTCTACTTGTAGATATGGAAATCTTTGTTCAAATGTTTTTGGTTTCCATTCTATAACTTTAGGGATGGATAACATGTAAGTATAAAAATCATAATCTGGCAATGATTCTTTGTAACTGATTACTTTTTCAACTCCTTTTTGTTGAGAGAGAAGTGATATTAGCTCATCAGGTGCCATGATTGTAATCTTTGCCCCTCCTAAGGCAAGTTGTTCAGCGAATCTTATAAATTGAATAGTATCTCCAAATCCCTGTTCACAAATAATTAGTAACCTCTTTCCTTCCAAACTTTCCCCTTGCCATTGTGGTTTTTTAAACTCATGAGAATGATTTTCTTCAGGTAGTTTTAACCGCCATTCATATTCCTCCCAGCCTTTTTCGTATTCACCAGTTAGTAGATAGCACATACCTAAATTAATGTGCGCAGCAATATATTCTGGATAAGTCTCTATACATGCTTGATAAGATTCCTTTGCTTGATCAAAATGTTTGAGTTCTTCTTGAACGACGCCGGCCATTAACTGTGAACCAAGGTGATCTTGTGAAAGATTTGTACACTGATTAAAATGATTTAATGACTCTTTAAGTTTACCCGTTTGTCGGTATGCTTCCCCCAAGTAAAAATGAACTTGCGAACTTTTTGGATCAGATTTAATGACAGCAACAAAAGCATTTATAGCTTTTTTATAGTCTTTGATAGAGCTGTAAGCACACCCTAAAGAGGCTTGAAATCCAAGATTATCAGGTTGGCTATCAATTGCTTTTTTTAAATACTCTATACTTTCATCAAATTTTTTTTCACGCATTCTCAAGCAGCCAATGATATGATTAGCATCAGGATTATCATTCTTTTTTAATAAATCCATACAAATACTCTCTGCTTCATCAAATTTATTTTGACTAAAAGCATTAATAGCTTTTGCTATTTCCTCATTTTGTATTTTAGTGTCAGCCATATAATGTTATTTTTATAATTAATAAATAGTAACTTATGAAACAGTTTTTTACTAAGATAAATATTGATTCTAGTCCAGGTAAGTTAACAGAGTTTACCGATGATGTTATGAAAGAACTCTCAAATCATCATATAAATAATGGCCTTGCCACACTTTATATTAAACATACTAGTGCTTCACTTTTGATCCAAGAAAATGCTGACCCTGATGTACTTTATGATTTAGAAAATTTTTTTAACAAGTTAGCGCCACAGGACTTAAGTCTCTACAGACATAAAACAGAAGGTCCAGATGATATGAGTGCACACATTCGTTCAGCTCTTACATCTACACATTTGAGCATTCCTATTGTGAATAACAAGCTTGAATTAGGCACATGGCAAGGCATTTTCTTGTTTGAGCATCGTAGTAAAACTCACTTACGAACTATACAATTACATATAATTGGGGAATAAAAAAAGAGGGTTATAAAAACCCTCTTTTTAATATCTGCCTATATTTTAAGGCTGGTAACTGAATTTACCCGATAAACCAACACGATCAGGTTTGGTGTTCCAGCTAAGACCATGGTCATCATAATCTTGATTACTGGTTTTGTTTATATCAACACCACCACATCCTGGGTTTACCTCTAAAGGATGATTATCACAATGTGCTATTTTGCCATCAGCATTAGCAACACCACTCATACTCCATCCTCCAGCACCATCCACTTTCAAAGTTTTATCGGCACCGGTAATATCACAGTCAATTTTAGCTCTTTTCACACCAACGAGATCTGAAACAAGGCTTGCGATAACACCAAGGTGTCCACCGCCTTGTCCACCCCACAACTTTTCAATAGCTGCAGCTTGCTCATCAGATGCGCTTTCATCAATATAGAGGGCTAACTTACAGTTTCCTTCTGTAAGAGCTGCTGATCCAGCTTGAAGGAAGGCAGAAACCTTTACTCCATCAAGTTTGACATCATCACAGTGACCTTCTTTAATGTCCCAGACAAGCATTGCATTGCAAGGACCCATTGATGCGGGCTGTAAGTAAATACAAGGACAGACCATATCGCAGTTACAACTTTCTGCGTAGTCTCCTGCTACTTTCCAATCCATAATTATCCCCCAATTAAATTTAATTGAACTATCAATATCACATATTTATATGAAAAAATCTAATCTTTTAGGCTTTCTGTTAGAAAAAACTAAAATACTTATATACATGAAAAACAAAAAATTATGATAAAGTAATTTAAGGGGAGTGATGAAAAAAAATTTTTTTGCCCAACATGAATCTGCTTTAAATCAGATTAGAGGGTTCTCTACTGATACTAAAGATTTTAGATGGTATGCAGATAGTGTACCATGCCGTACTGCTTGTCCAGCTGATACAGACATACCTGGTTACCTAGAAGCAATTTACAAAAAAGATTTTGATAAAGCCTATCAAATAAATCTTGAGGATAACGTCTTTCCTGAAATACTAGGAAGGGTATGCTCGAGACCATGCGAGGACGGTTGCCGGCATGCAGAGGATAATAATGGTGATTCTCTAGCTATTTGTTTTTCAAAAAGATCATCTGGTGATCACAAATCAAAGTCAAAAACATTTAAAGTTAAAACTTTAGCTCCTAAAACAAATAAAAAAATTGCTGTGATTGGTTCAGGCGTTGCTGGCTTAACTTGTGCCAGAGAATTAAAAAGATTTGGTCATGATGTTGATGTTTTTGAAAAGCATAAATCACCTGGAGGCATGCTCAATCAGGGTATACCTGTTTTTAGACTACCTAGAAAGGTAATTGAAAAAGAAATTAAACAAATAACAGAAATGGGTATTAAAATTTTTTGTCGATTTAACATTGCTACCCAGCGTGAACTTGATATTTTAGCTCAACAATATGATGCAGTTGTCTTGGCAATGGGAACGCTCAAACCAAATAAAATAAATGCTGTCTTTTCTGGTTGTGAACAAGTTGAAGATGGGCTTGATTTTCTTTTGAGAACCAATGAACAAAATTCAAAATTTGTTGGTAAAAATGTAGTTGTAATTGGTGGCGGATATACTGCCATGGATTGTTCACGAACTGCCCTGAGGCTTGGAGCATCTTCAGTAAAAACATTTTATAGGAGAGATATAGGAGATTTAGTCATTCTTCCTGGGGAACTAGAAGAATTAAGAAATGAAAAAGGGGTGATGAAATTCAACGCACGGCCTATAGATTTAGTTTTAAAAAATAATAAATTAGTTGGTCTTGAGCTTATCAAAACTAAAATAAAAAAAATTAAAGGGAGAATAAAATTAACTGATATAAGAGGTTCAAAATTTACAATAAAAACAGATCATGTAATCTTAGCAATTGGGCAAAAGCAAGATTTAGAGACGATTAAAAAAATAAACCTCCATAAACAAAAAATTAAAAACTCTATCATTAATTTCAAACTACAGAAAAATATTTTTGTAGCCGGAGACTATGCTCTTGGAGCAACTACTCTCATAGATGCTATAGGTCATGCTAAAGCTGCCGCTGATACTGTTGATAATCATTTGATGAAGAGAAAACTAAAAAAAGAAAGTGTATTTGTAAATGATATAAAAACTACTAATCGCAACTTAGAGATGAACTATATACCAATTAATAAAATGTCTACACTTAAATTTAAAGAAAGAAGCTTTTCTAAAGAGGTAGAATTGGGCTTTAATAGATCGCAATCTACTAATGAAGCATCTAGGTGCTACCTGTGCCATTATAAATTTGAAATTGATAATACCCTTTGTGTTTTATGCGATGAATGTCTTTTGGTAAAACCTGTGGAGAATTGTATTGTTGAAACCGATAAAACCTCTACTCATGAAACGGGTGAAGTTTCATATTCTAGAATTGATGCTCTAAAAACCAATGGTATATATCATGGCAAGCTATACATTGACCATAAAAAATGTGTCCGATGTGGGGAGTGTGAAAGGGTATGTCCGACTAATGCTATAACAATACAAAAAATCGAGAAAAGAATAAATGCTGAAATCTAAATTTAAAAATGTGAATGTCACTTGCCCACATGATTGTCCAGATACGTGTAGTTTGAATGTAACTGTTGATACTTCACTAAAAAAAGCAGTAGCTCTAAAGGGTGATTCTACTCATCCTATTACTAAGGGTTTTTTATGTAACAAAGTTAACCACTATCTAGATTTAGTTTATAACGAGAACAGAGTTTTATATCCACACATTAGAATTGGGCCTAAAGGCAAGAAAGGAAAACTTAAAAGAGTAAGTTGGGATCATGCATTAAAACTCATCACAAAAAAATTAAAAACTGTAGAAAAAAAATATGGAGGAGATGCTATTCAACCCTATAGTTATTCAGGCACTCTTGGGATGCTTGGTTACTGGGGGATGTCAGAAAGGTTCTGGAACAAGATGGGAGCAGCGAGACTTGGTAGAACCATCTGTATTGCAGCCGCTTCTACTGCGGGCATCTATACTTATGGAGCAGCCTGTGGCCCTGCCATTGATGAAGTTCCAAACAATGATTATATTATTCTCTGGGGAACCAATATAGTTTCCACTCATGTTCACATGGTGCCTTTTGTAGAAGAAGCTAAAAAAAGAGGTGCAAAAATTATTTGTATTGATCCTAGAGAAACCAGGACTTCTGCACTTTGTGATTGGCATATTCAACCTAAACCCGGAACTGATGCTGCTTTAGCACTAGGTATGATGCATGTAATTGTCAAAAAGAAAAAACATGATGCTGCTTTTTTAAAAAAATTTACGACAGGTCATGAAGAGTTTCTCAAAAAAATTCTGCCCAAATACACGCCTGAGAAAGTTGCAAGGATTACAGGGATAAAAAAAGAAACCATAATAAAACTTGCTACAGAATATAGTTCTACCAAAAAATCTTACATTAGACCTAACTACGGTCTGAACCGTCACAGAAATGGTGGAATGATGGTTAGGGCAATCATGCTTCTACCAGCAATAACAGGTGCATGGAGAAATAAGAGTTCAGGTGTTTTTGTTGGCTCCATTGAGGAGATGTGGAATGTTGATTTAAATAAACTTCAAAAACCTGCTTTATTAAATAAAAGAGAACCAAGATCAATCAATATGATACAGATTGGTAATGCATTGAATGACAAAAAACTTAACCCTCCTATAAAAGCTTTGTTTGTCTGGAATTCAGATATCGCAAACTGTGCACCAGATACCACCGATGTAAGGAAGGGGTTAATAAGGCAAGATTTATTTACGGTTGTTCATGAAACTTTCTGGACTGATAGTTGTGACTATGCTGACGTTGTACTACCAGCAGACACAGCGCTTGAACATCTCGATTTGAATGCACCTTATGGTCATTATTATTTTTCTCTGTCACAACCAGCTATAAAACCACTGGGTGAGAGTAAATCTAACCAAGATACCTTCCGGATCCTTGCCAAATATATGGGTTATAAAGAGAAATGTTTTACTGAAACCGATGAAAGTATGATTAAGAATATGATTGACCCAAAACATAATCCACTCTTTACGGGCATCACTTATGAAAAACTCAAAAAGAAGGGATGGATGAAAGGGGATGTTAATAATAAAAGAAGAGATTATTTAAAAAAAGGTTGGCCTACCAAAGATGGGAAGATTCAAATCTATTCAGAGGATACGGAGAAAATTGGTCTTGGCCCGTACCCTGAACATCATGAGGAATTTACCAACAAGAAACTTAGAAAAAAATATCCGATTCAGATTTTAAGCCCAGCAACTCATCAATTCATTGGCAATTCCTTTGTACCAGTAAAAAGGTTAAGAGAAATGGCATCTAGGCCTACGATTGAAATTTCTAGAAAGGATGCAGAGAAAAGAAGAATAAAAGATGGCGATCTTTGTAGAATTTATAATGATATCGGTGAGACCTATGCTCATGCAGTTATCATGGATTCTATGTTGGATGGAGTAGCCTCAACTCAAAAGCAATACAAAGGTTCGCTGGTTAAAAATGGGGTGAATGCCAATGCATTAAATACCCAAGACGTCACCGATATGGGAGATGGCCCAATTTTCTATACTGTTTTAGCCCAAATTAGAAAAGCATAGTTATACTTTCGCCATTCTTTATGTTGAGATATAGAAATGACAATCACCTACTCAGATAAAAAGAAATCTATTGGTATTCAAATTCTAGAAAATGGTGATAGCTATGAGGGTGAATTCAAAAATGAACGCAAACATGGTAAAGGTATCCTCACTTCAATAAATGGAAGGAAGTATGATGGATTATGGGAAGATGATGTTCCTCATGGACCAGGTATAGCAACTTTTCCAAATGGCAAAACATATACTGGTGAATACAAACATGGCAAACCTTATGGCAATGGAGTATGGACATATACAAACGGTGATACCTACAGTGGGGTTTGGGAAAACGGTCAGTTCGTCAATAAACAAAATCAAAGCGAAGGTACTAATTTCAGATTGGTTACGTTTCTAATTAATCTAGTTGTAATTGGATTCATGGCTTCTTTTCTACTATGGTGGATGCTTAGCTTATTCAAGATTATCTAAAATGAGCTTGGTTATCTTCAAAACTGTTTTTTCAAATATGATGATAGAAGAGAACAATGGGAAAATAACAAAAATACTATTTACAAAACGCAAACTAAAATCTACAAAAAACAGCAATCTCTTAAAAGCAAAAAAAGAGATTTTAGAATATTTGAATCAGCAGAGAATGCGATTCAGTTTTCTTATAGAGCCAAGTGGCACTGATTTTCAAAAAAAAGTTTGGAAACAAATTTCAACAATCAAATATGGGCAAACTGCTACCTATTCTGACGTGGCGAAAAAAGTCAATAACGCTCCAAGAGCTGTTGGTAATGCATGTGGCGCAAATCCTTGTCTACTGATTATTCCTTGTCATAGAGTCATTTCAAAATCTGGTAATATTGGTGGGTTCTCCTCATTTGGAGGCATAGTACAAAAAGATAGGTTGCTGTCTCTCGAAGTAAATTAGCTGATTGGCTTCATCATGGCTTCAAGAAGAACAGCCTGATTGGTATAAACCAAATAAACATATACTACAACTCCCAATACTCCATAAACCTTAGAATCCAAGAAAGTATTGAGTTTAAAGATTCCAGCAACACACTGGCTAATGTTGTAGACAAAATAACCTACAGCACCAAAAAAAACTAAACTGATTATAATTAGTAACATATTTTTAGTTTAGCACTAAACCAAAATTATAAACTATTTGATTGACTGAATTATTCTAATGTAACTACAACCTTTTTAGGTATTCTGCAGCTTTCACCATCATCTGATTGAAAGATGGACGTATAATTTAAAAAAGCTCCAAAAGGTGTCATGGTATCAACCATTCTATCAAATGCATATCCTAGCCCTGTTGAAAGGATAAAGTTTTCATCAACAAGCTGATCATCATCCAACGGAAAAATCCCAACCTCACCTTGTAGATCTCCTTTTACACAAAATATATTAATAGGACCACAGTTTGCTTTATACAAAATTTCTGCTGGAGTTTCTATGCTCAACTTAGTTGTGGTAGAAAATAAAGTACATTCTGCTTTAATGCCTTCTTCATTTTTATTTACTGTATCAATATTCATTTGCAAAGTAACAGGCCCATCTGGTGTTGATGCACAACTTGATATTAGAAAAATTAAAATGATTGAATAAAATTTATTTTTCATGATGATT
>CAYFEQ010000009.1:0-26879 GCA_964342155.1 uncultured Ectothiorhodospiraceae bacterium | reverse complement strand
ACTTGATATTAGAAAAATTAAAATGATTGAATAAAATTTATTTTTCATGATGATTGAATGGCTGAAAGAACAGCATCCATTGATGCCTTTGCATCACCAAATAACATTCTTGTATTATCTTTAAAGAAGAGTGGATTTTGGACTCCTGCATAGCCTGTGGCCATACTTCTTTTAAGAACTATCGAAGTCTTACCTTTCCAACATTCCAAAACTGGCATACCAGCAATTGGACTGTTAGGATCTTCTAGTGCAGATGGATTCACTATGTCATTTGCCCCTATAATGATTGAAGTATCCACCCCTGGGAAATCTTCGTTTATCTCATCCATTTCAAAAACAATATCATATGGTACCTTAGCCTCTGCTAAGAGTACATTCATATGTCCAGGCATTCTCCCTGCAACTGGATGGATGGCAAAGGATACATTAATCTTTTTGCTTTGGAGTACTTTAACAATTTCATTAACCGTATGTTGCGCTTGCGCCACTGCCATCCCATATCCTGGGATTATCATTACCTTCTTTGATGACATTAACAACTCACAAACATCATCTGCTTCAATAGGGCTAACTTCACCTTGATCTTCACTAGAAGTCATATTTCCAGAAGAACTATCAGTTCCAAAACCACCAGCTATAACTGAAATGAAACTCCTGTTCATTGCACGACACATAATATAACTTAAAATTGCACCGCTACTCCCTACTAAGGCTCCTACAACAATCAATAAATCATTACCTAACATAAAGCCGGTAACCGAAGCGGCCCATCCAGAGTAACTATTTAACATACTCACCGCCACAGGCATATCTGCGCCACCAATAGCCATAATTAGATGAACACCAAATATCAGAGATAAGACTGTCATGATGATTAATGGGGTTAGTGCGTCTGGTACATTTTCTGTGATGACAAATATATATCCATATATACATATAACAGAAATCAAAATTAAATTTAGCCAATGTCGAGCAGGTAACATTAAAGGGTTGCCACTCATTCTTCCACTCAACTTGCCAAAAGCTACAACTGATCCAGAGAAGGTTATTGCTCCAATAAAAATACCTACATAAATTTCAATTTCATGGATTACTTTTTCAACACCTTGGTATTCAATCGATGTATCTAAGAAATTAACATATCCAACTAATACTGCAGCAATTCCGACTAAGCTATGAAGAATTGCAACTAACTCCGGCATTTGTGTCATCTGAACTTTCTTTGCTAAATAGATCCCAATTAACCCACCAAAGGCCATTAAAGTAAAAATAAGAAAAAAATTATTGGTAACATGTGGGCCGAGAAGTGTTGCAATGATGGCAATGCTCATTCCAAACATACCATACATGTTTCCCTTTCTTGCTGACTCTTGATTGCTTAACCCACCTAAGGTGAGTATAAATAAAATGGTTGCTCCTATATATAATGCCTTAGCTAATTCTAAATTAATTTCCATTTTTAATCCTACTTCTTAAACATATCAAGCATTCTTTTCGTCACAGCAAAACCGCCAAAAATATTTATACTCGTAATAAAAATAGCTAATGAAGCCATTATTGTAAGAATTAAATTATCAGATGATATTTGTATTAGCGCCCCAATAATAATAATACTGCTAACAGCATTGGTCACAGACATCAAAGGTGTGTGTAATGCACTAGTTACATTCCAAACAACCATGTATCCAACAAAACAAGCAAGAACAAAAACAGTGAAATGTGCCATAAATGATGCGGGTGCGACTGAACCAAGGCCAATAAGCGCCAACATGGATAATAGGAAGCCAATCATAGTATTGCTTTTTTTTGGTTTGATTAACTCTTTCTTTGATAACGCTTCCTTGTTCACCATATTTTTATTTGTGACATTATTTTCTTTCTTAGTTTCTGGTGGAGGCCAAATTATTTTTCCTTCTCTGATAATTGTCATAGCTCTCACAACTTCATCATCCATATTAAAAACTAACTTCCCATTTTTTTGTGGTGTCATATCATCAAATAAATGCAGCATATTTGTTGCATAAAGTTGGCTTGCTTGTGTGGGTAGTCTTGATGGTAAATCTGTGTAACCAATTATACTGATCCCATTTACTTCTATCTTCTTGTTTTTTTCAGTCAGCTCACAATTACCACCCTGTTCTGCAGCTAAATCTACTATTACACTCCCAGGTCTCATTAATTCAATCATCTTCTTTGTAATTAATTTTGGTGCGGGTTTGCCAGGCACTAAGGCAGTAGTAATAATAATATCAATCTCTTTACATTGTTTTTCAAATAATTCATATTCCGCTTTTATATATTCCTTACTCATTGTTTTTGCATAACCGCCAGTACCACTTCCATCTTCATCAATATCTACAGTAAGAAATTCTGCATTTAAACTTTCAACCTGGTCCTTTACATCTTTACGAGTATCAAATGCTCTCACTATTGCACCTAAACTGCTTGCCGTACCTATCGCACTAAGACCAGCAACTCCAGCACCTATAACAAGAACTTTAGCTGGCGGAATCTTACCTGCAGCAGTAATTTGACCACCAAAAAACCTTGAGAAACAGTGGCTTGCCTCTATGACTGCTCTTGAACCGGCAATATTAGCCATACTACTAAGAGTGTCAAGTTTTTGAGCCCTAGAAATCCTTGGTACCGCATCCATTGCTATTACATTTATATTGTCTCTAGCTAGTGAATTCAGTTGCTCTTTATTTTGGCTTGGTGAGAATAATGAAATTAAGGTTTGGTCATCTTTTATTTTTTTATTTTCATCATTGGTTGAGATATTAATTTTTACTATGATGTCAGATGTTTCCCAAAGTTGGTTAGGGTTAGAAATAATCTTTACTCCTAATTGCTCATATTGATCGTCAGTAAAATTAGCAGCTTCGCCTGCTGATTTTTCTATTTGAATGTCATAGCCAAGTTTCAATAATTTAGTAGCTACACCAGGGGTTATAGCAACTCTGTTTTCATTCGGCAATATTTCTTTTGGAATCCCTATAATCACAAATTATTCCTGAATTTGATGCTGGTAAAGATAGCATAAATTAAAGATTTATTCAGCATGTTATTACGAAGTTCTGTCAATAATCGAAAAAATTAGCTCATTTAAGATAAAGCTCTTATCTCCAAAAATTGTAGTTTTGTTTGTTGCTTGTTTCGCTAATTGAGTACAATATTTTTTAACTTCATTTTTATCCTTAAAAAGCAATATACTACCTTTATTCTGCATTAAATCTTTGTTAGTTGTTTTGCCTAATTTTTTCTTAGTCCCAATGGAATCTAATAAATCATCGGTAGCTTGAAAAATAAGACCAAAGTTTTTTCCATATAATTTAGCTTGTATTATTTCTTTGTCAGAACTACCCATCATTATAAATGGTGCTGATACACAAAATTCAAATAACCGAGCTGTTTTCAAGTAATGCATTTGTAATATCTCTGCTTCCAATACTCTTTTCTTTTCATATAGTAAATCAAGTGACTGGCCAGCAGCTAAACCCTCTTTCCCAGATATAGAAGCTAGAATTTTAATTATTTCACTCCTAACAAATGAATCAGGATGTGTTTTTTTATCAGCTAATAATTCAAATGCTAATGTGAGCAAACTATTTCCAGCTAAAAGAGCAGTCGCTTCATCAAATTTTTTATGAGTTGTTAGCACCCCTCTTCTATATGTATCATTATCCATCAATGGCATATCATCATGAATAAGTGAGTAACAATGTACTAATTCTGAAGCTAGAGCAACTCGCATGTAATTAATTTTTTTTATTTTCAGATATTTTGATAAATACATTACCAACAATGGCCTTATCCTCTTTCCTCCATTAAGAGTTCCATAAATCATTGCTTTAAAAAGATAGGATTTATTTTTGAAACCTTTAAAGTATGAATCAACATATTTGTTGAACTCTTTTGTTTCATTATTTATTAACTTGTGCAATTCAACCATTATTAGAATGTCATGATATATCGATAATCAATTATTGCAGATATTAGTCAAAATACTAGATATGGTTTATTAGTTTTATATTTAAAAGATACCTAATGAAAGAGTATACTTTGTCATAATGGGAAAAACTAAGATATTAATTGTTATATTGCTTGTAGTGATTTTAGCCATATTTAATTTTGGTGATTTTGCAAGCGTACTCCTTAATTTCATTAATACAAATCTGGAAAAGATCAAAATCATACAAGCAGAAAACCCATACTTGGTTGAAATATTATTCTTTACTACTTATATAGTAACTACCACAATTTCCTTACCCGTCGCTTCAATACTTGGATTACTATCTGGAATGATTTTCGGTGTAATAACTGCTGTTATATTAGTTTCATTTGCTTCTTCAATAGGAGCAACTTTTGCTTTTTTACTTTCTCGTTATTTATTAAAAGATTATGTTGAAAAAAGATTTTCTGAACCATATCAAAAAATAAATTCTGGTTTTATCAAAAAGAGTGGTTACTATTTATTCGCACTCAGAATGTGCATGGTCTTCCCATACTTTATAATAAATCTAGTTTCAGGTTTAACCACAATACGTACATCTGTGTTTTATGTAGTGAGCCAAATTGGAATGCTCCCTGGGACCATCATAATAATTATGATAGGAAAAAATATTGCTCATTCTATTACGACAAATATTGGAATAGGAATAGAGATGATTTTACTTCTTTCTATTCTTGGGCTGCTGCCTCTATTATCTAGATACATTCTAAGAAATTGGCTAGACCAATAGTTAGTTTTTTGCCGGAAAGAGGAATCGAACCTCTGACCTACGCGTTACGAATGCGTTGCTCTACCAACTGAGCTATTCCGGCATTTTTTCTATCATAATAAAATACTGTATAATAATATACCTATATGACCATGAACATATTTGTAAATAGAGCTAAGACCTCTACAACTGAAAATACAAGTGTTGAATTATTATTGATGAATCTTGGAATAGAAAAAAAATTCATCGCTGTAGAAGTCAACCAAGTCATTGTGCCTAAATCTAAATATAAAAATTTCTATTTGAAAGAGAATGATAAGATAGAGATTATCAAAGCAATTGGAGGCGGGTAATGAAAGACAAACCATTGGTCATTAATAATAAAATTTATTCATCAAGACTAATTGTTGGTACTGGAAAATACAAGAGTCTTAAAGAAACTAAACTTGCTGTTGAAGCCAGTGCAGCTGAAATGGTAACTGTTGCTATTAGAAGAGTAAATATTGGTCAAGATAAAAATCAAGAAAACTTATTGGAATATATTGATCCAAAAAAATATACGATTCTACCTAATACAGCAGGATGCTATTCAGCTGAAGATGCTATAAGAGTTTGTAATTTAGCATCAGAAATTTTGGGTGGCGAGAAATTAGTTAAATTAGAAGTATTAGGTGATCAAAAAACACTCTATCCTAATATTAGCGAAACTCTTAAAGCTGCTGAACAGCTTGTCAAACAAGATTTTAAGGTAATGGTATATACAACCGATGACCCACTTGTAGCCAAAGAGTTAGAATTGCTTGGATGTATTTCAGTTATGCCGCTTGCTGCTCCAATCGGTAGCGGCCTAGGGATTCAAAATAGCTATAATATTCTAACAATTGTTGAAAATGCAAAAGTACCCATTATAGTTGATGCAGGTGTTGGCACAGCTTCAGATGCAACAATTGCCATGGAGCTTGGGTGCGATGGTGTATTAATGAATACAGCTATTGCTTGTTCCCCTAATCCAATCTTGATGGCTAGTGCCATGAAAAAGGGGATTGAATCAGGAAGAGAAGCTTTTCTCGCTGGAAGGATCCCAAAAAAGAGATATGCCTCTGCATCATCTCCAATTGAAGGAAATATTTCAGTTGATAAAGAATAATACAAAACCAATATTCTATTCTAGCCATCGCTCGAGAAACAATTTAAAAAAAAATTTATTCAACCCTGATGAGCTTTTTCAAAGAGCAAAGAAAGTATTAAAAGAAAACAAAAAAAATTTTTTAGAGATAGGGTTTGGTGACGGTAGATCCGTCATCGATATGGCAAGAGATAAATCTGAAATAAATTTTTTTTGTATTGAAGCTTATTCTAAAGGGTTTACTAACCTATTTGAAAAAATTAAGAGAGAAAAGCTGGAAAATATAATTTTATTGTATGGTGATGCAATAGAAATAATTGATAGACTATTTGAAGATGCTTCTATTGATAAAATCTTTATTTTTTTTCCAGATCCATGGCCTAAGGCTAAACATAAAAAAAGACGAATCTTAAATAAATACAGCATCAACTTATTCTTTAAGAAGCTTATACAACAAGGAATATTTCATTTTACTACTGACAACATACGCTACGCCTATGATGTAAGGTCACTATTAAGTAGTCACTTTCCTACAAAAAATAATATTATTTTCAGTGATAATCGGGGTGATAGACCAATTACTAAATATGAAAAAAAGGCATTATTAAAAAAAAATATTATTTATGATTTGATAGTTAGTAATTAATTTCTCATCAATCTTTCCAATATGAAAGATAAAACAAAGCCAAAAATAATCCCTGTCCATATATGAGTTGTTACACCCTCATAGACTTCTATTTGTAACAAAGGAAATAGCAAGGTGCTAAAAAAGGTGCCCCATACAATAATTCCATCCTTGATGTTTTCTTTAAAAATCTCTATCATTTTCTTTATTTCTATCAATGGAATGACTGCTAAAATAATAATTATTCCTAGAGTGGCATGTGGCAGATAAAATAGTGTACCTGTCAAGAATAGTAAAGTTAGTCCAACTACCAGTGACGTAATCATAGACGTAAGGCCGCTGAATCCATTCGCAACTATACAAACTGATGACCTAGAAAAGGATCCTGAAACTGGATAACTACCAGAAAACCCTGAACCTATATTTGCTAATCCTTGTCCAAATAATTCTTGGTCAACATCAAATCTAGATGCGCTTTTTGATGCTAACTCTTGTGTTTCCCTAACTGCCATTTTTATTGCAAGAGTTTGTGCAATTGCTAAAGCTTCCATAAATCCAACAAATGTAATAATAATCGTATGGATTAAAAACATAGGGATAGATATTGCAGCGCTGTCAAAAGACGGCATACCAAGACTTGGTAAACCATCAGGTATATAACCAACTATTGGACCTTGATAAGAAAAAATTATTGAGCCAACTATAGAAACTATAACTGCTGTTAATACCGCAAAATTATTCACAAAAGCATTGTTTGACTTATTTTTCATTAGATATATAACTAACACGGCCAAAATTGAAATTAAAATGGCAAAACCATTTGTCGAGTTTACTGAAGTATTCATCAAACCTTGAAGATCATGAAGGTCAATTGTTGGGAGGCCAATAGTTTTATGGAACTGTGAACCTCCGATAATTAAAGCAGCTGCAGAAGTAAAGCCGATTATTACATGTCTTGGAATTTTATCAAAAAATTTACCAGCTTTAGTTAAAGATAAAATTATTTGAAAGATTCCAACAGAGAATGCTAAAAGTACAGCATAAAAAATATATAGACTGCTTTCTCCGCCAGCTAATGATCCAGCAGCAACAGCTGTCAGTAGACTTACCATCGCCACTGGTCCTGTTGCAAGATATCGAGATGATCCAAAAAAAGAAGCTATGGCGACTGGGATAAAAGCTGCATATAAACCATATTTTGGGTCTACACCAGCTAACATTGCATAGGCCATCGATTGTGGTATTAGTATAGTTGCAAGAGTAATCCCTGCAATTACATCTCTATTGAGAAAATTTCTATTAGAAAATACCTCGGGTAACCAATTACGGAAATTAAGTAACATTGTTGTCATGTTATTTTTTTGTAATCAGTTATTATTTTTTTGTTTGAATTTACTATAATAATTAATTATAACATAATTTCAGTCCAATGGCTCAGGGGGTAGAGAAGTGGAATTTAGACAACTTGGAAGAACAAATCTTGAAGTAAGTATTTTGTGTCTTGGTACCATGTCTTTTGGTGAACAAAATACAGAAAAAGAAGCTCATGAACAACTAGACTGTGCAATTGATGCAGGTATAAATTTTATAGACACTGCAGAAATGTATGCTATACCTCCGAAAGAAGAAACCTGTGGCTTAACAGAACAATATATTGGTACATGGATAAAAAAAACACAAAAACGTGACAAATACATAATTGCAACTAAGGTTGCGGGCCCAGGAATGGATTATGTAAGAGGAGGTTCAAGATTAAGTAAGAAGCATGTTAAAGAAGCTATTGATCACTCTCTAAAAAAACTACAAACAGACTATATTGATTTATACCAAGTCCACTGGCCTGAAAGAAAATCTAATTATTTTGGAAGATTAGGGTATACATATTCTGATGAAGATGATGGTGTGGGTATTGATGAAACACTTGATGCATTGAGTGATGCTGTAAAGGCAGGGAAAATCAGATATATAGGAGTTAGCAATGAGACGCCGTGGGGTGTAATGGAATATTTAAAAATAGCCAATGAAAATAATCAACCAAGGATAGTTAGCATTCAAAATCCATATAGCTTACTTAATAGAATCTATGAGGTTGGTTTAGCAGAAATGTCTCATCGAGAAGATGTAGGCTTATTAGCTTATTCACCTCTTGGGTTTGGTATGCTGACAGGTAAGTATGAAAAATCAGCGCCTCAAAATTCGCGTTTAGGTTTATACGGAGACTGGTTTACAAGATATAGTAATGATATGTGCAAAAAGGCAACTTCAGAATATGTCAAAATTGCAAAAAAATTTAATATCTCACCAACACATTTAGCGCTAGCATTTGTTAATACAAGAGCATTTTTAACAAGTAATATAATTGGAGCTACAACACTAGAGCAATTGCGTGAAAATATTGACAGTGTAAATATAAAGCTATCGGATGAAATGATGGATGAAATAGAAAAAATACATGAATTGATGCCTAATCCAGCTCCATAAATTTTACTGTTTAACCTTACTGTCCATCCATAATTCTATCTCCTCTTTAAAGTCACTAAGAGGTTTATCCTGCAATTTCATTGAATCACCTATAAAAATTTCTATTGTCCCAGGAAATTTTTTAAAGCCATGTTTCGGCCAAAATTTTCCAGCGTTGTGCGTGATTGGGATTATAGGTAGATTCAAAGATTGAATCATTAATAGACCACCTTGTTTAAGTTTTGTTTTGTCACTTACAGCTACTCTTGTCCCTTCAGGAAAAAGAATTACGGTGTGTCCTTTTTCAGTAGCCTCTTTTGTTTTCTTCATCATTTTTTGAACTGCCAATCTACCAGCCGAACGATCTATCGATATATTATTAAGTAAATACAAGCACCAACCAAAAAAAGGTATATATAATAGCTCCTTTTTTACAATATATATGGGGTTAGCCACAATTAATAAAAAGAATATAGTTTCCCAAGTTGATTGATGTTTAGAGAAAATTACACCTGTTTTCCCCTTTAATTCACCATGAAGAACATATTTAATTTTACATATGTACTCTAGAGTCTTTATTGTTAGATATGCCCAAAATTTTGCTACCATTAATGCTAATTTATAACTAAAAATTCTAAACAATATTAATATTGGAGCTAGAGAAATGGTTGCAAATAAAAATATAAACCAAAAGATAGTAGCTTTTAAAATTAGGTAAAAATTATTTTTCATTAGCCAGTATATATTCAACTGCTTGAAACAAATTATCAAATATAGGCACTACTAAATCTTCATCTTCTTCTATTTTTTTCCCATTCCCAGTTCTAACAGCAATGGGTATGCAGCCTGCCTTTTGAGAAGCAATTATATCTCTAGGAGAATCTCCAATTGAATAGCACTCTTCTAAAGATATACCAAGTCTGTTAGATAAATCTAAAAACATACCTGCGTTTGGCTTACGGTCCTTGGACTTTGTTGTTGGTGTGTCTGGACAGTAATAAAATAAATCAATTTTTCCTCCAGAATCATTTATTTCTTTGTTCATTTTATTTATGATTTGAACAAAATTAGAATATGAAATAATTCCCCTATTTATACCAGATTGGTTAGAGATGATAACAACATGATAATTATTTTCAGTTAAAAGCTTTATTGCTTCTAAACTACCAGGTATTGGTATCCATTCATCCGCTGACTTAATATGATTCGGCGAGTCTTTATTTATGACTCCATCGCGATCCAAAATGATATATTTATCTGAACTCACTTTTGAAAATATTCTTTGAAATAATCAACAATCTCTTCAATAGGTTTTTTCTCTTGTTGCATTGTGTCTCTATTTCTAATTGTTACTATCCCTTTTTCTAAGGTGTCAAAATCTATAGTCACACATAAAGGGGTGCCTACTTCATCATGTTTCCTATAACTCTTACCAATATTGCCAGTATTTTCTACAACAACTCTTCCTAATCCAAGAGTTTGTAATTTACTTTTTAGTTCGATTGCCGCACCCACCAATGAATCATTATTTTTCTTTAATGGAATTACTGCTGCTTTAATTGGGGCTAAATGTGGTTTAAATGCTAACACTATTCTTTCCTTATTATCTTCAAGTTTTTCAACTTTATATGCTTCATTCAAAACAGCTAAAACACCTCTATCAACACCAGCAGATGGTTCTATAACATATGGGACTGTCCAATCTTGAGTTTCAATATCTTGAATGGCCAACTTTGCATTTGAAGAAGTATTTATATCTGTCTTAGCTGAAATTTTGAGTTCTTTTTGATTTTTACTGTGTGACCCTAAATCAAAATCAGTTCGATTTGCTATACCTTCAAGTTCTTCGAGTCCATGGGGAAATTCATACATCAAATCAATAGTATCTTTAGAGTAGTGGGCTAAATCTTTTTTAGAAACTTTATGTTTTATCAATTTTTCTTCAGGTATACCTTGCTCTACCCACCATTCTATTCTGTCTCGTACCCACTGCTTCATCCAATCATCATCTGTTCCAGGTTGAACAAAAAACTCTAGTTCCATTTGTTCAAATTCTCTGACTCTAAATAGAAAATTTCTTGGCGTTATTTCATTTCGAAAAGCTTTGCCAATTTGTGCAATTCCAAATGGCAGTGTTCTTGATGTTGAATCTATAATATTTTTAAAATTAGTAAAAATTTGTTGCGCTGTTTCAGGTCTTAAATAAGCTATTCCACTTCCATCATCTACCGGACCCACACTTGTTTTAAACATTAAATTAAAAGGCCGAGGTTCTGTTAAATCTGTAGAGCCACAAGAAGGGCACTTCCTTTCTTTCAAATCGTCAGCCCTCCATCTTAATTTACAAGATTTGCAGTCAATCATTGGGTCAGAAAATGTTTCTTGATGACCAGAATATTTCAGCACTTCTGGATGTGTTAATATTGACGCATCTAATCCTTCAATATCATCTCTCGCATAAACCATTGATGTCCACCAAGCCTGTTTAAGATTGTTTTTAAGCTCTACACCTAATGGTCCATAATCATATAGTCCTTGAAGCCCACCATAAATTTCATTTGATTGGAATATAAAACCTCTTCTTTTACAAAGAGCAACTAGATCATCCATCGTATGAGCAGTCAATATATGCTCCTCATCTTAATAAATAAATAATTAAAGGTTAGTTTAGATCTTTTCATCATTGATAAGTTTAATTATAGATGATAATTGAAGGATGATTAAATGAAGTTGTTGTCTATGGATTAATTATTGACTAAATCTGTGATATTTAGATTATTAGTATTTATATAATATCTAATATTGTGCACTATTTATGAACATTGGGGTTTTCTTTAAATATGTAATGTATTATAATGGTGCAAATATATGTAAATATATACAATAATTCTAGCAAAATGAGCTAAAAGCACATCTTATTGATAAATAAAATGTGATTTTTTTTCGTTAATTTAAAGCTACATTAACAAAAATGAGGATTAATTATGAGTGGAGATAATGTTTTTAAAATAATAAAAGAGAAAGAAGTTAAGTTTATTGACTATAGATTTACTAATACCCAGGGCAAGGAACAGCATGTTACTGTAACTGCCGATGAAGATGGTGTTAAAGGAGATCTTAAAGAAGGCAAAATGTTTGATGGCTCATCAATCGCCGGTTGGAAAGATATAAATGAATCGGATATGATTTTGATGCCAGATTCTGATTCTGCTGTCATGGATCCTTTCTTTGATGAACCAACTTTAAATATTCGTTGTGATGTCATAGAACCTTCTGATGGTAAACCATATGAAAAAGATCCAAGATCTGTGGCAAAAAAAGCTGAGGCATACTTACAAGATAGTGGTATTGCCGATAAAGCCTTTTTCGGTCCAGAAAATGAGTTCTTTGTATTTGATGACGTTAGATTTGAAGATAAACTTGGAAGCTGCTTCTTTAGTGTAGATTCACAAGAAGCTTGTTATGGCAGTGGAAAAGTTATGGAAGAAGGTAATAGTGGGCACAGACCTCTAGTTAAAGGTGGTTATTTTCCTGTCCCTCCTGTTGATAGCTTACAAGATTGTAGATCTGCAATGGTAACTACGCTTAATGAGATGGGTGTTCCTTGTGAAGTTCATCATCACGAAGTTGCAACTGCCGGGCAAGCTGAAATAGGCGCAAAATTTAATACGCTAGTTAGAAAAGCTGATGAAGTACAAATTTATAAATATGTTGTTATGAATGTTGCTCATGCATATGGCAAAACTGCTACTTTTATGCCTAAGCCTCTTGTTGGCGATAATGGAAACGGCATGCATGTTCATCAATCACTTTTCAAGGGTGATACAAATATTTTTGCTGGCAAAGGTTATGGAAAATTATCTGAGGATGCTCTTTACTACATTGGAGGGATTATAAAACATGCTAGAGCTTTGAATGCTCTTACTAATCCAGCTACCAATAGTTACAAGCGTCTAATACCTGGCTTTGAGGCACCTACTATTCTTACTTATTCAGCAAGAAATAGGTCTGCATCGATAAGAATACCTTATGTAACTAGTGATAAGGCAAGAAGAATAGAAGTCAGATTTCCTGATTCTATGGCTAATCCATATTTTGCATTTTCTGCAATGATGATGGCTGGACTTGATGGTATTAAAAATAAGATTCAACCAGGTGATCCAATAGATAAAGACCTGTATGAATTGTCTTCTGATGAAGAGAAAATGTTGCCTACAGTGGCATCATCACTGGAAATTGCATTAGAGGCACTTGATAGGGATAGGGACTTTCTAAAAGAAGGCGGTGTTTTTACTGACAAAACTATTGATTCATATCTAGAACTTAAAATGGATGATGTACAGAGATTAAGACAATCTACCCATCCTTGTGAGTTCGAAATGTACTATAGTCTATAAAATCTAGGTTGCCCGTTTAAGGGCAACCTAAAAAATTATGCCTATAAAATTAAATACAAAAAGAAAGGTTTCGGATCATTATTCCAGATTTAACTATGAGGTTTTAGACAATCTCAGAACAGGTATATTGATACTTGATCATGATTTAGATTATATTTTTTCTAATTCAGCTGCTTATGCCATTCTTGGGGTTAGTAATAATTTACCAAAAATAACAAATCTTGAATGTGAAGATTTAGAATTAGAGTTATATTTAAAAAAAGTACTCATTGATGACCAATCTATAATTTTGAGAGATTTAAAATTTAAAAATTTTGACTCATCAGAACGTATAGTTGACTGTAATATATCAACCTATTACGTAAATAAACTTAAATATATTCTAGTAGAACTGAATGAAACTGCACGTTTATATAATATCTCTATGGATAAGAGTCTTATAGAACAACAAAAGGCTACAAGAGAAATGGTCAAAGGTTTATCGCATGAAATTAAAAATCCATTGGGCGGTATAATGGGAGCAGCTCAATTAATTGATAAAAATTTAAAAGATAAATCTCTCATAAAGTTTACTAAGATTATAACTAAAGAATCTGAAAGATTGCTAAAAATGATAAATAGCTTAACTTCCGCATCAACCTCTAGTGATCAAGAACATTTATATATACATGAGATTACTGACCATGTGATTGACTTATTTAGATATGATAAAACTGAAAATATTACTTTCAAAAAAGACTATGATCCAAGTATTCCTGAAATTTTCATAGCTAGAAATCAAATAGTTCAGGCTCTTATTAACATTGTTAAAAATGCAATTCAAGCAATAGATACTGCAGGAACAATAACTCTCAAAACAAGAACTATGCTCAAATACACAATCGGTGACATTAAATATGATTTAGTTGTAAGAATAGATTGTATAGATAATGGAGTTGGTATACCTGAAGAAAAATTAAAAGAAATTTTTTTTCCTATGGTCACTACTAAAAATGAAGGTATGGGGTTAGGTCTTACAATTGCACAATCCCTTATTACTCAAAATAAAGGTTTAATTGAATGTCAAAGCAAGCAAGGAAAAACAGTGTTTTCTGTAATCATTCCATGGAGTCAGAAAAAATGAAGTCAAATTTATGGATTGTAGATGATGAAGAAAGTATTAGAACTATTTGTTCTAGCGCCCTAGAAGATTTATTTAATATTGAGACGTTCAAAGATGCATCAGAAGCTCTGCTTGCATTAAATTCTAGCAAACCTGATTTGATTATTACGGATATTAGAATGCCTGGTCTATCTGGATTAGAGCTTCTACAAAAGGTTTCTAGCCAACATCCAGGATTGCCAACAATTGTTATCACCGCTCATTCTGATATAGACAATGCATTATCGGCTTATAAGGGTGGGGCATTTGAGTATCTACCAAAGCCATTTGACGTTGATTCTATTAGGAGTTTAGCTCAAAAAGCACTCAAAGATTCAAAATCACAGATAAATTCAAATGATGATGTATTTGAAAGTGAAACGAAAATTATAGGGAAAGCAGATTCACTTCAAAACGTTTTCAAAGGAATAGGTAAGATTTCAAAATCAGATATAAGTGTCCTTATAAGAGGTGAATCTGGAACTGGAAAAGAATTAATTGCTCAAGCAATCCATGACAACAGCAAAAGATCTAATATGCCATTTGTCGCAATTAATGTTGCAGCAATACCTCATGATTTGCTTGAGTCAGAATTATTTGGTCATGAAAAAGGTGCGTTCACTGGTGCACAAACTCAAAGAAAAGGTAGATTTGAACAAGCGCATGGCGGAACACTGTTTCTAGATGAAATTGGCGACATGCATCCAGAATTACAAACGAGATTACTCCGAGTTTTATCTAGCGAAGAATTTTATAGGGTAGGAGGTCACACACCAATTAAGACGGATGTTCGTATAATCGCAGCTACAAATCAGTCAATTGAGAGATTGATAGATAATTCTAAATTTAGAGAGGACTTATTCCATAGACTAAATGTTTTTAAAATTGAACTTCCACCACTGAGGGATAGAGCTGAGGATATTCCTTCGTTGGTTGAATTTTTTTTAAAGAGGTCGTCAAAAGATTTAAAAACTGAAAAAAAAATTATAGATAAAACAGCCATGGATTATCTTGTCAATTTCAGATGGCCTGGCAATATTAGACAACTTGAAAATATGTGCAGGTATCTAACAGTTATGTGTTCATCGTCAGTTATCACTATTGATGATGTGCCAGATGATATTTTAAATACAGTTAATACTAATGAAGAGCTAGATGCCGATTGGAGATTAGTTATACAAAAACATATACGAGAATCATTACCTCTTGATAAAAATGCATTGAAAAATATTAGCAGAGAATTTGAAGCGATTATAATTAAAGAGGCATTAATTGCGACAAGAGGGATAAAAATTGAAGCTGCTAAACTACTCGGTTGGGGCAGGAATACTCTATCCAGAAAAATTAAATCATCTAGTTAATTATTTTTTTTATAATATCTTTTGGGTCTGAATCTTTGTATAAAATTTTATATATAGAGTCTGTAATTTCTCCAAAATTAAATTTCTCTTTATTATCATAAAGTGTTTTTGTTGCTGAAAAACTCTCAACAGTCCCTATATCTTTCAAGACTGAGTTAATAGATTCTCCTTTGCCAATTCTATAGCCAAACTGACGATTTCTCGAAACATCATTTAAGCAAGTCAAAATTAAATCACCATGGCATGCTGGGCTTTCTAGTGTTTTCAACATCTCAGACTTATCTACATTATATAATCCTGGCTTTGCTTGAATTCCAGAGGAAATTTTTAATATTTCCTCTTTAGCTTTTTCTATTATCAACATACTATGTCTTTCCTCATAATCTAAAGCTGAAAGTATACCGGTTAAGGTAGCTGCAATATTCTTAATAATTCCTGCAATTTGTACACCTATAATGTCGGAAGTTGGGACTAACGAAAAGTTATCAGCAGAAATTAGTTTTGATATTTTCTCTATCAAATGATTTTTATTAGAAGCAATGCTTATTTCAATTTTTTTATTCTCTATTAAATCTCTTGCAAAGCTAGGTCCCGATAAAATACACATATCAATATTTTTCCCAAGAACATGACTGACAACTTCATGGAATAGTTTGCCTGTATGATTATCAATTCCCTTAGTCAACCAAGAAATTGATTCACATTTAGAAAAATAATTAACATTTGTATTTAATAACTCAAAAAAACCAGTACTAGAACAAGCAATTATATCAGCAAAAGATTTACCTTGAAGTTTCGGTAGATCTGACCAATTACCATTATCAGATTCATGCACACTTATTGAGGATTGGCCATTAATATTGAATTTTTTACAAAATGATAGATATTTTTTATTATTCCTTATAAAAACATCTACATCATGTCTTTCAGCCAGATGAAGACCAATAGCAAGCCCCCAATCTCCTGCTCCGAATATTCTTACATCTGAACTCATTTATCTTTATTTTTTCTTTTTTCTAATTCTTGTAGAAACAAGGTATTGAAATCAATTGGCGCTAAAAATAATGGTGGGAAGCCACCTTTTTGTATTAATGTTGATACGTTCTCTCTAGCATACGGAAAGATTATTTCTAAACATTTCACATTTAAAAATTGCTGAAGGATTTCTCCATCGGCACCTTCTATTTCAAACATTCCAGCTTGTTTAATTTCTGCTAAATACACTGCTTCATTTTCTATTTCAGCCTTGACCCTAATTTCAATTACAACTTCATATGAATTATCAGAAATTTTTTCCATATTACTATTCATATTAAAATCTATTTTGGGCGCAGAATTGATTGCACTGAAAATCTTTGGAGATTGTGGAGATTCAAATGATGAATCCTTAATATAAAGACGTTTTATAGTAAATTTTATTTCTTTAGTTTCTTCTTTTGCCATGATTTTTCACTCCCGTTAGAGGCATATTATTTTCAACCCAAGACTGAATACCGCCTTGTAAATAATAAACCATTTGATATCCCTGTTTTACATATTCTTGTGCTGCTTTAATCGCATCTTTATCATTATCAGAATATGTAATTATCGGCTGCTGTTTATTAAATTTATTTTTTTCAATTGACTCAATCGTTAGATTTAATGAATCAATGATATGCCCATTTGTATAGTCCTTTTCATCTCTAAGATCTACTAAAGTTATCTTATCTTTATTGATTAAATTTGTGAGTTCGGAATAAGTTACTGGCTTAAATTTATTGGTTAACGCACCCATTTCCAAAGAAAATATCATAAATAAGACAATAAAAAATGCCAGCGATAAAATTAGATGATTCCCAAAAAACTCTATAAGCTGATCCATTCAAATTTATTATTCATGGTGTGGGCAGAAAACTTCCCTCATCATCTCAATTAGCTGCAATGTTTTTAAGTCACTTACTTTGTAAAAAACCTTATTAGCAGATTTTCTTGCTGACAATATTCCTTTATCTCTGAGTATCGCTAAGTGTTGGGAGATGTTGCTTTGGGATGTTCCGACATTATCGACTATATCTTGGACACTGAATTCTTTTTCACCAAGTTTGCACAAAATCATTAACCTTAGTGGATGAGACATTGCTTTTAAGGAACGAGATGCTAACTCAACATCTTTTTGATCTTGATCGGCTTTGGAATTATGTTCCTCTGTGTTTACTTGTGTGCTTTCAGTTTCCATTAAATATTATTATACACTTATATTAGATAAATCTAATAAAAAATATTACTATTAAGTGATATTATTATAAAGGATGATTAAATTAACAAAGAATCTATTAATTTCGACATTTGCCTTAGGGATTTACCTAATACCGGCAGAGAGACTCTATGCGGATGAACAAAATTCTGACGCAATACCGGCAGCTAAAATACAACAGTTTGTTGAAGTATTCAAAAGAGTAAAGGAACAATATGTAGATGATGTAGATGATGAAATCTTATTTGACTATGCAATACAAGGTATGGTTTCCAGCCTTGATCCACATTCTTCTTTTCTTTCAAAGGATGATTTCAATGAACTTCGAATAGGAACAACTGGAAAGTTCGGTGGGCTAGGAATTGAAATCACCATGGAAGATGGATTTGTCAAAATTATTTCACCTATCGATGATACTCCGGCTAGTAGGGCTGGTTTAAAATCTGGTGATTTTATAACTAAAATTGATGACACATTAGTTAAAGGTTTAACTATAGGTGAAGCAGTAAAATTAATGAGAGGTAAGCCTGGTTCCCAAGTCACAATCACGGTAGTAAGAGAGGGTGAAAGAGAACCTTTGATAATAAATCTTACTAGAGAAATTATTGTTGCTAAAGGTGTTAAATCAGAATTATTGGAAGGAAATATTGGTTATATTCGTCTATCAAGCTTTCAGTCAAAATCAACTGACCATATAAGTACCCACATACTTAAACTAAAACAAGATAGTGGGAACAAACTAAAAGGATTATTATTGGACCTAAGAAATAATCCAGGTGGCGTCCTTGGTTCTGCAGTTGGTATTGCTGATTTATTTTTAACTGATGGAAAAATTGTTTTCACAAAAGGTAGAACTAGCAACTCAGATTTAGAATACTTTGCTACATCACAAGATATTATTGATGGACTACCTATGATTGTTATGATTAATGAGGGATCAGCTTCAGCTTCAGAAATCGTAGCTGGTGCTCTGCAGGATAATAATAGGGCAAAAATCTTAGGGACCAAATCTTATGGGAAAGCATCTGTTCAAACTATTCAAGAATTTAGTGATGGTACAGCATTAAAACTTACTACTGCTAGGTATTACACTCCTAGTGGCAGAGACATCCATACAGAGGGTATAGAGCCAGACATTATGATAAAAAGAGAAAGGAATGATGTTCAAAAAGAAAATAATCCAACTGAAATATCTAAACTTCTTTTAGATGATAATCAGCTGGTAGAAGCTCTAAAAATAATCAAGGGTTTGACAACTTCAAAAGTATATTAACAACTTAAATTTTTAATATAAAGTTAATGAGTAATTTAAAAATATCATATGTATTTTTTTTAATTGTTTTTTGTTTTTTTACAAGTTGTTCTGCAAAAAAAAATAATCCTTGTCATGATGAACTTCTAACGGTAAATCAATTAATTAAAACAAATAATAACCAAACTATTTGTTTTGACACTATTGATAGCTACGACTTAGATTTTGAAGATAAAAAGTCTTTAGAAATTTTTGGCCACCTAACATTCCCTGATATTAAAAAAGATAAATATTCAGCAATAATATTGACGCATGGTGCTGGAGGTATAAGAAGGTACCATAGTAATTATATTGATTTGCTCAATAAGAATGGATACGCAGTTTTTCAAATTGACCACTATACTCCAAGAAATATTCGTTATGATAAAACCTTTACAAAAATATCTGGTATTACATTCATGATAGATGCATATAAAGCTCTTGAAATACTAAAAACTCATCCAATGATCAATAAAGTTGGTTACGTTGGCTGGTCACAAGGTGGCGTTGGACCAATACTTTCTCATTTTCCACATGTAACAAAATTTATTAATTCAAACAAATATATCTTTGATGCAGCAATATCAATATATCCATACTGTGGTTTTACTTTTCCAGACAAAATGCCTACGAATACACCATTATTAATGATTACAGGAGATGAAGATATGTTAACTCCGGAGCAAGCTTGTCGAAACCTATATTCTAAATTCTTTAAAGGCGATGGAAAAATTAAACATATTTCAATTGAAAATGCCCACCATGGCTATGATAATCCTTTTCTATATTTTGGCTTCACACTTGATAATCTTCCAAGCTTAGTTGTAACCAATAATGATTGCACCTTAACAATTTCTAAAACTGGAAGAATTATTACTTTAACTAATAAAGACGTGAGTGTCCCTGGGGCCAGTTCGGAATTATTGGATCGATGCTCTATAAGAGGAGTTAAAGTAAAATATAATTCTGAAGCTAGAAAAAAAACTGAGGAGGTCCTTCTAAATTTCCTTACTAAAAATCAATTTAACTAAACTTTTCTAAAATAAGAAACTACTGTAAACTATAATCCTGGTGAGGTTATGTTTTGAAAAATGTATGGGCTAACACTGAAGCTAAAAAGTATATTAATAAATATCAGAAACTAGGTTTTTCTGAAGATATAGCTTTACGTGTTTATACAACACAATTACTTGGAAAAAATAATAATCTAGTCCTTCATGGTGGCGGTAACACTTCTGTCAAAACAATGATTAAGGATATAGATGGAAAAAAGCATAATGTTTTATGTGTTAAAGGCAGTGGATGGGATATGGCTAATATCGAGCCAGAAGGTTTGCCGGCTGTAAAACTAGACCCTTTGTTAAATCTGAAAAATAAAAAGTATATTAGTGATGAAGATATGGTTAATTTTCAAAAAAGAAATCTGATAGATGTTCTTTCTCCTAATCCTTCTGTAGAAACTTTCTTGCATGCATTCCTACCTTTCAAATTTGTTGATCATACACATGCAGACTCTATCCTAAATATTACCAATAGACCTAATGGCAAAGAACTTTGTAGAAAAATTTTTAGTAAACATGTTGCCATAGTTCCTTATGTTATGCCTGGTTTTTTATTAGCTAAAAAAGTTGATGAAATATATTCAAAGAATCCTCATGTTAATTGCTTAATTCTGATGAACCACGGTATATTCACATTTGGTGATACAGCTAAAGAAACCTACAGCCTGATGATAAAATATGTTTCACAAGCTGAAAGAGCTATAAATAAATTAAAAAAAAGAAAAATTAAACAAATTGCAAATTTTCCTCTGCGTTATAAATCTCATGAAATAGCACCAATAATCAGAGGCATAGTTTCAAACAAAAAATTAGACCAAAAATTTATTGTAAATTTTAAATCAAATAATCATATAACATATTTTATGAATGGGAAAAATGTCAAAACCTATTCAGACCAGGGGACCATAACTCCTGATCATGTTATTAGAATAAAACCTTTCCCTTTAATAATAAGCCCTTCACAATCATCATCTTTGGATGAATTTAAGAGACTTATGGATAAAGAAATAAAAGTTTTCAAAACAAAATATACAAATTATTTTAAAAAAAACCAGAAAAAAGTAAAAGGCAAAAGAACAATGTTGGATACATCTCCAAGGATAGTTTTTGTACAAAATATTGGAATGTTTAGTATAGGCACTAATTCCAAAGCAGCTAAAATTGCAGGTGATTTGGCAGAAACTAATGCCCGTGTAATATCCTCTGTTGAAGAGACTTCTAAATATAAAACTATATCTAAAAAAGATATTTTTGATATTGAATATTGGTCTTTAGAACAGGCAAAAATTAATAAACAAAAAAAACTTTTAGAAGGAAATATTGTTGCTATAACAGGCAGCACTGGGACTATTGGCTTTGAAACTTACAAACTATTCAAATCTTATGGCGCTGAAGTTGTTTTATTAGATAACGATTTAAATAAACTTAAACATATACAGTCAACTATTGGCGATCTATGCATACATTGCGATGTAAGAAACAAAAGCAGTGTAAAAAAAGCTTTTGACTTAATTTGTAAAGAATATGGTGGTTTAGATATCTTAATATCTAATGCAGGGACTGCAAGCGAAGGTGCAATAGGTGAGGTTCAGGATAATCTACTTCGTAAAAGTTTTGAAGACAACTTCTTTTCTCATCAAAATTGTGCAGCTGAAGCAGTTAAGATTATGATGAAACAAAATATTGATGGATGCTTATTATTTAATATCTCTAAACAAGCAGTAAACCCTGGTAAAAATTTTGGTCCATATGGCTTGCCTAAGGCAGCTCTTTTAAGTTTATGTAAACAATATGCAGTTGATTATGGTGCTTTTGGAATTAGATCTAATGGAGTCAATGCAGATAGAATAAAGAGCGGTCTCATGAACCAGAAAATGATAAAAGCTAGATCAAAAGCTAGATCTGTTTCGCCTGAAGATTACATGAAAGGAAACCTATTGCTTAATGAAGTAAAGGGTGAAGATGTGGCAAAAGCTTTTTTTCATCTAGCGACTTCCAAGAAAACAACCGGGGCGATACTCACCGTTGATGGTGGCAATATTGCTGCGTCTTTAAGATAATTTTATTCTTCTGGGAAAAGATTTTTTAAGCCTTCTTCAGAGGCTTCACATATACCCCTCTCTGTAATCAGGTTTGTTATATATTTAGAAGGAGTGATGTCAAAAGCTAAGTTTAAAGATTTACTGTCTTCGGGATAAATTCTAACTTTTCTTAATTTATCATCATCATCAATGCCTTCCACATATGATAATTCTGTGGTAGATCTTTCTTCAATCGGAACCTGGTCTAATTCATGAGTTGACCAATCTATAGTACTACTAGGTATAGCTACGTAAAATGGGACATTATTATCATGCGCAGCTAAGGCTTTGAGATAGGTACCGATTTTATTCACAACGTCTCCTTTTGCAGTTATCCTATCTGCGCCCGTTATACATAAATCTACCATCCCTTTTTGCATTAATAAGCCACCCGTATTGTCTGCAATAATTGTATTAGATACCCCTTCATGGTTTAGTTCAAAAGATGTAATCGCTGAACCTTGATTTCTTGGTCTCGTTTCATCTACCCATACATGTATTTTTATCCCATCTTGGCATGCATGATAAATAGGAGATGTAGCTGTCCCCCAATCAATTGTTGCCAGCCATCCAGCATTACAATGTGTCAATATATTAACTTCATTTTTTTTGCTCTTTTGTAAATAATCCAAAATAATATGTTTCCCAAACTCACCTATTTTCTTACAGTGGGAAACATCTTCATCGCAAATTTCATTAGCTTTTTTGATACTGTTTTCATATCTTTGCTCTTCTGGTATATCTATCAAATATTTCTTCATTATGTTTGTAGCCCATTTAATATTTATTGCTGTTGGTCTTGAATCAATGAGTTTTTCTATAGCAATATCCAAATTATTATCTGAAGGGTCATCTTTAATTGCGAGAGTAATGCCGTAAGCAGACATAGCTCCAATAAGCGGAGCTCCACGAACCTCCATATTTTTAATAGAATCTATTGAATCATTAAAATTATGTATAGATTTGATTAAAAATTGATGCGGCAACTTTGTTTGATCAATAATATTAATCTCAGATTTTTCTTGGTTAAACCAAATTGTTCTATAACTTTTTCCATCTACTTTCATAAGCTATTTAAACAGGACTCTGCCAGCTATATTTTTCAATTTATTTTTAGTCTTATCAGTCATTATGTCTGGACTCGTAATAATAGCTGTATCTAAACATTTAACAGCTAAATCATTGTCATCTACTTCCTCACAAAAATTTTCTATTACGAATTTAATCATTTCCTTTGCCTTGCTTGCATTATCCATTAGGGTTTTAATAATCATCTGCACTTCTACATTTTCATGATCTGGATGCCAGCAATCAAAATCTGTAACCATTGCTACGGTTGCATACCGTATTTCAGCTTCTCTTGCTAATTTAGCTTCAGGCATATTCGTCATACCAATTACATCCCCATTCCAGCTCCTGTATAAATTAGATTCAGCAAGAGTTGAAAATTGTGGTCCTTCCATGACAATATAAGTCCCTCCTCTTTGATAAGGAATTGACAAGCTCTTTAAAGCTTTCTCACAAGTATTCATAAGACCAATGCTTGTTGGGTGAGCCATTGGGACATGCGCAACTATTTCTTCATCAAAAAAAGTCTTTTTTCTGGAAATAGTCCTATCTATAAATTGATCAACTAAAACGAAACGCCCTGGTTCTAGACTTTCCTTCAACGAACCAACTGCTGATACAGATATAATATCTGTAACTCCTTTTTGTTTTAAGGCATCAATATTGGCACGAAAATTTATATTTGTTGGAGATATTTTGTGCCCTCTTCCATGTCGAGGAAGAAAATATGTTTCATTGCCTTTATATTTAAAAGTTAATAACTCATCTGATGGCAGCCCCCAAGGTGTTTCTATTTTCTCCCATCGTGATTCTTCAATATCTTCAATCTCATAAAGTCCACTACCGCCTATAATAGCCAATTTATAGTCACTCATATTTTTTATCCTTCAGTCTTCATTAAAGATGTGACATTATAATTTAAATCTATAAGTCTCTTAGAACCACCTAAATTATATAAATCAATTATAAAAAAGAATTCGGGTTTCTTAGAATAAAATTTTTCTATAAGCTTTGCTGAAGCTAGCGCTGTTCCACCTGTTGCTATTAAATCATCTATAATTAGCACTTTATCTTTTTTTAAAATAGCATCTCTTTGTATTTCTATTTCGTCAAACCCATATTCTAGTTTATATTTCTTTTTGTAAACTTTGCCTGGAAGCTTATTTTTTTTTCTTATAGGTACAAATCCAATTTTATTTTTATATGCTGCAGCAGATGCGAAAATAAATCCTCGAGCCTCTATACCTACTAATTTAGTTATTTTTTTTCTTCTAGCTAGAGTGGCAATATTAGATATGATTTCATTAAAAATTTTTGCATTTTCAGTAAATGAAAATATATCTTGAAACAGAATACCTTTTTTTGGGAAATTAGGTATAACTCTAATATTTTTTTTTAATGTTGTTGTAATTTTGCCCATAACTTTTCATTCTGATATGTGTGCGCATTACAATTTTTACAACTTCCAATTGAATCATAATCTAGTTTCAATTGTTTGGATCTATAACTATTTAAAATTTCACCTTGCCAAATCTGTTGAAGTGTTTCATTCTTCACATCACCTATTTGCTCTTTTAATTCATGATCAAGGCAACATAATCCAACACGTCCATCTGCACCTATCACCATTTCTTCCCATGGGTGTGTGCATGCAAAGTTAAATTTACCTAAAGTACTTTGTGTTAATTTATCTTGATGCTTGTCTTTCAGATGAGTGTCATCATAATTAAGATCTTCTTGTGAACCTAGCCAAGTATTATAATGATTGACGTCAACAACATCTGCTAATTTACTCCAATAATCTACAAACTTTTGTACTTCACTTTGAGTAGGTTTCATATCTATTATGGTTATTCTTGTCTGAGGATTCTTTTTGCTTTTTTCCTTTTTATAATTAAGAAAATATTTAACATTATCTACTACATTATCAAACTTAAGACCTACTCTTACACTTTCAAATGTTATTTTTGTAAAACCATCTATATCAAAATTAATGACATCTAAAAGGTTTTCATCAATTATTTTTCTAGACCTTTCTTTTGATAATAATTGGGCATTTGTAGATAGATAAAGTTTAACATTTGGAAGGCCTGCTCTGACAAGTCTCATTTTTTCAATTAAATGTTTGTCTACTGTTGAATCGCCCATCCAAAATAAATTAATTTTTTTTAAGGGCTTTCCTCTGCAATCATCTATAATTTTTTCTAAAATCTCATTTGGCATATTTTCTTTCTTTCTATCCATTGCAGGTTGCGGACACATAATACATTTTGCATTACATGCGCTTGTAAATTCTATAGTAAGTATCTTGGGAAAAATTTCTTTTCTTGATTTGATCCAATTAAAAATTGCTGTCTTAATTCTTCTAATTAACATAATGGCCAATCTTTCAATAAAAACTTGATTATAAACTATCTTTTAGTTATTTAAATCATACTTATCAGAAATTCACTAAATTTGCCCCCTGAAACCATTGATTTAAGTCATTTCTTATTGTAAAGTTTAAGGACTATGGCAGATTTAATGTTAGTAATGACAATTATTGGAGCAGTTGTTGCCGTCACAATCGTCTTAGTATTAGTAATGATTATGTTTGGACTAAGATACTAAATATAAATTTAAAACTAAATACTAATAGACGTTTAACGGGGGTTATCAAAAGCAAAAAAATAATCAGAGATGTATCTGAGGACTTTTTTTTTCTTAATTTTTCCTAACTCTACTTTAATTCTCTTGGGTCATTTGCTATTTCTTTATTCTTAGTCGACTTATTAAAAAGAACGGCTTGCATATTACCCCATTTTTTCTTAACCCTCACCACTTTATGTCCTTTAGTTTCCATCGTTTGAATCCATTTTTCACTGAAACCTTCAGGTTCAACAAAGATGTGATCTGGTAAGTATTGATGATGCAGTCGTGGTTTAGAAACAATATTTTGTAAATTTGGTTTTGGCTCTTTTAAATATTCTAATATTCCTAAAATTACCATACTAATAATTCTAGAACCTCCAGGTGTGCCGATTACCAAGACTCCTCTATCATCTTCAACAAATGTAGGTGACATTGATGACAAAGGTCTTTTACCTGGCTCAATACTATTTTTTGTATTACCAACTAGCCCATAAATATTTGGGCTGTTTGGAGTAAGTACAAAATCATTCATATGATTATTTAATAAAACCCCAGTATTTCCTGCTACAAATCCTGAGCCAAAAGTTGTATTAATTGATAATGTTGCAGCAACACGATTTCCATATTTATCAATGATTGAAAAGTGCGTAGTCTCCGTTCCTTCTTCTGAAATCGATGTGACT
>CAYFEQ010000008.1:10888-45491 GCA_964342155.1 uncultured Ectothiorhodospiraceae bacterium | reverse complement strand
GAGTCTGGGCCGTGTCTCAGTCCCAGTGTGGCTGATCATCCTCTCAGACCAGCTAGAGATCGTCGTCTTGGTGAGCCTTTACCTCACCAACAAACTAATCTCACGCGAGCTCATCTTTTAGCGCAAGGCCCGAAGGTCCCCTGCTTTATCCCGTAGGACACATGTGGTATTAGCCCGAGTTTCCCCGGGTTGTCCCTCACTAAAAGGCAGATACTCACGCGTTACTCACCCGTCCGCCGCTCGTCACCCGAAGTGTTACCGCACGACTTGCATGTGTTAGGCATTCCGCCAGCGTTCAATCTGAGCCAGTATCAAACTCTTCACTTATATAAATTAAAGTCTTATCGACTAATTTTTTTTAATAGCTTTAATTGCTATAAACGTATATTAGTGAGTAAAATACAGGCACTACGCACAAATCATTCCAAATTTTTACAGAGCTTTTTCTTGAACTACGTTGCACTATGAACGCAGACAAACGATTATAACCAGGTTTTAATGACTATCCTAGTTTTTTCTCTGAAAATTATATAATTAGACAATTGTAATTTTAAAAAACTTCCTTTTTCCTACTTGCAAGACAAATCCCTCAGTCTTTGAACAATTAAAATCTATTGAATCAATGGCTTTGCCATTAATTTTTACAGCGTTTTGTTTTATCATGCGCCTAGCTTCAGATGTACTGGATAAGATATTAGTTTTTTCTGTCAAAAGACTAATAATATTGACTTCTTCCGAGGTTTTTTTACATTTAATTTTTATCTTTTCAATATCTTCTGTTAGTTCTTTTTTTTGAAACCTTTTAAGAAAATTATCTTTTGCTTTTCTTGCTATTTTGTCGTCATGAAACCTAGCTACTATTTCTACCGCCAATTTTAATTTGGCATCTCGTGGGTTAAGTTTATTTGTGCTAGCATCTTTTTTCATGGATAAAATCTCTTCCATCTCAATAAAGCTTAACAATTCAAAATATCTCCACATCAAATCATCACTAAGTGACATAATCTTCCCAAACATATCGCCGGGCTCATCACTGATGGAGATAAAATTATCATAGGATTTAGACATTTTCTTCACACCATCCAACCCTTCAAGTATTGGCATAGTTATACAAATCTGTGGCTTCATTTTATTATGTTCTTGGATTTTCCTACCCAGTAATAAATTAAATTTTTGATCTGTGCCACCTAATTCGACATCGGCTTTTAAAACCACAGAATCATAGGCTTGTAACAAGGGATATAAAAATTCATGTATAGAGATAGGTTGTTTAGCTTTATATCTCTTCTCAAAATCATCTCTCTCTATCATTCTTGCAACAGTATTGTTTGAGGCTAGTTGGATAAGGTCTGCTGCACTGAGCTTATTTAACCATTTTGAATTAAATTCAATCCTTGTCTTTTGTTTAGATAAGATTTTAAAAATTTCTTTTTTATATTTCTTTGCATTATTTTTGACAAAACTCTTATCTACAGCAGGTCTAGTTACATCGCGCCCTGATGGGTCGCCTATACAGGCTGTGTAGTCACCTATTAGAAAAACCACATCATGTCCTAAATCTTGAAATTGTTTTAATTTATTAAGGACAACTGTATGTCCCAAGTGCAAATCCGGTAATGTTGGATCCAAGCCAGCTTTTATGGTTAATTTTTTTTTACTTTTTAGTAGGTTAGCTAGGTCTTTCTCGTCTATTATTTCTGACGTACCACGCTTAATAATTTTTATTTGTTCTTCAATTTTTTTCATATTCTTTCAATAAACTATATAATAAAAAAAAGAGGTTTTATATCGAAATGTCCAAATACTACATGGGAATAATGTGCGGTACTAGCTTAGATTCAATAGATATATCAATTGCAAGTTTCGTTAAGAATAAAGTTAGAGTGGTTGGCTTTAAAAGTTTTAGGGTAAATAGCCATTTAAAAAAAGAAATTGAGAAATGTAAACTTGGACCAACAAATTCTAACAAAATTAATAAAACAAATGATTTAGTATCAATGAAAATAATATCTTCAATAAAAAGTACACTTTCATATTTCAAAATAAAAAATACTGATATACATTGCGTTGGTTTTCCAGGAATAACATTAGAACATCGACCAAATAGAAAAAAATCTACATATCTTGGAGACCCAGAAAAGATAGCACAAAAAACTTCACTTGTAGTAATATCAGATTTCCGACAGTGTGATATAGATGCTGGAGGTCAAGGAGCTCCATTATCTGCTTTCTTTCATCAATATCTAAATAAATCAAAGAAGGATTTTATCACATTCATAAACCTTGGTGGATTTGCCAATGTGACTCTGAAGTCAGGGAAGAAAATATTTGGTTTTGATACTGGTCCAGCAAATTATTTATTAGACCTATGGTGTAGAAAAAAATTTAATAAAAACTTTGATTCTAATGGTCGGCTAGCTTCACAAGGAAACATCAATCCGAAATTACTCAAGAATTTATTAAATCATAAATACTTTAAAATAGATCCGCCCAAAAGTACTGGTTTTGAAACTTTCAATGCGAAATGGTTGCAAAGTTGCTTATCTAAACTTAAAACTATAAATAAAATTGATGTACTGAGTACCTTAACCTACTTCACAATTATCACTGTTGCCAATGAAGTTAATAGGTTTAATCCAAAAAGTGAACAGATCTATTTTTGTGGAGGAGGATCTCACAATCAATTGCTTGTCCGAGGAATACTATCTCTTAGCAATAAATTGAGATATACAAATATTCATCCTGGTGTTGATGAGAAGAATATTGAATCTTTGTCATTTGCATGGCTCTCAATGGTGAGAATAAAATCACAAAAGATTACGAATACTACAATAACAGGATCTAAAAAAGCCAGATTACTTGGAACTATCTATCGCTAATTTCTTTATAAGATCTATGGTCTGATCCGTTATATTTTTGTGTAGGTCTAAATATTTTATTATTACTAACTTGCTCTATCCAATGAGCTAGCCATCCTGATGTTCTTGAGGTTGCAAAGATAGTAGTAAATAAATCTACTGGAATACCAATTTCCTTATATAAAATTCCAGAATAAAAATCAACATTTGCATAAACACCTTTTTTAGAAAGCTTCTCCTCACATTGTTTTTCTAATTCCATAGCTGTTTCAAACATATTCGAGACTTGGCCACTTTTTTCTTCAAAAAGTTCTTTGACTAAATCTGTTAGGATATTAGCTCGAGGATCTTTAACTGAATATTCCCTGTGCCCCATTCCCCAAACTATCTGTTTTTTCTCTAGTGTTTTATTCAGCCAGTCTTTTACATTAGAGACCGAACCTATTTCATCCAGCATTTTTACAACCTTTTGGTTTGCTCCGCCATGTAACGGACCAGCCAAAGATCCTATTGCTGATGCTATGACTTGCGATGGATTAGCAAGAGTAGAAGATGTAACCATTGCTGTAAAAGTAGAAGCATTAATTGTATGCTCTCCATGTAAAACCAAAGTTGCATCCATTATTTTTTTTACTAAATCTGATGGCGAATTTTCATCGTCCATCATATGTAAAAAATTTTCAGCATAGCTAAGTTCATTTTTAGGCTGTATAGCAATTTTATCCTGCCTAACTCTATTCCATGCAGCTACAATAGAACCTACACTTCCAATTAATTTCGCAGATACATCCAGAAAATAGTTTTGATCATATTTTTTTGCTTTCAATTCCTCTGGGCTAAACTTAATTGAGTGAAAAGAACCTAATGATGAGACAGCTAATTGTAATATGTCCATCGGGTTGGAGTTCTTAGGTAAATTTTTAAGTAACTCTAAAAGTTGTTTGGGCAGTACCCTGTTTTCATTTATTTTTTCTGTAAAATTTTCTAAATCTTTTTTCGTTGGCAATGCACCAGTTAAAAGTAAATATGACGTTTCTTCAAAGGTACTCTTCTTAGCTAACTCTTCAATAGAATAACCTCGATAACTTAATATTCCTTTTTTGCCATCTATATTAGAGATGGATGATTCAGTAGCTATAACACCATCTAGTCCTGGATGATAATCTGTCATACTTTTGACCTTGTTATTATTTTATGTTGAGAAGGAAGAACCGCAGCCACAAGTGGTTTTTGCATTAGGGTTTTTAATTATGAACTGGGAACCTTCAAGACTTTCTTTATAGTCAATTTCAGCCCCTCGAAGGTATTGTATGCTTGTTGGGTCGACTAAAAGCTTTACACCACACTTTTCAATCGCCGAATCACCTTCTTGAATTTTTTCATCAAACGTAAATCCGTACTGAAAGCCCGAACAACCTCCGCCCGTTATAAAAACACGTAAGTTCAGATTAGGGTTTTTTTCTTCCTCTATAAGTGCCTTAACCTTTACGGCAGCACTTTCGGTGAAGACAAGTCCCTGGTTCGGTTGAGATGTAATTTCTCCAGTTTGCATTTTCCCATTCCTATACAAAATCTTAATACAACCAGATTATATAGAATCCAATACAAAAAAACAATTTAATCTATATTAATTGTTTTTGTTTTTGCTTGTTTCTACTGATTGTATGAAAGATTTTTGTTGTTGCTTACTGTCAGTTTTGGATTCTGCTTGTTTTTCTAATAGACCAGCTGTCTTGCCTTTATTTCTGATTAAGCTTCCATTAACTGTTGCACCACCATGCATATCAAGAATGTCATAGTATACATTTCCAGTAATTAACGCAGAAGCATCAATCTCTATTTTAGCAGTTGATCTTACATTACCATTAACTTCACCTTGAATTAATATTGTTGGAGAAACTATATCGCCCTCAACAAGACCTTTAGGATCAATTATGATTTTTGCATCACCTTCTTCAGATGCTGTTATGTTTCCTTTAACAGTTCCAGATATTTTAAGCATTTTGGAAAATGTAATGTTCCCAACAAACTCAGCATTTGTACCTACAGCAGTATCAGGTGAAACGCCATTCTTGACTTCACTCTTAACTGACTTATCGCCAAATATTTTCATAATACCCATTCTAACCCCGCTTAAATTTAACGCGTGAGATATAAGTCTAACTCAAAGTTTATATACAATACAAGACAAAAAAGGACGTTAAATCAACAAAAACTAAAGTAATCCGGCACTTTCATCAATTTGAAACATTATATTCATGTTTTGAATAGCTTGTCCGGATGCACCTTTAATTAAATTATCAATGGCAGAAAAGATTACTAGATTTACATCTTCCTTGGATGAATTGACCGATTGATGCAAAGCTATAATGCAATTATTTGTTTTGTTTACCAATGAAACTTTAGGGAATGAATCCTTTTCAGCTATTTTTACGAATGGTGAATCATTATAAAAATCTATATAAGTTTGCTGTAATTCATCAATAGAATTAAATTCATAATTCATATAAAGCGTTGAAAGTATTCCTCTAATCATTGAACTTAAATGAGGAACAAATAAAACATCAAGATTATCATTATGTTCATTCAGTGTTTGTAGAATTTCTGGGTAATGACGATGCATTTGAACAGCATACGGTTGAAAGTTGTCTTCGTTTGGTGGAAAAAGTTTTTCTGTATTTAAATTTCTCCCCGCACCACTAATGCCAGACTTTGCATCTACTATAATTTTTTGTTTTTTTAATGTTTCACAAATTGGCAGTAGCGCAAGTATTACAGCAGTTGGATAGCATCCTGGGTTAGCAACAATTTTTGCTTTAGCAATTTTACTTTTTTGATTAGGGATTTCGGGTAAACCATAAACGCTTTCCTCTAACAAGGATTTTGCGCAGTGCTTCATTTTATACCATTCTTCCCAAACTTTTGAGTCCGTTAATCTGAAGTCAGCAGAGATATCAATTATTCTAATATCATTTTCTAAAAGCTCTTCAGCCATTTTCATAGCGATTCCATTTGGTGTTGCAAAAAACACTACATCGCAATTCTCTAGATTTTTTATATTAGGTTCTAAAAAAGTTCTGTCTAACCCTTTGATTGAAGTGAATACTTCGCTAATCTTCTTACCTTCATGTGTCCTAGATGTTAATGTAGTGATTTCCACTTCTGGATGTTTTTGCAGAAGTTTTGTGAGTTCTTCTCCTGTATAACCTGAGGCACCTACTATTCCGACTGATAACATATAAAATTCTTGTTGATGAAATTAATAGTAATTACAAATTACTTAGCCACATTATACATTTAAAGGTAGAATAATAAACATGTTATGGTATAAATCACTTCATCTGGTTTTCATGGTCACTTGGTTTGCTGGCCTGTTCTATCTTCCACGTCTATTTGTTTATCACTCAATGGCTGAAGATGAGATATCTATTAATCGTTTTGAAATAATGGAGAGAAAACTATTTTGGGGAATAATGACTCCAGGTGGGATCTTAACAATTCTTTTTGGTCTTCTACTTATCCCATCATATGGTCTTCCAGATTGGTTGAAGATAAAATTATTTCTTATTGTGCTTTTGGTAATCTATCACGTTTGGTGTGGAGTACTTATGTATAAGTTCAAAGCTAAAGAAAATATTCATGGGCATGTGTGGTATCGATTCTTTAATGAAGTCCCGGTTGTTTTTTTGATACTTATTATTCTGCTAGCTGTATTCAAACCTTTCTAGCGGTTTAGAAAATTCTTCCAAAATACTTACATACACAGCTTTCTTGAAACGAATAACACTTTCAATAGCAGTTTTTTTATCTCCCCACTTCCATGCATCAAATTCGGCATGTCCGGTACTGTCGAGATTAATATCATCGTTATTACCTAAAAAATGTAGTAAAAACCATTTTTGCATTACTCCCTCAAATTTACGTTTTGACCTTTGGAAGATATGGGGTATATGGTAGACCAACCATTTATTGCTGATACTTATAATTTCTACTTTGTCTTTTGATATACCTGTTTCTTCATGTAATTCCCTGTATAGAGCATCTTGTGGTGTTTCACCATCATCTATTCCTCCTTGAGGAAATTGCCATGACTCTTTACCGATTCGCTTACCTAAAAAGAATTGACCGCTAGAATTAACAACGATCATCCCTACCCCTTTTCTATAATTTTTCTTATCCATTCTGATTATTATTGTATAATATCAACTGTATTATATCTTAGTAAAAAACAAGATATGACTAAAAAATTAAATACATATAAATGTTTCAATTTCTACGCATAAAGACTCTTTTTTAACCCTCTATGGAATGATAGGGAATATATAGATGAGTGATTTAATAATTTTTGATTTGGATAATACTATCATCAAAGGTGATAGTGATCGCAATTGGGGTGAATTTTTATCTGAAGAAGGTGTAGTTGATAAAGATTATAGAAAAAAAAGTGAATTATTCTATGGTGATTACCATGATGGTAACTTAGATATAGATAGTTTTTTAAACTTTTGCGTACAACCATTAAAGGATAATCCCATGGATATGCTTTTGGAATTGAGAAAAAGGTTTATTGAGACAAAAATAAAGCCAATAGTTCTAGAGAAAGCAAAAAAAATAATAGATGAAGAGCTCAAAAAGAATGAAGTGATTATTGCTACAGCAACAAATAGTTTTGTTACCAGCCCTATCGCTGAAATTTTCTCTGTAGAAACCCTTATTGCTACTGAATTTGAGATTCAGGATAATATTTTCACTGGTAAAGTTTTAGGGGTGCCATGTTTCAGGGAAGGAAAACTCTCAAAGGTTAAAAGCTGGGCTGAATCACATCATTATGATTTAAGAAGAGCTACATTCTTTTCCGACTCACTCAATGATTTACCATTACTTGATGAAGTTGGAAAACCCGTGATAGTTGATGGAGATAGTGAATTGCAGGCTGTTGCAAGAACAAACAATTGGGAATGTATTTCTCTCAGATAAATTAATTAACTACTACCCAATAAAGTAATTTATATAGCCAATTGCAAATATAGGTAACTGTAATCCAAAATTTGTCATAACTACATTATCTTTCATTAAATAACCAGAAATAACCCACCCAATAGCACCAATTGAATGTATAAATATATAGAGAGGATATATATTAAATTGTGCGATTAAGATTCCAGTTAGAACAAAAAAAGTACTAATCCATTTTATTGTATTCACATTCATTAGATGTCTCCTTAAGAAATTATTTACTGTATCTAAATTTTATTGCCTTACTAAATAAATATCTTTGCAACCCTGATTTACTAATGTCAAATTCACCAACCTTTTCAAACACAGTTCCATTGAACCCAGATTTAAAAAAATCTACGCCTTCAGATGAATCATCATCCGAAATACCACCGAAATCTACTTGCCTTACCCCCATTTCAAAAAGTTTATTCATAAGCTGATAAATCATTTCATATGAAGCTGACATCTGACGTGCTTGATCTGTTGATGCAGCATAATGATAAAAGGCTTGATCAGATAATAAGCTTATGATGCAAGCAACTATTGGAATATCATCTTTAACTCCTGCAAGACAGAAGACTCTTGGTTTTTCATCTTTTGTGTTGCCAAGAAGTTTAGAAAAACTTTCAATATCTATCAGTTCATAGTTTAGTTTTTTATCTTTAATCATTTTCTCATAGATATCAAGAAAGGTTCTTGACGCTTCAATACCATAAAGTATTTTCCAATCTATTGTATGTTTTTGTGCCTGTTTGATGTAATAACGATGTTTCTTTCTAATAGAATCTAATAACTCTTGCCCAGATTTAACCTCTAACAAAATAGTTTTAGAGCTAGTTAATGTATATTCAGGTTTAGAAAACTTTTCAAATACTTTTTTATTATCATCTGTATTTTCTATATATGGATTACATCGAAGATTAAAAATCTTTTCGGCAAATATTTTCTCTCTAAATCTTTCCAAAGAAGACTCTAATACTTCAGAACTTCCTGTCTGCAGTACGGGACCGCCAGGACACCATGCTATTTTAAAGCCAAAAACCTTTTTCACTAAAACTTGCGCTAGTAATATGGGTTTGAGCTTACGTGTTATTAATATACGAAGAACATCCCAATCTTCTTTCTTTTTTAATTCACCCCATTCATAAGATTGAAAAATATTCTTAGACGAAAACTCTTCTAAATACTGATTCCAATCTGTTTGATTGTGATGAACATCAATCTGAAGAACTATGTTGGTTTTCTTTTCATCCACAGTTATGTTTTAGGAAGGGTTACGCCTTTTTGACCCTGATATTTTCCCTTGCGATCTTTATAAGAGGTTTCACACACATCATCGGATTCTAAAAATATAAATTGAGCAACACCTTCGTTAGCATAAATCTTAGCGGGTAGCGGTGTCGTATTTGAAAACTCAAGCGTAACATGCCCCTCCCATTCAGGTTCTAATGGAGTTACATTAACTATTATGCCACAACGAGCATAAGTAGATTTACCTAAACATAATGTTAAAACTTGTCTCGGTATTCTAAAATATTCAACTGTTCTCGCTAAAGCAAAAGAGTTTGGCGGTATTATACAAACGTCAGCTTGATGATTGACAAAACTCTTATCATCAAATTTTTTTGGGTCTACAAATGAAGAATTGATATTGGTAAATATCTTGAACTCATCAGCACATCGTACATCATAGCCATAACTTGAGGTTCCAAAGGAGATAATGCTTCCTGTCCCATTCTTTTTAACTTGGTTTTCTTGAAAAGGCTCGATCATTCCATGTTTTAAGGACATTTCTTTTATCCATTTATCAGATTTGATTGCCATTTAGATATTATAATATAAATAAGATATAAAATTTATGTAAATTTAAATTATCAGACTCACAAAAACAATAACAGCAGAAATTTTTAAAATATTTGTATATATATCCGATGGAACTATTACATAATTTCTGTCCCATATCTCAGATCCTTTTGAATGTTGTTCCAGTCTGAGTTGATCAAAGATGTTTGAAGTTCGATAAAATAAAACAATTAATATTACGTATATTAAAATTCCTATATTGATTGACAGAACGAAATTATATAGACCATGTATAAATATTGGAACAGCAAGAGCTAAAAATAAATATTTTTCATTATCTTTTTCATTAAATAAAGCCAGTCCAAAAAATAATCCCATTATCACACCATTCAACCCATGAAGAGGAACCGCGCTAAATGCTCTAGCAAAAGCAACACCAAATGCCTCCGTACTACTTTCCGTAGTAAGAAAAACATAATCAACATTCTCTATAGCAGCAAAACCTAATGATGCAGCAGTAGCAAAAACAACTGCATCCATAGGTTCATTAAAATTTTTCAAATGTGATGCATAGTAGTATAGAACTAAGAATTTTAAGCTCTCTTCTAATGTGGCAGCTCTAAAAAAAGCATAAAAAAATTCTTTACCTAAACCAGTAAAAAACGTTTCTTTAATTACTTCCACTAATGGAATTATGAAATCTAAAAAAAGAACTGTAGATGCACCCAGTAAGAAAGTTATAAATACTTCTTGTTTATCTTCAGGATACAAATCCTTTTTATAAACATAGGACATCAAAATTATAATAGGTAAAATTACAACAGCATAAATTATATATATTTCTGCTAACATCCTAATCTATATTAATCGTTTTGAATAACAATCTTAGGGAATGCAGAACTATAATCTTTTTTCCTCATCGATAAGGTTGCAGCCATCTTTCTAGCAATCTCTCTATAAATCATGGATGTTGCAGATGTAGGGTCTGATGAGACCGTTGGAGAACCCTTGTCCATCTCTTCTCTCACACTTTTCTCAAGAGGTAATTCACCAAGTAGCTTAACATCATTCTCCGTTGCAAGTTGCGAGCCACCGCCTTCACCGAAAATACTTTCCGCATGTCCACATTTAGGACAAACATGTGTGCTCATATTCTCTATCACACCAAGCACAGGCACTTCAACTTTCTCAAACATCTTCAAACCCTTGCGGGCATCTATTAGCGAGATGTCTTGTGGTGTGGTAACAATAACTGATCCACTCACAGGTATTTTTTGACAGAGCGTTAGCTGCACATCACCAGTACCAGGTGGTAAATCAATAATTAAATAATCAACATCTTGCCAATTAGTATCAGTTAGTAACTGTTCCAAAGCTTGGGTAACCATCGGACCACGCCAGATCATAGGTGTTTCCTCTTCTATCAATAACCCAATTGACATGGCTTGTAATCCATGGCCATTTTTGGGTTCAAGAGTTTTACCATCAGGTGAATCTGGTTTCCCAGTTAGTCCCAACATTTTTGGAATGCTCGGTCCATAAATATCTGCATCTAATATTGCAGCTGTTGCTCCCTCCTCTTTTAAAGCCAGTGCAAGGTTTACTGCAGTAGTCGATTTTCCAACACCTCCTTTACCAGAGGCTACAGCGATAATATTTTTAATACCTTTTATACGCTCAAGACTTTTTTGTACGGTGTGCGGTATAATTTCATAACTTAAATCAAGCTTAGTTGTAGCATTTGGATAAGCATCTTTAATTTTTTTATCTAAGCCTTCATGGAACGCTTCCATTATTCCTTCTGCAGGCCAACCTAGTACTACCTTGACGGATACGTTATCACCATCTATTGCAATATCTTTCACTGTGTTCCCAGAAACCAAGTCAGTTCCCATATAGGGACAATGATAATCCTTTAGCAATGCTTCAATATTTTCCTTATTCATAACTTTAGTTCTTTTTGCAATTTTCCTATAAAATATAATTAAATCATTAAGATTGCTATATTATACGTGTTATAAAATTTTTAGAGAAGAAAAATTATTAAACTATTGCCATGAGAAAAATAATCGTTACCAGTGCACTCCCATACGCTAATGGGTCCATTCATCTAGGACATCTCGTTGAGTATTTACAGACGGATATTTGGGTAAGAAGCCAGAAAATGAGTGGCAATAACTGTGTTTATATCTGTGCTGATGATGCGCATGGAACGCCAATAATGCTAAAAGCACAAGAATTGAAAATTACCCCAGAAAAATTAATAGAACAAACTTATAACGAGCATGTGAAAGACTTCTCTGATTTCCAAATAGAATTTGATAATTATTACACTACGCACTCCGATGAAAATCAGAAATTTTCTGAGCATATCTATTCCGAACTAAAATCCAAAGGCAATATCATTTCAAAAAATATTAAACAATTTTATGATGAGGAAGCTAAAATGTTTTTGCCAGATCGATACATAAAAGGAGATTGTCCGAAATGCGGTGCTCAAAATCAATATGGTGATTCGTGCGAGGAATGTGGAGCTACCTATTCTTCTATAGAAGTAAAAAATCCTAAATCTACAGTTACAGGAACTTCACCTGTTACTAAAGAGACAGAACATCTTTTTTTTAAACTTAGTAACTATGAATCTTTCTTAAAAAGCTGGATTTCTGAAAAGACTACACAAGTTGAAATTAAAAATAAGTTAGATGAATGGTTGTCAGAAGGGCTTGCAGATTGGGATATTACAAGAGACGAACCCTATTTTGGTTTCAAAGTTCCAGACATGGAAAATAAATATTTTTATGTTTGGTTGGATGCGCCGATTGGATACATAGCCTCTCATAAAAATTTCTGTGATAAAACAAAACAAAATTTTGATGAGTGTTGGAGGAAAGATTCTGCTTACGAGCTTTATCATTTTATTGGTAAGGACATAGCATACTTCCATACTCTCTTCTGGCCCGCAATGTTAGAGGGCGCTGGTTTTAGAAAACCAAATGCTGTTTATTGTCATGGTTTTTTAACTATTGATGGGGAGAAGATGTCTAAATCTAGAGGGACCTTCTTTAATGCAAGAACATACCTTAATCATTTGAGCCCAGAATACCTAAGATACTATTTTGCAAGCAGGTTGACAGACAAAATTGAAGATATAGATTTGAGTTTTGATGACTTTCAATCACGTGTGAATTCAGATCTGATTGGAAAAATCATTAATATTGGAAGTAGATGTGCAAAATTTATTAATCAAGATTTTAACAATCAACTTTCAGATTCTAGCCATAATGAACCTTTAATTAAAAATTATTTATCAAATAAAAATGATATTGTTAAAAATTATGAAAATAGAAACTATTCAACTAACATCAGATTGATATCAAAATTGGCAGATGAGGCAAATAAGTATCTTGATGATGAAAAGCCTTGGGTTAAAATAAAAAACGAGAAAGACAGAATTCTAGTTCAGCAAATTTGTACCGATGGATTGAATCTGTTTAGGATATTGATAGGCTATTTAAAACCAGTCTTGCCAAAGATTGCTGAAAATGTGGAAAATATGTTTATTTGTGGTTCCATTGATTGGGAAAATATTGAGAGCTTACAACTATCAAAGAAAATTGAAAAATTCAAACCAATAATAAAAAGAATTGAGCAAGAATCTATAGATAAAATGAAGGAAGAAGCCAATGGATGAAAAAATAAATATTGAAGACTTTGCTAAAGTTGATATGAGAATTGGAAAAATAATTCAAGTTGAAGATGTTGAAGAATCAAGAAAGCTACTTAAGCTTAATATAAATATTGGAGACGAAGAGAGAACTGTGTTTGCTGGTATTAAAAAATCATATAGCCCAGATTACTTACTTGGTAAATTGGTAGTAGTTATAATAAATCTAAAGCCAAGGGAGATGAAGTTTGGAGTTTCTGATGGCATGGTATTAGCTACCCAAGAAGAGGATCAAATAATCATATTGCAACCGGAAAAGGATGTCTCACCTGGGTCTAAAATTTCCTGATGAATTCAAAATTAAAACTTATTAATAAAATAACATCAGCTCTTCCTCAGCTACAGTGCAAAAAATGTGGTTATGAAGATTGTATATCTTATGCATCAGCTGTTGTGAATCAAAAAGAAGATCTCAATAAATGTGAGCCTGGCCAACAAAAGACCGAACTACAGCTAAAAAATATCTTACAAGGGATTGAAAAGATAAGCTTAAATAAAATACAAAATTATCAAATAGCTGCAATTAATGAAAACCAATGTATAGGCTGTACTATTTGCATAAAAATTTGTCCAGTAGATGCAATCATAGGTGCAAAGCAACAGAAACATTTCATCATCAATAATCAATGCAACGGTTGTGAGCTATGTATAAGCCAATGTCCGGTAGATTGTATGACGATGATTGATAATCCAATGGAACTATCATGGTCTTGGCCTAGCACACAAGCTAATAAATCTAAGGATGATTATAACAATCGACTAACCAGAATAGAAATAATCAAAAATCAAAAAAAATATAATAAAAAAATTTCTCATGATGAAAGCTCGATACAAGACTACATCAAAAATGCTATAAAACGTGAAGAAAGAAAATATAAAAAGATAAAAGAGTATGGATAAAGGCAATCTTGTTAAAATCTTCAAAGTACTTAGAAAAGAAAATCCTGCGCCAGTAACGGAACTAAAATATAAGACTAAGTTTCAGTTATTAATTAGTGTAATACTTTCAGCTCAAGCGACTGATAAAAGTGTAAATGCAGCTACAACTAAACTTTTCAAAGTGGCGGGAACACCCAAAAAAATCTATGCTCTAGGTGAAGAAAAATTAAAAAGTTTTATAAAATCGATTGGATTATATAATGCTAAGGCAAAAAATGTCATTCAAACCTGTAAGATACTAATGACGAAATATCATGGCAGAGTTCCTTCAGATAGAGAAACCCTTCAAAAATTACCTGGAGTGGGAAGAAAGACAGCTAATGTTGTTTTGAACAATGCTTTTGGGTTACCCACTATTGGCGTAGATACACATGTCTTCAGAGTCTCTAACAGATTAGGTATTGCGCCTGGGAAAAATGTTATTGAAGTAGAAAATAAACTGGAAAAAAATATACCAGAAGAATTTAAATTCCATGCACACCATTGGCTAATAATTCTTGGTAGATATACATGCATTGCAAGGACACCACTTTGTCAAAAATGTAAAGTTTTTAGTTTTTGTGATTATAAAAAAAAATCTAAGAAATGATTAATAAAGAAATTTTTATATTTTTAACTGTTATTTCTCTGATTATATTTTTATTACTTGGTGTTACCACTCAATTCATATTCCTTTTCTATATATCGGCAATTTTTTTATATCTTGTACTAAATACAAAAAATAGATTTATTGGTTTACCTTCGATCGTAGCAACATTCACTGTTCTGCTTTTCATATATGTCTTTGGGCTTATTGGTAAATGTCACTTATGTACAACTGAAAAAGATGGTGTTATTTTTTACTGTAACAGATTGATAAACTTAGCCCCATTAGACTATGAAAATCAAATTGGTGATAAGGAATGCAAGAAAGAACTTATTTGGAGATGGCCTTAATTTTTTTTGACTAATCTCCAAATCTCTTCCATTTCTTCTGGTCCGACAAACTCTTTTCCTCTCTCTTTCATTATTAATGTTACTTTTTGAAATCTACTTCTAAATTTTTCATTAGCAGATTCAAGTATCTTGTTTGGATCAATTTTTAGATGTCTTGCAAGACAGATTATAGTAAATAATAAATCTCCCACCTCTTCTTCAATTTGATTGCTATTATTATTATCAATAGCCTTTTCTACTTCAGCAGTCTCCTCTCGCAATTTATTTATAATTCCTTTTATCTCCAACCAATCCAAACCAATTTCTTTTGCTTGAATTTGGAGAATCATAGATTCATCAAATATATTTTTTTCTTTCATCTTTTTAAGTATTACCCAATAATTATATCTTTATAGTAATATCTATAATATGGATAAAAAAAGAAAAATATTGCTAGATAGTTGGGTGTCCTCTTTATATTCTTCAAAATATAAGATAGAGACAGCTTCATCAGATGCAAGTTTCAGAAATTACTACCGAATTCACTCTGATAAAAAAAGCAAAATCATTATGGATGCACCTCCAAAAAAAGAACCTCTCGATTCTTTTTTAGATATAACAAAGAGATTGAAGGAGGCAGGCGTTAATGTACCTGAAATATATGAAGTAAATGAGGAAGATGGTTTTATTCTCATGACTGATTTTGGAAACGACCAATATCTGCATAAATTAAATGATGAAACTGTATTTTGTCTATACACCGATGCTCTTGACACTATTAGAAAAATGCAATCAAGAACAGATACCAAAAATTTAAAATTATTTAATACTGAAGAAATGTTGTTGGAAATGAACCTGTTTAAAGAATGGTTTTTAGAACGTGAATTGGAACTTGACTTCAAAAGCTCAGGAACAAGTTTTATTAACGAATGTTTTCAATCTGTAATTAAAATAATTTTAATAATTCCAACAACTTTCATGCATAGAGATTATCATTCAAGAAATCTTATGGTTATGGAAGATGATAATCCTGGTGTCTTAGATTATCAAGATGCATTGATTGGTCCAATAACTTATGACCTGGCATCACTTCTAAATGATTGTTATATAAAGTGGCATGATGAATTGGTAGATAGAATGATTGATTCATATTACAAAAGAATAAGAGTGACATATCCACAAATGAATCTTGACGAATTTAAATTTTGGTTTGATGTAACAGCTCTGCAAAGACATTTAAAAGCTATTGGCATATTTTCTAGATTAAAACATAGAGATAAAAAGGAAAAGTTTGTAGAAGATATACCGAGGACGTACTCTTATATAAACAGTACTATTGAGAAATATAGTGAATTGGATGATATTAAATCATTATTGAATGATTTAGATATAAATAAAAAAATATGATTACTAAAGCGATGATACTAGCTTCTGGTCGAGGCGAGAGAATGATGCCTTTAACACGAGACATTCCTAAACCCATGTTGAGGATTGGAGATATTACTTTGATTGAAGATAAAATATTACGCTTAGCTGAATCAGGTATTAAGGAAATAATTGTTAATGTTGGTTATTTAGGTAGTCAAATAATAGATCATATAGGAGATGGCTCTAAATTTGGAATCTCTATTAAAATAAGTGATGAGGGTGAAGGCCCTATTGGAACAGGTGATGGCATTAGAAAAGTTATTAAATTTTTTGATGAACAACCATTTATTGTTGTGAATGCTGATATCTGGACTAATTATCTTTTCATTGACTTGAATGAAAAATTATTTGATCAATCACTTGCACATATTATTCTTGTCGATAATCCACCTCAACATGATGGAGATTTCTCTCTCAATAAACAAAGCATTGTATCTGGTAAAGATTTTACTTTCTCAGGTATAGGAATCTATAAACCTGAACTTTTTAAATTACATAGCCAAAAAGAGTTAGGCGAAATCCTAAAAATTGAAAAGAATATTACCGGCGAATTATATAAAGGATTGTGGGAAGATGTAGGAACGCCAGAGCGCTTAGATCAAATAAGAAAGAGTCTTTCGAATAATTGATGGACTGTTAGCTCAGTTGGTAGAGCAGTCGCCTCTTAAGCGATAGGTCCTGGGTTCGAGCCCCAGACAGTCCATTACTCCGTTGGATATATTTCGAAATAGTTTTTATTATGTTCTTCGTTTGTATCCGATATTTGAACTTTTTCAACAAGTGAATTAGCGGGGCCACTCTTACAATGATTGATTATTTCTTGAATTATTTTTTCTTCTCCTATCACTACAGCTTCCACTTCACCTGTTTTCAAATTTCTAACCCAACCTTGTACATTTAGTTTTGTTGAGAGTGATTGCAACCAGTAACGATAGCCAACACCTTGAACTTTTCCAGAAATAATTAGATGTTTTTTCAAATTACAGAGAGATTCCAATTCCCCATAAAATAAGTAAAGTTCCTGTAATTTTCCTAAACAAGAGGGGCTGTTTATAAGCCAATTTTTCAAACAGAACGAAAATAGTTAAGATTATAACCCACAAAATATTCATGACTCCAAGTGCAAATAAAGTTAACATTAGTGCCCAACAACACCCTACACAAAAGAATCCATGTTTATATCCAATTATAAATGCTCCTAAATTACCTTCTTTCCAATTATTCATCATGAAACTTAACGGGGATTGACAAACATTTAAACATGCATCTTTTAATGGTGTGAACTGATAAATGCCTGCTATAACCAACATGATTGAACCAAGATAAGCATGTGATGGCTCCATCATAGGATTGAGCATTCCACTAATATGCATTAAATATTGTGGAAGGGTTATAACAAGGCTAAAAATAATCCAACTTAATAAATAACCAGATAGTAAAATAAGCGAGGAGGATGATATTTGTCCCTGTTGTTTTTGTCTGACATTAAGAGTCGTAAAAAGCATCAACATTGGTAGGATTGATGGTGTCATCATAGCGACCATCATCACTGACCACATCAAAAAAAGTAGGAAAAAATCTTTTGCATGCCATGCATTATCCATTGGAGGCATCCAAGTTAATATCGAAGATAGTAAGGTAGTTTCTTTTGCCATCTTCATAGATCCGTCCATTGGCATCTCCATAGATCCGTCCATTGGCATCTCCATTGACATATTGTCTGAGAATGGCAAAGTTCCCATATGCCATCCCATACCCAAAATATAGAACCACGATGTTAAAAGGACAACAGCAACACCAATGTATACGGTCATTCGATCTTTTAGAGGAACATTTTGATCTAGAATTTCTTCTGTATTATCTTTCATAAAAAAAACGACCCATGATTTTAAGGCCATGGGTCGAAATTTAGTTTTATTAACCTACTTCAACAGCAGTTTGTTTTGCTCCACCGTCCATATAAACAAATGGTGAACTCAAACCATTACCACCTTCATAAGTATGATTTATACCGTGATCGTTATAAGTCATCTTCGATGCTCTGCTGACAGTAATAGGAAACGGAGGTGCTACCGCCAATGGTGTATCATGCACCATGACAGGTCTACCTGCTGCTCCACCTAACTGCTCCATTTTATTTTCACCGTATCCGTGAACGATCAAATGTCTATGAGGTGAGTGTTCCTTGAAGGTAATTTCAGCCGATCTGGTCGGTAGAAACTCACGAGGTCCCCCCTCTTCTCCCTTAACAAGACTAGCAACAACACCTAAATGTCCACCATGAATACCATGGTAAGCTTCTTTTAAAGCTTGATGTTGTGAACTACTTGCATTGTCATCGATGTATACCGCTACTTTGAAACCACCCTTAAGCAGATTCTTTGGTGCATGTAAAAACATAGCGACGTTTAAACCGCTTACATCTACATCACCAACATGACCTTTTTGAATATTCCAACCAAGCAATGCTGTGCAATAACCTTTAGTTGGATCTAACAATAGCAAACAAGGGCATATTGTTTCGCATGTACATGATTCAAAATATGTACCTTTAAGATACATACTGTGTACCCCGTGGCTACCTGCCTCGGCATCCTCCGACTTAAACATTGACCCAACAATTGGAGTTGCAGCTGCAACAGTTGCAAGCCCTTTCATAAACTCTCTTCTCGAATCAGAGATTTTTGAAAGCAAACTTCTCTTTGTATTTTCTGACATGTCAGATCTCCTTTGTATATTAGTAATTACTAATACTTTGTTTAAAATTTGTATATAAACAAAATATTGTCTACATAGATTATTATAAATTTTTTAAGTTTCAAAGAAATAATTCAAAATCAGCTCAAATTTATAAGGAAATACATATATTTTTTTGTATAATGGAGGATACGACTCAACTAGGGGGGCGCATGAGAAACTTAACAATATTGACAATGTTGATGCTGACCGTGGTTTTAACTTCTTGTGGTAGTGGCGTTGGTACACCACCAACGAGTTATACTGCTAAGGTTTATCCTACAGAAGGTAACTTCGAGGATTTTACTACGCATGGTCCATTTTCATCAAGAGATGAATGCACATCAAAAGCTCAAGAGATGGGTGCAGCTGCATATTCTTGTGATCCAGCTGATCCGCCACCAGCACAATAAATTATTTATCAACCATCCAGTAATAATTCTGGGTGGTTGATTTCTAATTAATATTCACCTATAAAATCTGATACTAATTTGTGTGTTGCTAATGTCATTTCGCCGGCAGTACCTTTTTGGATACACTTTCCGTCAACTTCAGTAATGGGAGCAATTGGATTTGTTGAACTTGAACACCATATTTCATCCGCTGAGTCAATTTCTTCCTTAGTCACTTCAGACTCTTCAACAGGAAGCTTATTTGATTTAAGAAGTTCTAAAATAAGGTTTCTGGTAACTCCAGACAATAATTCATTGCCTAGTCTAGGAGTAAATATTTTACCACCATTCACAACAAAAACATTACTAGCTGATCCTTCCGTTACCTTATTGTTATGTATCAGTATAGTTTCATACATTCCTTGTTTTGCAGCATGATTTTTTAACAAAACATTACCCAGAAGCGATGTACTTTTTATATTTGCCCTTCTCCATCTATAATCTTCATGGATAGTTGCCCTAAATCCATTCTTGATTTCTTCAAATGTATAAGGTTTTGAAAATTGACCCATAACAAGTACACTTGGTTCAATCTTTGACTGATAAATATGCTGCCGATCTGCATGTATTCCACGTGTGATTTGTATATAAATAAAATGGTTTCTATATTTATTTTTGTTGATTATCTCAGGAATTATTCTCTCGATTCCAAGATCATTTGATGATTTTTCTATTTCTATCATAGCAAGACTGTTATCCAATCTTGATAGATGTTTATCTAATAAAAATGGTTTTCCATTATAAACTGGTATCAGCTCATAAACACCATCACCAAATAAAAAACCTCGATCCATGACAGAAATTTTTGCATCTTCCTTGGAGACAAAGCTTCCATTTAAGAATATTTGTTCTTGCATAACTTCTAAAAGACTTGGAGTATAGAATCTACGGTCTTTCTGTAAAGGTTTCCTTCCTTAATATCTTCCAGTGCTATTAACTTAGCTCTAGAAACAACCTTACCATCAAGCTTTATAACCATAAACCCAAGGGCAGTATTTTTTGAAATGGGAGCTGCGATATTTTGATCTATTACAAATGATTTTTTAATATTCTTTTTTTGTCTTCTAGGTATAGAAATATAAAAATCTTCTTCAACTCCCAACTTAATTTCTCTTTTTTCTCCATTATAAATTCTTGCATTATGGACCAGTTCTTGTTTTTTAAAAATTTTATGTGTTTCATAAAACCTAAACCCATACTCCATAAGTGCTTTAGTTGAATTTATTCTAATGTCAGGAGTTTTTGCTCCTAACACCACTGTAATCAACCTTCTATTTCCTCTTTTCGATGAGGCTGCTAAACAGTAGCCAGCTCTTTTAGTGAAACCAGTTTTAATTCCATCAACTCTATCATCCATAAATAGTAATTTATTTCTTGAATATTGTTTAATCTCATTAAATACATATTCTTTTTGAGCATATAGGCGATAGTATGCTGGAAATTCATTTATTAATGCTCGGGATAAGATTGCTATGTCTCTTGCTGAAGTATAGAGCTGCCTATGTGGTAAGCCGGTTGGGTTTGTATAGTTTGTATTTGTTAGGCCTAAATTTTCAGCCATCTGATTCATATATATTGAAAACGTATCAATGTCACCAGAAATATGTTCTGCCATAGCAACGCTAGCATCATTACCAGAACTCGTCACTATCCCTTGAAGAAGATCAGTTACCTTAACTTTTTTTCCTACCTCAATAAACATTTTAGAACCACCTGTCTTCCATGCCTTTTCGCTAATCAAAACTTGATCATCTAACCTCATAGACCCATCTCTTAACTCCAAAAAAGCAATATATGAAGTCATGATTTTTGTAATGCTCGCTGGGGGTAATGGAACATCTGGATTTTTTGATGCGATTATAGCTCCACTACTAAAATCCATAATTATATATGATTCAACATTTAGATTAGGCGGTTTTGGTATTGGTGCTGCAACAAGGAATGAATGTTGAGCAATTGCTAAACAAAAAATAGTGATTGATGTAAAGCTACGAATTAATTTTCTCATAAACACCAAAAATTATAACATATTATGACTTTCATCACCGCCTCGTTTTTTCTGATTTAATTTTCTCACCAAGAAAATAAACTGCTAATGCATACAATCTACTTCTGTTGTAACGCGTTATTACATAAAAATTTTTATGTCCAAACTTATAAAGTTCTCCTTCCTTCTCTTTAAATCTAATAACAGATAAAGGTTCATTATTAGGTAAATCAGAATTTGACTCTATATTTTTACTTTTGAAGATATGGTATGGAGTAGTAGGTTTATATGTTTTTCTAGACTGATTAAAAACTATTGAAGCAGATGATTCTGGATAGATTATGTCCGTCATGATAAGTTTGCCCTGCTGCCAACCATTTTTATATAAATAGTTAGCAACACTGCCTATTACATCTGCGTTTGATTCCCATAAATTTATGATGTTGTCATCATTAAAATCTATCGCAAAATTTCTATAGCTACTAGATATAAATTGAGGCTTACCCATTGCTCCAGCATAAGAACCTTTAATGCCAGATGGATTGAAATTATTTTCAGAACACATCAAAAGAAAATTAATAAGTTCTGTTTTATAAAATTTTGCTCTTCTTCCTTTGTTAGGGCCTAGTGATAATGAAGCCAAGGTATCAAATGTTTTGAATGTGCCCGTTTTCAAACCAAATTTACTTTCAATTCCTATAATTGCTACAATTATTTCAGGCGGTACACCAAATTTAAGCGAAGCTTTTCTTAAAAGTTTTTCATTTTCTTTCCAAAAAACAACTCCACCATTTGATAAGCTTTTATTAACAAACAAATTTTTATAATTTATACAGCCTTTTTGCTTTTTTAAGCAACCATTCCAAGTTAATGTTCTTTCCGGTGCTTTTCTAAAAAACTTAATCAGCCTTTTTTCAGGGGTAATCTGGCTAAATAACTTTCTTAATTTTTTTTCATCATAATTATGAGTTTCTTTCATAAATGTTATAAAGTTTTCTACATTTTTATTATCATAATCGTTGTTTGACGCATATAAATTAGATGAAAATATAAAAAATAGTGGTATTAGTATTTTTCTCATTTATTTCCTCAAAATACGTTGATGTGATTTTATGGACATTATAATTCCAAGTGATGCAAATAACGTTACCATTGATGTGCCTCCATAACTCATAAATGGAAGTGGGGCTCCTACAACTGGTAGTAACCCTATGACCATACCAACATTAACAATTACATATAAAAAAATTGTTAGACTTATTGTTCCACTGAGAACTCTTCCAAAATTATCAGTAGCCTTTATTGAAATGCCAAGACCACGTAATGCAATAAAAAGATAAAGGATCATAAGTATTAGAGTCCCTAAAAAACCAAATTCTTCACCAAAGGCAGAAAAAATAAAATCTGTAGAATGTTCTGGTAAAAACTCAAGCTTAGACTGCGTCCCTCCTAAAAAACCTTTTCCAAAAATCCCACCTGAGCCTAGTGCAATTTTAGATTGCATAAGATGATAACCCGATCCAAGAGGATCAGACTCAGGATTGAAGAAAGTTAAAACCCTTTGTTTTTGATAATCATGTAAATTAATCCAAAGCAATGGTATTAATGCCGCTAAACTAATGCTAGCTCCAATAAAAAACCTCCAAGACATCCCTACAAGCAATATTGCTACAGCTCCAGACATACCAATTAAAAGTGCTGTTCCTAAATCGGGTTGCTTAATTATTAAAAGCATAGGTAGAATTACAAATATTGAACCTATCACCAAGTAGATGAATCTTGGTGGAAGAGGTTTATCTGAATAATACCAAGCCAACATGAGCGGGACAAAAATCTTCATGAGTTCAGATGGCTGAAACCTTATTACATATAAATCAAGCCATCTTCCTGCAGTCTTACCTACACCAAAAAATATCACTAAAATTAAAAGGAAAAGAGTTAATGTATATAGAATTGGAGCAAATAACCGGAAGGTATCTGGATGAATTTGTGCTAAAAAAACCATAGCTGCTAAACCAATCATAATTCTAATGATTTGTTTGATGACAAGAGTAGAATCTCCCCCCGTATTACTGTAAATAGTAATTAAACCTATAATGGTTACTATCATAACCAAGACAAAAAGTTTTGTATCTACCCGAAACAAAGTAGAAAAACCTGAAATTAGTCTCTGCTTTTGCTCACTTGGTGTTATTACTCTCATTTCTGTGCGACCTTTTCTTTCTTAGATACATATTCCTTTATAATTTTGTGTGCAATTGGCGCTGCTGTACTAGATCCACCACCACCATGTTCTACTATGACTACCACTACTATCTCAGGATTATTAAATGGCGCGTAACTGATAAACAACGCATGATCTTGAAGTGATTTCTTTTGTGATTCGCCAACTAAGTCCAAAGAGGCTACCTGTGCAGTTCCTGTTTTACCTGCAATTACCATATTCTTAATTTTTCTCAGATGTGCTGCCGTTCCTTCATTCTTATCATTCACAACTCTCCACATAGCATGTTTTACTACTTCGAGATGTTCCTGATTTTCGATACTAACTTCAAATTTATTTTGATCATATTCATATTTTTTGAATTCATTTTTTTTGTTATCTTTATAGCCTAACAACAGGTGAGGTGTAAAAGTTTTTCCATCATTTGCAAGAATAGCTGTGCCTAATGCAAGTTGTATAGGAGTTGCAAGAAAAAAACCTTGTCCGATTCCTACATTTAGAGTTTCACCAGGATACCATGGCAACCCTTTAACTCTTCTTTTCCAGGCTCTGTCCGGTATAAGGCCTGATGATTCACCTAATAAATCAATGTATGTTCTTTCTCCAAAACCATATTTATCTAGCTCATCACTAATTGTATCAATACCAGTTAATTCGGCGACTCTATAAAAAAATACATCACAAGATTGTGTAAGCCCATAAGATATTTCGGTTCCTCCATGACCTTCTTTTTTCCAACAACCAAAAGGACGTTTATTATTCTTTAATTTATATGAACCACTGCAATTAAAAGTAGTTTTGGTATCAATAATTTCTTCATCAAGTGCTATTAACCCTATAAAGGGCTTTAGTGTTGATCCTGGTGGATATTGTCCAGCAATGACACGATTAATTAATGGTCTGTCTGATCTGCTTAAAAGTTCTTGATAGTCTTTGTTAGATATAGCTTTAGTAAAAAGGTTTGTATCATAACCAGGAGCACTAATAAATGCCAAAATATCTCCATTATCTGGATTCATTGCTACAACTGCACCCTGCTTATCTTTCATTAATTCATATGCATATAATTGTAAATCTAAATCAATTGTTAAATATATATCAAGACCTCTCTTTGGTTGATTCTTTTTTAAAGTTCTGATAATTTCCCCTTGTACATCAGTCTCAAGCCTTTCAAACCCTGGTTCACCAACCAAAAGATTTTGATAAAATCTCTCTACTCCAATTTTTCCTACATCAGTCATTCCTTCATAAATTTTCACAACTGTTGAATCAATATCCTTTTCTGAAACCTTGGCTACATAACCAACTACATGAGATGTTTCTATTGGGTGCAAATATTTTCTTTTAAGTTTTGGTGTAAGTTCTAATTCTGGCATTACATACTGATCCACTGATATTTTTGAAAATTCATCAAGAGAAATATTCTCTTTTATTATCACATCTTTTAGCTTTCTATCAGAAAATTGTTTTTCAATAGTGTCGCGTTGATTTTTATCTATCGATAAAACTTTTTCTAATTTTTCATAAAAAACTTTTCTATCCTTTACTCTTTCCTTCTTGACTATCAAATCAAAAGTATTAAAGTTCTCTGCTATAATCTTTCCGTTTCTGTCGTAAATAAGACCCCTAGGTGCTTGAATTGGTCTAATCTTGATTCTATTATTTTCCGCTTTAACGAGATAATACTCATGGTTGGTTACTTGTAACTCATATAATTTAACAACAAAAAGAATGAAGATTGCGGAAATTGCAATTGCAGCAATTATTGCCCTAATTCTATGAGAATGGCGTTCTTCTTCGGAATCACTAACTCTATCCCAACTATATTTTTCTTCAATTTTTTCTCTCTTTCTGATAGAGTCTATGCGAGCTTTTGTTTTCATTTTTTAATTATAAATGGCATTAATCATGAGAATGTCAATAAATGTTAGACAGGATTAATTATGTTTAGTTTAGAAACAATTCCTATATTTCTTGGTTTCATAGGGCTTATTGTAGCATATGCCTTTTATAAATTTATTTTAACGTTTTCACCTGGCACAGGTAAAATTGTAGAGATTTCTGATGAAATTCATAAAGGTGCAATGTCATTTATCAAAAAGGAATATTCTATTCTGTTCGCTTTTTCTTTAATTCTGATAATTGGGATATATATTGGTCTTGGTTTTGGTAGTACTTTAGCCTTCATAGTTGGGGCACTTTGTTCTTCAGTTACAGGGTTTATTGGTATGTATACTTCAACAAAAGCAAATGTTAGAGCCACAAATGCTGCACATGAAAAAGGAATAGCAGATAGTCTAACAGTCGCTTTTTTTGGTGGATCTATAATGGGATTGACTGTAGCGGCTATGGGGTTACTAGGCTTAGGTTTTCTATATCTGCTGTTTGGTGGTGATCCTGAGACTGCTTCTGTGATTCATGGATTTGGTATGGGTGCTTCGACAGTTGCACTTTTCTCACGTGTTGGAGGTGGGATATATACCAAGTGTGCTGATGTCGGCTCAGACTTGGTTGGTAAAGTAGAGGCAGGGATACCTGAAGATGACCCACGAAATCCAGGTGTAATAGCAGATAATGTTGGTGACAATGTTGGTGATGTTGCTGGTATGGGTTCTGATATTTTTGAATCTTACTGTGGTTCAATAATTGCTAGCATTGCTATTGCTTCAACATTGAGCATTGAGATGATTAATAATTTAGGAGAGAGAAGTTTGTTAATGTTTTTACCTTTAGGTCTTGCTTCACTCGGGATTATTTGTTCAATCATTGGTATATTAATTGTTAAGGTTTTTTCTCAAAAAGAACTTCGTTCCGCACTAAGGTCAGGCACATTTACCGCTGCTATAACTTTTATTATTTTATCATTTTTTGTTATATCTTCTTTAGGTTTAAGTTCAAATCTATGGGTTGCTGTCTTATCTGGAGCAATTGGTGGAATTATAATTGGTTTAATTACAGAATTTTACACAGGTGGTTCACCTGTAAATAAAATTGCTCAACAAGGTAAAACTGGTTCGGCTACAGTCATAACAACTGGACTTGCTATAGGTTTGGAGTCGGTTGTTATACCAATTCTATCTATTGTCACAATTATTTTTGTTTCAAATTATTTTGCAAGTCTATATGGAGTTGCAATAGCAGCAGTTGGTATGCTAGCAACTGTTGGAATTACGATGGCGATAGATGCATATGGACCAGTTGCTGACAATGCTGGTGGCATTGCTGAAATGGCCGGTCTGGGAGAAGAAACAAGAAAAATAACTGATAATCTTGATGAAGTTGGAAATACTACTGCAGCTATTGGAAAAGGTTTTGCTATCGGTGCTGCTGCACTAGCAGCTCTTGCAATTATTACAGCCTTCATTGAAGAAGTTAACCACACTCGCCTCAAGCAAGGCCAAGAAGCTGTTGAGCTTCTTTTAACTGACACGAATGTTTTAGTTGGTCTTTTTCTGGGAGGCATGGTTCCATTTTTAGTTGGCTCATTAACAATAAGAGCTGTAGGTGATGCAGCTCATGAGATGATTAATGAAATAAGAAGACAGTTCAGAGAAATTCCAGGCCTTTTAGAAGGAACTGGTAAACCTGATAATAATAAATGTATAGAAATTGCAACGACCGCAGCCTTAAGAAAAATGGTATTGCCTGGATCACTAGCAGTCTTCACACCTGTGGTTATCGGATTTGCATTTGGACCTGAAATGCTTGGTGGGTTGTTAGGTGGAGGATTGATTAGCTGCGTCTTGTTAGCTCTAACCATGTCTAATGCTGGTGGTGCATGGGATAATGCAAAAAAATTTGTTGAGAGGGGTAATTTAGGTGGAAAAGGCTCAGAGGTTCATAAGGCAACAGTTGTTGGTGATACAGTTGGAGATCCATTAAAAGATACATCCGGTCCTTCCATGAACATACTTATAAATGTAATGGCAATAGTAAGTTTGGTAATTGCGCCATTAATATAGATAAGGAGAAATAAGTATGAATATATTATTTTTAGGAGCTCCTGGATGTGGGAAAGGCACTCAATCAAAAATCTTGATTAAGAAACATGAGATTCCACAAATTTCGACCGGAGATTTGCTTCGAGAAGAAATTAAAGCGGGTTCAAACCTAGGCAAAGAACTTCAAGAAATAATGTCATCTGGCAAATTTGTTAGTGACGAATTGGTTCTCTCTTTAGTTTCAAAAAAAATTATGCAAGATGAGTGTAAAAATGGATTTATTTTAGATGGGTACCCAAGAAATATTTCACAAGCAAAAAGCCTTGATTCATTATTTATAGAAAAAAATATTGAACTTGAATATGTTTTTCTAATTGATGTTCCCTTTGACGATCTTATCAAAAGATGTACGGGGCGATTATTGTGCACGACATGTGATTATATTGGCAATATGGATAAAGGTGAAAAAGTTGGAGACAAATGTGAAAAGGGTGAACTGTATCAAAGAGAAGATGACAAAGAAGAGACAGTTAAAAAAAGACTCGATGTCTATCAAGAGCAAACTGCTCCAATAATAGAATTTTATGATAAGAAAAATATCCTACATTCCATTAATGGGCAAAAAGAGCCTTCTCAAATTTCTGAAGAAATCCTGAAGATTCTTGCCGGTTAATTTGTCCATTATTTATTGAAAAACATAAGTTATCGTCTATCTTTTTAGATGATATAATCATTTGGATTATGGGAAGGTTATTTAAAAAATTAACTGATTTCAGCAAAGCTATATTGTTTTTTGCTTTCATATCGGTCAATTCTCCTGTCAAGTCTGATTTATTACCTGATTTTGAATTGCCTGATTTTGAATTGCCTGATGTTGAATTGACTGATTTAGGCATCATTAATATGCTTGAAGATGGACCTAAATGGTTGCCAAAACCATATAAAATTCCTATAGATCAAGGATCCTTAAATTCTCCTGAAAATTTTAGTCGTCTTGAACCAGGGCTTTCTCGAGAACAAGTGAAGTTCTTGTTAGGTACTCCAACCATCATTGACCCTTTTCATTATGACCGATGGGATTATGTTTATTTTGATAGAGAGCAGACAGGAATTGAAAAAGCAAAAAGAGTCACTATTATTTTTAAAAATGAAAAAGTTTCAGAAATATATGATCAACATAAACTTGTAAAACAACTAGGCAAAAAAAGTAAGGTTTCTTTTAAAGATGTCCCTATTATAGAAAATATACCTGAAGATACAAAACTTGCTTATCAAGAGGTTGTACTAGCTAGAAGAGAAGATTTTTTAGATTCTAGAAAAGAAAATAGATTGCCTATATGTATTGGGAATGATTCAGAATTTGAGAGTTTTGAAGCAGAAAGAACTCTTGTCAATGCCGAAGATGATGCGCTTGAGATACGATCAGATGAACAAAGTCAGGATGAAGCTGGGGTATTTTATGCCTCCGGTAGTGTTGAAATAGAAAGATCAGAAGATTTAATTAAATCAGATACAGCTGAATTTAATTCAGAAACTGGAGTGTTAACTGCGTACAACAATGTTAAATACCTTCGTGAAAATTTAAGTGTTTCAGCTAATGTGGGTGGATACAATAGCCAAACTGGAACAGTAAATTTTAACCAAGCAAAATATAATTTCCCATCTTTGGATCATCCTGGTGCAGGTGCAGCTAATGATATCTTTATTGATGAAGCAGGCGTAGTCCACCTTACACCATCAACTTATACTACATGTTCATTGTTAAGCCCTGATTGGGAACTAGATGCCTCAAAGACGGAATTATATAGAGGAGAGGATCGTGGCCACTCTTATAATTTGTTATTTAAATATAAAAATGTCCCTGTGCTCTATACACCTTTTTTAAGTTTCCCATTGAGTAAAAAAAGGCATTCAGGATTTTTGTACCCTACAATTGGTAGTTCTGGTGAAAGTGGAACTGTTGTTTCAACCCCTTACTATTTAAACCTTGCTCCAAATTATGATCTAACTTTCACTCCAACAAACTTTTCAGGAAGAGGTCAAATGTTAGAGTTTGAAGCGAGACACAAGTCAAAATTTAGTAATACTGAAATAGAACTAGCATATCTTGCAAGCGATAATGTGAAAAGAAAAAGTAGAAATGCTTTTTTTATTCGAGACAATAGATCATTGTTGAATAATTTAGAATTAATTGATAATTCATATGTAGGAACCTTAATGGAAACGAATATAAATGTAGGCGGTGTTTCCGATAAAACTTACTTTGATGATTTTGGTAATACAGTTAGTAGAGTGGGCCGTTCACATATTTTGCGTAGAGCTGAATTTTTAAGATCGGACTATGGTTCTTTTGGATCAATGAATACAAGGGTAATGACTGAGGGATACCAAATTGCAAAAGACGGTTTATATGAACAATATAAACGTGTCCCTCAAATTAAATTTTCATATAACTCACCTAGAAAAAATGAAGATTTAGCATATAATTTCAATGCCGAGCTTGTTAGATTTGATCACACTCTTGCTTCTAAACCAACAGGGACACGTTATACCATTTATCCTTCCATTGAATACCCGATAAGACAAGCAGGCTGGGAAATAGTGCCAAAAATTGGAGCAAGATATACAAGTTACAGTCTTTCAAATAATCCAATAACTAGTATAACAAGAAGTACATCTATTATGAGTCTGTACGGAAAAATGGTTTTTGAAAAAAGAACTGGTGAATCTTTTTTTCAAACTTTAGAACCACAAATGTATTTTTTACATATTCCTGTTGGCAATCAAGATGACATACCAATTTTTGATAGTGGTGAAACAGATTTTAAATATACGTTATTTTCAGAGAATAAGTTTTATGGTGAAGATCGACTAAATGATGCGAAACAATTAACTTTAGCAGTTACATCACGTCTGATGGACACATCTAGTGGAAATGAACTTTTAACAGGGACTATTGGTCAAATATTCTATCTTGATGATAGAACTGTCCATCTAACATCAAGTACAACTAATCATTCTGATAGTTCTAATATAATTGGTGTTGTGAATGCAAGATTAGCGGACTATTGGAGACTGTCGGGTTATACAGAATTCAATCCGCATGCTGGATATGGAGACAAAAATCAGATAAGACTATCATTTGTCCAACCATTTGGAAGACAACAAAAAATTTTCAACTCAAGTTATAGATTTTCAAGAGGCTCACAAGAAGAAATAGATCTTTCTGGGGTTTTTCCTGTAAATAACCAACTATCTATAGTAGGTAAAATGAATTATTCATTTAACAATGGAAGAAGTAATAAAGAGGAGACTCTAGAAAAAATGTTTGGGTTTGAATATGAAAGTTGTTGTTATGGAATAAAATTTGTTGTTAGGGACTATTGGAATGGAACTAAAACTGATAATGCATTTTATTTTGAGTTTCTTCCTAAAGGTCTTGCTACCTCAACTAATAAAACTGCAGAGGTATTAAGGCAAGGTATCTTAGGCTATCAAGATTCTTTCGATTATTAATATGTTCAATAAAATATCTCAATTATTACTCTTTTTTTTCATCATTCTAATATTTTCTTCGGCAATGGCACAGTCTGCAGAAATAAAAAAAGATGAAATTATAGCAGTAGTTAATGATCGTGTAATTTTAAGATCAGATGTAGAAGAAGAAATAAAAAAGATTGAAACAACCGTACTTGTTAAAGATTTTGCCGATTTGACTGAAAGAGAAATCTTAGACAAGATACTTGAAAAAATGATTTTAGATAATTTATTAATACAAGCAACAGAAAGATTTGGTATAAATATATCTGATATTGCAGTTGAAAATTCGCTAAAACAAATCGCACAAAAAGAAAGTGTTTCTTTAACTCAATTAAGGAATAATATAATCAATTCTGGAAAGAACTATCAAGAGTATGTTGAAGAATTGAGAACAAAAATTGCTGTAGATGAATTATTCAGGACACAATTTTATTCTAGAATTAGAGTTTCTGATGATGAAATAGAAAATTTTTTAAAGAATGAAAAATTACCAGGTACTGTTGAATCTGAGTATGATATTTCAGAATTAGTAATTCTTGATGAATCAAAGACTACAGATAAATTTAAAATAGATGAACTTTTCTCTGATTTAACAACACTGGACTTTGAAGAAGTTAAAAATAAATATACAAATTTTAATATTAAAATTAATCATCATGGTAAAACTAAGGAAAATGAACTCCCTGACATTTTTGTAAGAGCATTGAAGGGACTAAATGCTAATTCCTATACAAAAGTGATAGAAAGTGGAATAGGTTATCACATATTGAAATTAAATAACCTAGAAAGTGGCGGCCAAGTATTTGTCAATGAATATAAAGTATATCATATTCTCTTGAGGCCTGATGTAATGACGGCAGAAAAAGAAATACAAGAGAAATTATTTAAACTTCGGGATGAAATAAAAGGTCTAGATGAATTTATAAATTTTGCAAAAAGATATTCAGAAGATAAAGCTTCTGGCGTTAAAGGTGGAGATTTAGGTTGGGTGAGAGTGAGTTCACTTGTAAAAGAATTTTCTGATGTGATGATGAAAACTCCAGTTAAAAAAATTAGTGATCCTTTCAAAAGTAGGTTTGGTTGGCATATTCTATATCTAGAAAATATTAGATCAATAGATGATACTGATACAAGAATGAAAAAGAATGCTGCACACCAAATTAGAATTATCAAAGCTCAAAGAGAAAGAGAAGATTGGATTGCAAAATTAAGGGAACAAGCCTACATAGAAATAAAGGACTTTTAATTGATGACAAAGATTGCTGTAACACTTGGTGAACCTGCTGGAATAGGACCTGATATCGGAGTAATGCTTGCAGAAAAAGGCATTCTGGATAAAAATTTTATTGTTATAACTGACCCGGATTTAATTCTAACAAGCGCAATTAAATTAAAAAAAAACATAGAAGTTAATATTTTAAATGATATCAACTCTGAAACTTTTTCTAGTAAAAATAAAATTAATATCCTCCCTATAAAACTAAATACTAAAAACATCCCAGGGAAAATGAATTCTAAAAACTCACCATTTGTAATTAATGCTATAAAGAAAGCAGCTAATCTATGCATAAAAAAACAATGTTCTGCAATGGTAACTGGACCCATCAGCAAATCAGTCCTTAATCAAGCGGGTTATTTAATATCTGGACATACGGAGTATCTTGCAAAAATGTGTAAAACAAAGTCTGTTATGATGCTCATGAATAAAGAAATGAAAATTGCTCTTCATACAACACACGTGCCATTGAAAAATGTAAACAAATATATTACAAAAGAACGCTTAAAAAAAACTATTAAAATTATACATAGAGATTTAAAAGTTAAATTTCATATAAAGAATCCAAGTATATTAGTGACAGGCTTGAATCCTCACGCAGGAGAAGATGGTTACCTCGGACTAGAAGAGAAAAACATCATTTCTCCCCTCATAAAGGAATTACAATCAGAAAAATTCAAAATAGATGGTCCTTGTCCTGCAGATACGGCATTTCTGAAAAAAAATGTGGAAAAATATGATGTAATTTTAACGATGTATCATGATCAAGGTCTACCGGTAATAAAATTTAAAGACTTTAAAAAAACTGTTAATTTCACTTTGGGGTTACCTATAGTAAGAGTCTCCGTTGATCATGGGACTGCTCTTGAACTTGTTGGAAGCAACAAAATTGATGTATCAAGTTTTCTTGAAGCCCTGAAAGTAGCTAAAAAATATTCCTTATGATTTTATTGAAAAAAAAATTAGGCCAACACTTTTTAAAAGATAATAATATAATTAATAAAATCATCAGATATGTAAACCCATTATCTAGTGATTCTTTCATTGAAATAGGGCCAGGTAATGGTGCCTTAACATTACCATTATCCAAAAAAATAAAAGTTCTCAAAATCATAGAAAAAGATAAACGATTAATCCCAGATCTTAAAAAAACATTTTCAAACAGCAGTTTAATTAAAATTATCAATGAGGATGTTTTAAAGTATAATTTTAAAAAAAATGTAGAGCCCAATACAAGATTAATTGGAAACCTGCCCTATAATATTTCAACAGAGGTTATTTTTAAAATTATTGAAGCTGCTGAGAATATAAAAGACTCACATTTTATGCTACAGAAAGAAGTTGTAAGTCGTATGATTGCAAAAGCAGGGACTAAAGAATATGGCAGGCTAAGCATTATGACGCAAGTCTATTTTGACATAGAAAAACTTTTTGATATACCTCCTACAGTTTTCTATCCTCAACCCAAGGTTATGTCATCATATGTCAAGCTTATACCCAAATCCTTCTGTTTTAAAAATAAAAATCACGAAAAAAGATTCAAAGAAATTGTCACTACAGCTTTCATCGGCAGAAGGAAGATGATTAAATCAAGTTTAAAAAATTCAATCAGTGAAAAAGATTTGCTTAAATTAGATATAAATACTAATTTAAGACCGGGAGATTTAACAGTGCATAATTTTTTGAAAATATCCAACATCTAATGAAAAAATTTCATAGTATTCATGTTCTTTGCCTAAGTTTATTCATCTTCTCTATATTTTATTTTGTAGAATTCTTTTC
>CAYFEQ010000008.1:0-10788 GCA_964342155.1 uncultured Ectothiorhodospiraceae bacterium | reverse complement strand
TTCTTTGCCTAAGTTTATTCATCTTCTCTATATTTTATTTTGTAGAATTCTTTTCATGGTATCTGAGTGACAAAAAAATTCTTATTGAAGATGCAATGATTCTCGCAATCTATGCGAGTTTGCCATTATTTTTTATGATATTTTTAACTCATATTTTTTTCTATCCAAAAAATCAAGATGATCATGCAAAAGTAATTTCTTTTCCACCAATGATAATGTTGTTTTCGGCTAACTTAGGTTTTCTTCTAGGAGCAATAAATAGATATCATTATCAAATTTATGAATTATCTAATTATTTTGATTTTCTTAGATTACCTCTTTTGGGTGTTTTCTTAATGTTTATCTCAGTTATTATAATTCATTTAGCTATAAATCAATTTCATAAAATTAATGAAGACCCTATGCCTACATCTGCATCACAAAACCTTATTGAAAAAAACATATATCAAATAACAAGAAATCCAATGTATCTAGGTCTTTTGATATTTCAAATTGGATTAGGCATGTCTCTCAAATTTATTCATATAACATTATTTTCCATTTTTACATTTTTTGTTTTTGATTATTTTGTTATACGAAGGGAAGAGAAATATCTAGAAAAAAAATTTAAAAATGAATATCTTGTATACAAAAATAAGGTTAGAAGATGGTTATGAGACCTCTTGTAATTTGCTACTTTTTGTAATTACTACTTTATCCCCTTTCAATCCAATATTTATAAATTTTTGATTTTTAAATTCATCGCTGAGCATCTTTCTTGAAATTTCATTTTCAACTAAATACTGTATTTTTCTTTTAATTGGACGAGCGCCAAAAATGGGATCATATCCTTTTTTGGCAATATGCTGAATAACTTTTTTATCTACGCTAACTTTCAAATTAGTCATCTGATGTATTCTATCTTTCAATAAATTAATTTGGGCCTCAGTTATTTTTTCAATATCATTTCTATTGAGTGGTTTAAATGCAATAACGTCATCTATCCGGTTTAAAAACTCCGGTCTGAAATGTTGTTCTATCTCTTCTTTAATATTTTTCCTTATGTCTTCGAATTTATCATCATCATTTGTGGCTAAGTGCCCTATATTGGATGTCATAATTATAATTGTATTCTTGAAATCAACAATACGTCCTTGGCCGTCTGTTAATCTTCCATCATCAAAAAGCTGTAGTAACAAATTAAGTACTTCTGGATGAGCTTTTTCAATTTCATCTAAAAGTATAATTGAATAGGGTTTTCTTCTAATGTTTTCTGTTAAACATCCTCCTTGCTCATAACCAACATAACCAGGAGGTGCCCCAACTAATCTAGACGCATTATGTTTTTCTGTATATTCAGACATGTCTATTCGTATTAAAGAGTCTTCTGAATCAAAAAGAAAATTAGAAAGTTGTTTGGATAATTCGGTTTTTCCTACACCCGTTGGTCCTAAAAATAAGAAAACTCCATTAGGTTTACTTGGGTCTGCAATACCAGCCCTAGATCTTCTTATTGCATTTGCTATTGCTGAAATTGCTTTATCTTGCCCTATAACATATTGTGATAAACATTCTTCAATTCTAAGCAATCTTTCTTTTTCACTCTGTAAGATTGTATTAACAGGAATCCCTGTCCATCTAGAAACAATATCTGCAACAATGTCATCAGTAACTTTATTTCTGAGTAACTTTAATTCACCGGCATCACTCTTATCTGATAATTTGATTTCATTTTCTATTTCAGGTATTAACCCATATTGTAATTCAGACATTTTTGCCAAATCATTTTTTCTCTTTGCATTCTCCAAATCCTGTTTTGCGCTCTCAAGTTTACTTTTTAAATTTTTAGCCCCCAATACCAAATTTTTTTCAGATAGCCAAATTTTTTCTAGGGAGTCGTATTCTCTCGATAGTTCTGATAAATTCTTTTCTAAATCTTCCTTGCGTTTATCTGATTCCGTATCAGTATCTTTTTTTAGAGCTTCTATTTCAATTTTCAGTTGTATTATTTTTCTATCCAACCTATCCATCTCTTCTGGTTTCGAATCAATCTCCATACGTATTAAGCTAGCTGCTTCATCAATTAGATCGATTGCTTTATCTGGTAAATTCCTATCAGTTATATATCTAGCTGACAGGTTTGCAGCTGAAATCAAAGCAGTATCAGTCACAGTTACCCCATGATGAATTTCATATCTTTCTTTTAGGCCCCTAAGTATTGCAACCGTATCTTCAACAGTTGGTTGATTTATCATAACTTTTTGAAATCTTCTCTCTAATGCAGCATCTTTTTCAACATATTGTCTATATTCATCTAAAGTGGTAGCACCTATACAATGCAGTTCCCCTCTTGCAAGAGCAGGTTTTAGCATATTACCAGCATCCATAGATCCTTCAGCTTTTCCTGCACCTACCATAGTATGTAACTCATCAATAAAGATTATAAATTCATCTTTATGTTTTGTTATTTCTTTTAGAACATTTTTTAGTCTTTCCTCAAATTCACCTCTGAACTTAGAACCAGCCACCATTGCGCTAAGATCTAATTGAAGTAATTTTTTATCTTTAAGTCCATCAGGAATTTCATTATTAATAATTCTTTGAGCCAAACCTTCTGCAATAGCAGTCTTACCTACTCCTGGATCACCAATTAATACAGGATTGTTTTTAGTTCTTCTCTGAAGAACTTGAATAGCTCTTCTTATTTCAGAGTCTCTGCCAATAACTGGATCTAATTTACCCTCTTCAGCCAATTTAGTTAAGTCAATTGTGTATTTTTTCAAAACTTCACTTTCGCCTTCAAAATCTTCAGTATCAACTTTTGTATTTTTACGAGATAAATGTATATGAGCAGTAATTTTTTCTAGATCATATTCGCAATTAATAAACACATCACGTACTACATCATTCTCTATACATGCTAATAGCGCTATATCTGTCGCAACATATTGATCTTCCAAATCCTTCATAATAATTTCTGATTTTTGTAAAAGGCGTGCAACTGATTTTGAGATTTCTACCATAGTATTATCTCCTTCTACTGTTGGTAAATTAGAAAGCATGCTTTGTACCTGGTGCTGCAACTCAAACAAATTACCAGATTGACTCAATAAAACTCGTTTAGCTAAACAATCACTATTGATTAGGGCATCCAAAAAGTGTGGCACATCTACAAATTGTTGTTGTTTACTATGTGCAGTTTGTTGAGCTATAGCGAGTATGTCTCTGAGTTTTTTTGTAAATTTATCAATATTCATATATTGAATATATGTCCAAGTTGATTAATTACAAGGGGTCAATTTCCTAATGTGAATGCATTCCATCATGACCATGATGAGACTTATCTTCAGCTTTATGCCGAGGATCAATAACTTTAAGTTCGAGCATGTAACGTTTAGACTTGTCAGACTCTACCATAATTTTAACAATTTCACCGACTTTTAAATCACGCCTTCTATTAATAAGCATCAGATGTTTGCCACCATGTTGAAGCTCCATCACACCTTTTGCAGGAATTAAGGGATCTTTAATCTCTACCATTTTTGCTTTTCCATCACTGGAATATTCCATATCATGCAACTGAACTTCATCAAAAACCGGACTGGTTAAACGTATCAATGTAATATCTTCATCTGTCATATTCTTCAATACCCCATAACCAGCATTAATAGCGATATTAGGTGGTCCTTGGAGTATCTTGCCTTCCATTATATGCAAGTCCGAACCCCCATCCTTTTCTGGGCTAACGCCACTCATAAACGGATATACGCCATTGATTGGTAGGATAATTAAAAATAATAAGATATAAAAATAATTTCTTTTCATCTGCTGCATGATACCATGTAAATAAATTATTTTTAATCAAATTATTTATAATATAATTTTCTAAATGAATAAGTTTTTACTAGATATTTTAATCTGCCCTAAATCTCATGGGAAATTAGTCTACAATGAGACTACAAATGAATTGTTCTGTCATGAATCCATGCTAGCTTATCCTATTGAAAATGATATCCCAATAATGTTAGTAGATAGAGCACGAAAATTAAAAGAAGAAGAGATAAATTAAGAAAATGGCAAAAGTTGATATTGGAAAAAAAATTAGAGATTGCAAAATAGAATGTACAGATACAAAAAAGATAAAATTATCAGACTTCTTGAAGAAAAATCTTGTTATATATTTCTATCCAAGAGACATGACCCCAGGCTGCACAACAGAAAGTATAGAATTTAATTCTAATCTCTCTAAAATAAAGAAATTAAATTGTGAGTTAGTTGGGGTTTCTAGAGACTCATTGAAATCGCATGATAAATTTATTGCAAAACATAAATTTAAGTTTCCACTCATCTCTGATGAAACTGAAAAGATTTGTAATCTTTTTGATGTAATAAAAGAAAAAAGCCTATATGGGAGAAAATATATGGGAGTTGATCGCAGTACTTTTCTATTGAATAAAAAAGGGGTAATTTTATTTCAATGGCGTAATGTTAAAGTAAAAGACCATGTAACTGAAGTTATAGGTAAAATTAAGGAGCTGGTTTAAAATGACTCTGGTTGAAACTTTTCTTTTTATAATGATTTTAGTAACACTACTTAATGGTCTTATATTCTTTAGAATGTTCATTAAACTTCAAAAGAAAAATAATGAATTACTAAAAAGGCTCATTGACCAAGAATTAAATAATGCTAATAGCGATACTGGCGCAATGCCTCATTCTGAAATTGAAAAATTAAAAACTGAATTTATGAATAACCCCTATGAGCGTAAAAAATGAGCGGCACTATTTTTTCAAAAATTATAAATAGAGAAATCCCAGCAGAAATAGTTTATGAAGATGATTTGTCATTAGCATTTAATGATATAAGCCCTCAGGCTCCAACACACATCTTGGTCATACCTAAAAAAGAAATCTCAAAACTTAGTGATTCAACCGAGGATGATCAAAATATATTAGGTCATTTATTATTTGTTGCAAAAAAAATTGCAGAGGAAAAAAATATTGAGCATTATAGATTAGTTATTAATAATGGAAGTGAGGCGGGTCAGACTGTTTTTCATATACACATTCACATTTTAGCAGGAAGAGTTTTTGGTTGGCCTCCTGGCTAATCTAATTCAAAATCAAAAAAAAGGATTATAAGCCCATTGGAGCAATGCTTGTCTTTGTCTTATTCTGCATTGCATATCGTTTTTTTTGCAATTTTTATATATAGCGCCTTTATGTCTAGCCCCATAAGCTTTCCATCTCATTATTTGTAGATGATCAATTTTTGGCAACCTTCTGCCCATAAAATACCTACAATACCATTGGAACCAACCTAATGGATCTTCAGAGAAAATCCAACCTTTCTCTATCCATTCCTTCATAGTCAAACCGGACTTAACTTTAAAGTAATTAAGATTAACATCAAATTCTAAATCATTAATTTTAGCTTTTTTGAACCAATTTTTTGGATATTCTGAGATATCACCTTTGAAATAATGACCACCAAAAATACCAGCTTCTAACATTTCTTTAGGAGTTAGTTCAGGTAAAAAGATATTATTTTGTTTGTGATGATTAATTTGTCACTCCCTGTCAAATCATTGGTATATTAATTTTTATTTCTTTTTGAAAATACTAAATATTTTATCAAAAAAATCTCCAAATGGATTCATTCTTAACTTTTCTGATTCAACTGCTATTTCATCTATACATTTCACAGATCTTGCTGGGTAGGGTCCATGAGCAGTCTCTTGATATAGTGCCACAAGATCAAAGCCTAATTCTAAAGTATGACCTATTTCAAAATTTTCATCCCTTGATTGAACCTGACCCTTCATCAATGTTGGTATTCGAGCTAAGTAGATTGGTTCACAATTATTTTCTTTAGATTTGATAACTAGTTTTTCATCAGCTATTTTTTTTGAGTCCAACTCAAGCATTACGAAATCAGCTTCTTTTAAAAAACTTTCAATGTCATCTGTGGAATCATCTTCTTCATATCTAACCCCTATTTTAGTTTTGGAAAATCCTGCTGATTTTGCTTCTTTAATTTTATCTAAACCACTTTTCTTAAAGATAGAAATATATTCTGGTTGCAGTTCTTTTGCAAAATCCAGATATTTTGTAAAGTTTTGAAGATTTTTATCATCCGTATCTAAATAAATAGAAGTGTTACATTTTCTCTTTTCTGATTCTTCTCTAAATTTTTCAGCCCTATCTTTTGAAACAGATTCTCCATCACTGTGAAGAATTCGTGCTATATCAACTCCATCAGTCCACTGTCTAGCTATTCCAGCAATAATCATGGTTTTGAGCTCTTGAGGATCATCTGTTGATGGTCCTAGCGTTGCTATTATAAGGCTTAATCGATGTCTTTCTTCCATAAATATACCTTAACTTCTTTAGGGTAACCTAACCTCCCTAGTTAGAATATACACATAGTATAGACTTTTTTTAAAAATAATAATAATATATTGCGTTGGGGGGATAATGATAAGAATATTAATAATTTTATCTTTAATTGCACAACCTGTTAGTGCATTAAGTCTATCTATCAGCCAAGATTCTGTATATCAAAAAGAATCTTTAGCTAATCATTCTCTATCTAATCAAAAATTTGCAATTTGTAAATTACATTTTGATAGAAATTCCGATAATGAGTCAGGTCACTGCAATGTTTGTGATTTGTTTGCTGATGATAATGATTTAATTATAAATAATGTTGCTGATAATGTATCAACGAAAATGATATATACTATCGCTCAAAAATTAAAACAACCATATTTCAAATTTTTATCTTTAGTTTCTTCAAGATCACCTCCATCTAAACTTTTATAAAAAAGTTTATTTAATATTTCACAAATTTTTTAATTAGGAGGTACCTCGTGAAAACGAATATAAAAATATTATCATCAGTTTTTCTTCTCTTTGTAATAAATGTTGCAAATACAGAGGAGTTAACTGATATCAAAATAAGTAGCCCTGTAATGGACAATGCTCTTATCAAGAATGAAGCAATAGAATCAATAAATACTAAAAATGCAATTGATGGTGGAGACTTATTAAGAAATATAAATGGAGTCAACACCATTAGAAGGGGTGGGCATGGGCTAGATGCCGTAATTAGAGGTCAAAGTGATCAAAGATTAAATACCCTACTTGATGGCGCTATGGTTTATGGGGCATGCTCATCAAAGATGGATCCAGCCAGTACTTATGTAAACATAGAAAATTATGACACCATCACAGTAATTAAAGGTACACAAAGTGTTATGTTTGGACCTGGAGGTTCCGGTGGAGTTGTAAGTTTTGATAGAGTGACAGAGCCTCTACCTATGGTTACAAAAAATAAAGGAGGCGAAACTTACCAGCCAAATAAATATAAAATTGGACAAACATTTGATAGTAATTCGGAAGCAATGACTAGTATTGGGGATGTTCAAATTGGTTTAGGTAAAACATTCTTTAGATTAAATGGCTCTTACAGCGATGCCAATGATTATGAAACTGGTACGGGCATAAAACCAAAAACAGGATTTCGTACTCATGACTATGCGCTTGTTTATGGGTGGCGAACTGATAACAATAGCAAAGTAGAATTTGTCTATGATAATAATTCCCAAGAAAATGTTGAGTACGCAGGACTCTTGATGGATATTGTTTACAGTTATACAGATATCTATAGTTTTAAATATCACACCGCTGTTCCGATGTTAGGTTTGGACACACTAAACTTTGATGTTTACCAATCAGATATGGATCATCTAATGGATAACTACACTGCAAGATCAACTTCAGAACGTGGAAGCGAAATGAAAATGAAGACTCCTGCAGCATCTGACACCTATGGTGGAAGACTTATAGGTACCTTAGGTAAAGATATGAGAGTTGGAATAGATTATGAAAAAAATAGAAGGGATGCTGAACAAAATATGATGATAAGTGGAACGAATTATCATCTAACATACTTATGGCCTGGAGTTGAAATTGAAAAACTTGGCTTATTTATGGAAAAAGATAAGAATGTTGGCTCTTCAAGTTTACTCACATATGGCTTGCGTTACGATATGATTGAAGCTGAGGCAACCAAAGCTGCTGATGATCCTGGAAGTGACCATATGTTGCAGGTAACAGCCAATAGTTTGTACACAACCTATTACGGTGTTAATGCAGGTAAAAGAGATTTTGATAATCTAAGTGGATTTATTCGTTATTCAAAGTCTTTAGGTAACAACTCTAGATATTATTATTCATTTAGTAGAAATGCTCGAAGCCCTGATGCTACAGAGCTCTTCAATGCAAAAACTTCTATGGCAATGGCAGCCAAATATCAAAGAAGACATATAGGTAACCCTACTATCAAAACAGAAAAGCATAATACCTTTGAATTTGGTTATAAGGGAAATATTTATAATATTGATTTAGACGGAACAATCTATACGAATAACGTAAGTGATTACATTACTCCTTATCGTGTTTCAACTAATACTGATGAAACACTTGATAGTGATACTAATGACACTAGACTTTATAAAAATATAAATGCGCGCCTTTGGGGCTATGAGCTATCTCTGAAAAAAGCTCTAAGCCCCAATTTTGCGGCTATTTTAAATCTTAATTACACTAGAGGTGATGATAGAACACAAAATAGACCGTTAGCACAAATAACCCCGTTAACAGGAGATTTCACCCTTGATTATACAACCACTACTACTAACTATGGATTGAGAGTAAGGTTTGCAGATACTCAAGATAACGTTGATACGAGAGTTATTGATGTGGGGAAAACACCTGGATATACGGTATATGATGTTTATGTTGGTTTTGAGCCAACACCAAATGTGAGGTTGGCATTGGGGATGAGTAATATAACTGATAAAAGATATGCAACTCATCTTAATGTTGCTAACCAAATTGATTCTACTGCTGCACGTGTAGATGAAGCAGGTAGAAGCATTTGGGGATCATTAATTTTAGATTTCTAAATTATATTTAGTAATCAATTTGATAAGATGAGAGGCAGTCTACTGCCTTTCGTCTATCTTTAGCCTATAATGGGAGAATGATTGAAGCATTACCCAATATTCAAACAATTTTTTTTGTTGTAATTTTCATAATTATTTTCATTATTGAATACTACAATTCAAATCGTGTTTGGAAGACCGCAAGATTTAAAAGATTGTTTTTTCATACAGTTTTTGCTGTCTTAAATTCCATTATTTTATATATACCAAGATTATTACTTCTTATTCCGGTACTTCTATTTACTGAAGAAAAGGGGTTTGGTTTTCTAAATACTATAGACCAGTTTTATTTTATAGAGGTACTATTAGGGGTTTTGCTTTTTGACTTTGCATATTATTGGTGGCATAGATTCAATCATACCATCCCTTTTTTATGGAGATTCCACTCCATACACCATTTAGATACTCATTTAGATGTTACTACCTCATTGAGATTTCATTTTGGAGAACTGCTTTTATCTCTTGTATATGATGTATTTTTAATTTTATTAATAGGTGCCCCTTTAGAAGTTTATATTTTTTATAAAATTATTTTGACTTCATCTAGCCATTTCCATCATTCAAATTTAAAATTAACTGATAGGATTAATAATGTGCTAATGTATTTTATAGTCACACCTAAATATCATACAAATCACCATACTGTTGTAGAAACAACAAGAAATGCAAACTATACTTCAATTCTTACAATCTGGGATAGAGTATTTTTTACCTATATAGATTCTAACGATATAGATAGATCTAACATGGGTTTGGAGAATAGAAGGCTAGAATTAAATCTTTTTGAAAATTTAAAAAGACCATTCGTTAGAGATCAGAATGAGTTGACATAGATTATAGATTTTGTTCTAATTAACTCACGCCGATTTGATATCAGCTTGCCGGCGTAAAATAGCTAAAGCGATCGGTAAAACCATCTATGCTCTAGCAAGATGGTTTTTTTATTGGTAGTTGATCTTCAGCTTGTGACCAAACCGATCAGGTAAAACACTAAAGAGGAGAAAAAAATGGCAAAAATATTGCATCACTCTGAAAACGAGAAATTGTTTTTTGATGAAACCTTATCATTATCATCGAAAAGATCTCGCAGAACAGAAAATCACATTGCTAAAGTAATATTTAGAAAATTATCTAAAAATTTTTCTAGTATTCCTAAACAAGAAATCAATAATGCGCTAAGAACTATATTTTGTAATATCAAAATTCAAATTGGTCAATGCGATATATCAAAGAAGGATGATTGTTTTTTGATAAAAATACATTCACGACTTAATTCTGATCTCTTTGAATTGATACTGGCAAAATCTGTCAGTTTGGTTGGTCTCAAATATAAATGTGATAACTGTAAACTGGAGGTAGAAAATGATGAGAAAACAATTTTCTTTCATTATTGATCAATTATCTAATGTTTTTTATGAAATAAAACAAGGTGATTGGGTGGGAGTTAAAAGTGAAATTCAGTTACTTGTTACTGGAAAAACCTATAGAGGAAAAGTAAAAGTAATTGATACAACTTTTAAAAAATATAAAGACTATGAATCTAAACCTGGTGAGAATGTTACGATTCTAATGGAAGGTTTTGATGGAAAAAAATGTTCAATGCATCTTGGAAAAGATAATCCATATAATTGGATGCCAAAATACATTCAGGCAAAACTAAAAGCACGTGGTGAATTACCACCCGACCATAAAATAGAGTAAATGTTCGTAGTAGCAACCCCTTCAATCCCTGAGGGGGTTGTAACTAGCAGAGGAATATAATGCTGAACTAGCTTTAAATTAATTTCTTTAATTTGTG
>CAYFEQ010000007.1:51299-53461 GCA_964342155.1 uncultured Ectothiorhodospiraceae bacterium | reverse complement strand
AGCAGTATAGAGGGGTAAAACTTGCTTTAAAAAACAACGAACTCAAACTTGCAGCAGACCAGTCTCAAGATCAAGCTGAGGACTACGTTTCATGTGACTATTCAGGAGATGAGCTTGTGGTTGGATTTAATGTGTCTTATCTTTTAGAGGCTATCGACGCGATGGACGAAGATAAAATCTTAATGAAGCTGAATAATTCAGAAACAGGATGCCTTCTGACAGGTGAAACAAACACGCCCCAATACATAATCATGCCTATGCGGGTTTAACGTGTTTTTAGAAACGCTCAGCATACAAAACCTGAGATCAATCAACCTTCTCAGCGTAAAGCCAAACAAAAACATAAACATTATTCTTGGCAAAAACAACGCAGGCAAGACAACAATGTTAGAAGCGATATATATTGGGTCAAGACTTAAGACTTTTAAACCAACACCAATACCAAACCTCATACAGCATAACCAAAAATTCCTTAAACTTCTTTTAAATGTAGTTAAAAGCACTGAAAATCATCAATTATCTATTGAAAAGTCGCTAACATCGCATAACATTGCTAAAAATAATTCTAAAATGATAGGCGCTAAAGAGCTCGCAAAACTTTTTCCTGTTTTATCTCTAGCTTTTGGTCAAGAAAACATTATTAATCTACCATCTGAAAATAGAAGAAACTTGCTAGATTGGGGCCTGTTTCACGTGAAACAAGACTACCTTGCTTTGCTTCAAACCTACCAAAAATGTCTAAAACAAAGGAACTATCTTTTAAAAAAAGGCAGCGATGATGATCTAGCATATTGGACAGACAAGCTGTCTGAATCAGGAGAAAAGATTTCAAATGAGAGAATTGAACATTTTGCAAACATCAAAACCTCATTTGATAAATTTGTTGAACTTGCTAGAGCCAATACCAATAAACCACATAGCGATATATCAAATGTGCAGCTTACCTATTATCCAGGCTGGAAAACCGATGTCCCATTGCATGAAACAATTGCAAACAACACCCACAAAGACAGGGCAATCGGGTTTACACAGTTTGGGCCGCATAAAGCAGATATTCTGATAGAAGCTAAAACACTAGATTTAAAAAAAATAGGATCTATGTCTAGCCAAGTATTAGCTAGTTTGCTACTTACTTTGGCCCAGGCTGACGTGTTTCACGTGGAACATGGCTATAGGCCAATACTGTTAATAGATGATTTATTTTTTGGAATAGATGATACCAACCTCATGCTTATGGTAGAATTACTTATTCAGGCCGAAACCCAGAGTTTTTTAACTGCGCCGGATATCTATAAAGAAAAACTTGTGGACATCAGCAGAAAGACTGAACAAATACAACTGTTCTCTCTTGATAGCGATGGTATAAAAAGCATAGACAAATAGACGAAATATATGAATAAAGCTAAGTATGATTCATCAAGCATAAAAGTACTGAAGGGGCTAGAAGCTGTCCAGAAACGGCCAGGGATGTACATTGGTGATACGGACGACGGCAGCGGACTTCATCAAATGATTTATGAAGCAGTTGATAATTCAATAGATGAAGCGTTGGCGGGCCATTGCACAAGCGTAACCATATCTATCCATGAGGATGACTCAGTTACTGTTATTGATGATGGCCGTGGGATACCAGTAGACGAACATCCTGAAGAAAAAAAATCTGCTGCAGAAGTCATATTAACAACTTTGCATTCTGGTGGAAAATTTGATGACAATTCATATAAAGTTTCAGGTGGGCTCCATGGTGTTGGTATATCTGTTGTGAATGCCCTTTCAGAATTTTTAAAGCTTACAATTCACCGTAACAACAAAACGTATATCCAGGAATATATTGACAGCAAGCCAACCGGAGCTCTCAAAGAAAAATCTAAATCAAATATTAGTGGGACTGAAATAACTTTCAAACCAAGCAAAAAATACTTCACTAATATTGACTATAAACCAGAACTTTTACGTAAACGATTTAAAGAATTAGCTTTTTTAAATAGTGGCATTGAGCTTGTTTTTAAAGATGATAGAAACAACTTTGAAGAAAAATATAAATATGATGGAGGTATAAAAGAATATATACATGAATTGATTAAGAAAAAAACACCCATTCATGATGACTGCATTTATTTTGACACTACTAGAAAAAACATAAAAATTGAAATAGCCATGGT
>CAYFEQ010000007.1:23444-51199 GCA_964342155.1 uncultured Ectothiorhodospiraceae bacterium | reverse complement strand
ACTGCATTTATTTTGACACTACTAGAAAAAACATAAAAATTGAAATAGCCATGGTATGGAGCACATCTTTTCAAGAAGATGTAATATGTTTTACTAACAACATACCTCAAAAGGATGGAGGGACTCATCTGTCTGGCTTTAAAACTTCGCTCACAAAAACGATTAATAACTTCATTGATAAACAACCTCAGTATAAAAAAGATAAAATTGATATCACCGGAGATGATGCTAGAGAAGGACTGACATCTATAATTTCCGTTAAAATGTCTGATCCTAAATTCTCATCTCAAACCAAGGATAAGCTCGTGTCGTCTGAAGTCAAAGGAATCGTTGAATCAAGCCTTAACGCAAAACTATTTGAATTTTTAGAAGAAAACCCCAAACAAGGCAAAGGAATCTTAGCAAAAATATTTCAAGCTGCTATTGCAAGAGAGGAAGCAAGAAAAGCTAAGGAATTGATTCGTAGAAAAGATCCTTTAAGCATAGCAAATCTTCCTGGGAAGTTAACAGACTGTCAAGAAAAAGACCCTACAAAAAGTGAGTTATTTATTGTTGAGGGTGATTCTGCTGGAGGTTCTGCTAAACAAGCTAGAGATAGAAAAACACAGGCAATCTTGCCGCTGAAAGGAAAAATTTTAAACACTCAGCGTGCTCAAGACCACAAAGTATTATCTTCTTCTGAAATAGCTTCTCTTATATCAGCCCTTGGTTGTGGCTATAACGAAGATTTTGATCTAGCCAAACTACGGTATGGCAAAATTATCATAATGACAGATGCAGATGTTGATGGAGCACATATAAGAACTCTACTTTTGACATTATTCCATAATAAAATGGGGCAGCTGTTTTCGAATGGAAATATTTATATTGCACAGCCTCCTCTCTACAAAATAAAAAAAGGAAAGGTTGAAAAATATTTGAATAACGAAGAGGAGCTCTCAGAATTCATAAATAAAGACATTGCCTCGAATATTAAAATATCATTAGATGGAAAGATTCTAGACCAAGAAAAGTTTTTATCACTTTTACAAGATTTTTCTAAGATGAGATCTCTACTAACAACATTCCCAAAAAAGAGAGACAAGAAACTTCTTGAATATCTTGCATTTTTTAAGCCACTATCTGTTGCAGACCTTTCAGATAAAAAGAAATCATTACAATGGACAAATGATTTTGTTGAATTTATCAATAAATCTACACCTGTAAATATTGATTTTGAGTTACAAGTAGTAACAGACTCTACAGATACTCAGTCACACACAATTGAAGTATCAAAAACTCAGAATGGTGTTAAAAGCAGCCTTGAGCCATTACACAAGCATTTTTTTTCATCTGATTCCTATGCTGAATTAACAAATCTAAAGTTACTTAAATATCCTTACAATAATTGTTTTTATATTGATGCTGCTGAGACAAAATCTAATTTAACTACCATAACTAACATAATTGTCCAGCTATTGAATAAGTCAAAAGAGGGGCTCACACTACAAAGATATAAAGGGCTAGGAGAAATGAATCCAAATCAATTAGAAGAAACTACAATGAACACTAAAACTAGAAATTTGTTACAGGTATTACCGCTTGATGATTCTGGTAAAAATATATTTGAGGAGCTCATGGGTGAAGATGTAGAAATGAGAAAAGCATTTATCAAAAATAGCGCGCTTTATGTAAAAAATCTTGATATTTAGATCTTAATGAAAATTGCAACTTGGAACATCAACTCCATCAAAGTAAGGCTGCCTGCTGTTACTCAATATATTCAAGAAACCTCGCCGGACATACTGGCTTTGCAAGAAACAAAAAGCCAAGATGAAAACTTTCCTAAAGCTGAAATTGAAAAGCTTGGTTATTCTTGTGTATTTACTGGTCAAAAAACTTATAATGGCGTTGCCCTAATCTTTAAAAAAACCCTATCTGATGTAAACTTAAATCCAATAAAAACACCTGAAAATGAAAAAAGATCAATAGCAGCAGTATTTGATAATACTCTGATTTTAAATCTCTACGTAGTGAATGGACAAGATGTTGGAACCGATAAATATCAATATAAACTACGTTGGCTGCAAACTGTTTTTGACTATCTTAAAGAAGCTACTAAAAAATATAAAAACATTATTGTTCTTGGTGATTTTAATATTGCCCCAACGGATGCAGATGTTTTTGATCTAGAAGCAACACGTGATCAGATACTATGTTCAACAAAAGAAAGAGCTTTTCTTGATAAATTTAAAACGCTTGGCCTCAATGATCTTTTCACACAATTTGACTATCCTGAGAAGACTTTCAGTTGGTGGGATTATCGTGGTGGAGCCTTTCATAAAAATATTGGCTACCGAATTGATTTAATTCTAGGAAGTGAAAATATAGCAAAAAAATGCAAAGAAGTGTATATCGATAAACACACTCGTCATAAATCTTGGTGTAAAAATGAGCCAAGAACATCAGATCATGCTCCAGTCGTAGCAATTGTAGACAAAGAAAAACCATAGAAGAAATATATTCAGTTTGCTATTATCAAGTTAGGGGACACCTATGAAGACAGTAATGGTGATAAATTCAAAAGGCGGTTCAGGTAAAACAACAATCGCAGTAAATATAGCCGCATATTATGCGAATAAGGGGCTTGATGTAACTCTTGTTGATTTAGACCCACAAAGATCAAGCTTGGACTGGCTCGAAAATAGACCATTATCTAAGCCTAAAATAAAAGGAACAGCAAGTTTTACAAAGCCATTAAAAAAAAGAGATAACATGATTGTGATATATGATGTTCCAGCTGCTGTACACGGAAACAGACTTGAAACCTATATTAAGAAGGCGCAAAAAATAGTTGTACCTGTTTTGCCTTCACCTATAGATATGAAGGCTTCAAAAAAATTCATACAGAGCTTAAGAAGCATGGGGCCCGTCATACGAAAGAAAATTAAAGTTGGACTAGTAGCTAATAAGTGCAGGGCTAACACAAATATTTTCCTTGAATTAGATGACTATCTTGTAAGGGAGAGAGGCATGCCATATATTACTGCTTTCAGAGACAACACAAACTACATAAAATCTGCTCAAAGGGGCCTAGGAATATTTGAATTTGCTGAGACAGCAACTGCACAAGATAGAGAGGAGTGGAAGAGCCTTATTAGCTGGATAAACTCAGCTAAGAGATAGTTTCTTGGTGTTTTTTAATTAAATCTAAATAGGCACTATCGTTATCTATTGAATCCACAACCATAAATTCAGAGCTTGCGCCCAGAAGATGAGAATCAATTATCCTAGGATCAGGAACTAAAAAAACTAACTTATAACTATCTAGATTGTTTTTAAATTTATTAAGAAAAACTTTTAGAGATGATTGACTTAAAACTATGATGTAATTATAGAATGAGTCATCCAAAGGTATTTCATTGGAAGAAAAATTTTTATCTTTTCTTTCATATACATCAAATGATTTTACTTCTGCCCCTCTTTCCTGTAGTGATTTAAATATAACTTCTCTTCCTTCTCTTCCTTTGATAATAATAATTTCTTGATTTTCAACCCTCTGTAAATTGTCCATGCTTATGAGACCATGGCTAGAATAATCATTCACAGGATACTCGCAATTAATCCCTATTTCCTCTTTAACACATTGTGATGTAACTTTACCTATAGCATAAAAGGTTTGCTTATTTGTTATTTTAGTTTCTTTCCATATTTCATGGGTACATTTAACAGCATTTTTGCTCTGAAAAATAATTTTGTCTGCTTTATTTATATGATTAATTATATTCTTTTTATTAAAAGAGATTGGTGATATTTCGGTTAACGGATAGTAAGTTATTGTGGCCTTTAATAAATTAACCTTCTTGGTTAATTCATGGATTATGCTGGTTTCTGATATAACGACTATATTCATAAAATCTCTTAATTTGTTCTGAGCAACTTCCGGGCTCCTTGTTTAATAAAAATTTTAGCTAGTTTATTTCCAGCTATAACTGCATTACTTTTTTTATCTATATATTTTAATTTAATAAAATTTTTCCCGTTGATGTCTGAGATAACAGCATTAATTGTTATATCATCATCAATGATTTTTGCATTTACTCCAATTGGTGACATACAGTCACCCCCAATTTTGTTAATAAATGATCTTTCAGCATCGGCACATGATTGGGTATTTTGGTCAACATGTTTGGCAAGCATATTATCCAATTTGGCATTCTTTTTTAAATATTCTACACATAGCACGCCTTGCCCAGCAGATGGAATAAAACTTTCGCTCGGAAGTTTATTAGAAAAATTGTTATCTAATGACAGTCTAAAAATACCAGCTGCCGCAAGGATCACTCCATCCAAATTATCGCTTTTTAATTTATTTATTCTTGTCTCTATGTTGCCCCGGATTTCTTTAATTTTAATATTATTTGATATTGCTTTAAGAAGAGCAATTCTTCTTGGGCTTGAAGTTCCTATTATCGCTCCTTCCGGTAGCTCACTGATAGATTTAAACTTCTCAGAGATAAGAACATCTGAGGGATCAGCTCTTTTGCTGATTGTTAGCAATTGAAATTTTTTATCTATTAATGCTGGGACATCCTTAAGAGAGTGTACAGCTATATCTGCCTCATTATTTAATAAAGATCGTTCAAGTTCTTTGAGAAATAAGCCTTTCCCTCCCTGTGTTTTAAACACCTCTTTAGTTGCAGTATCACCCGTTGTAGACATAGGTATTAGGTTAACAGAGGTATCATTATCTGCTCTCTCAAGCATATCTTTGACAATATTCGCTTGTACCAGCGCTAAAGGGCTTTTCCGTGTTGCAATCCTAATTAAATTTTTCATATTTTAGCTATTTTATTTATACTATACTTACTGGTTAAATCATCAAATTAATTTTAGTGGATTGTATTTAATTAATGAAAAAAACTACTAGGGCAGCCAGATTTACTAAGAAAATCGATAGCGAAGTATTAGAATTCAGCGAGAGCCTAACAGTCGATATAGTGCTTTTTGAAGCTGATCTAAAAGTTACGATGGCGCACGTCCAAATGTTAGCTAAGTGTAAGTTAATAACTAAGAAAGAGTTAGAGACGATAGTGTCAGGATTAAAAAAAATAAAAGAAGCGGTAAATAAGGATAAATTTCCTTGGTCGTATGAACTTGAAGATGTCCATATGAATATTGAAAGCCAACTCACTAAAATAGTTGGAGATGTAGGAAAGAAGATTCATATGGGGAGATCCAGAAATGATTTAGTAACTACAGATTTGAGGATTTACCTACGTGATTTCATTGATGTATTTTTAATTAAGTTGAGAGATTTGCAATATGCTTTATCAAAAATGGCTATCATTTATAGTGATTCTCTTTTTCCAGGTTATACACATTTACAGGTAGCGCAGCCAGTCACTTTTGGACACCATTTGCTCGCATGGAATGAGATGATGCATAGAGATGAAAAAAGATTATTAGATGTCCGCAAACACTTGAATACTATGCCATTAGGTTCTGCAGCATTATCAGGAACATCATACAAGATAGACAGAAAAATGGTTGCAAAAAAACTTGGTTTTGATGAGATAACCAACAATTCAATGGATGCTGTTAGTGACAGAGATTATGTATGTGATTTTGCATATGCAAATTCTATGACTATGCTCCACTTATCTAGAATGGCGGAAGAACTTGTACTATGGACTAATCCTCAATTTAATCTGATATCTTTAGATGAGAGTTTTTGTACAGGCTCATCAATTATGCCTCAGAAAAAGAATCCAGATACCCCAGAACTGATAAGAGGTAAGACTGCCGGGGTGTTTGGAAATTTAATTTCGTTACTTTCATTAATGAAGGGTTTGCCCCTTACTTACAATAGAGATTTACAAGAGGACAAAAAAATAATTTTTGACTCAATTGATGTAGTGTTAAGTTGTTTAAACATAATGCCTAGATTAATTTTAACCATTTCTCTGAATGAAAAAAGGGCAGAAGAAATTTCATCTAGTTCCTTTTCCACTGCAACAGATTTGGCAGATTATTTGTCCTTGAAGGGAATCCCATTCAGAACTGCCCATGACATTGTAGGCAAAATTGTAAAGCACTGTGAGAAAAAAAATCTTAAATTGGATGAACTTCCACTGGAACAGCTACAAAAATTTTCTCCATTAATAAAATCTGATGTATATAAATCCCTTGATCCAAAGAACACAATTAGGTCTAGAACAGGAGTTGGTGAAACCTCTCCAAAATCTGTAACTAGCCAAGCGCATAAAAATCTTAAAAGATTGAAGGCTTTAGGCTATAAAGAATGAGGCTATCCACATATTTTTTTTTAATTTTTTTGACTCACAACGCTTTAGCCAAAGGAATGCCATCTGTGAGCGAGTATATAAAACATGAATCATCAGATAGGCACAATGCTTTTGTATTAGGATTAGAAAATGGCCTAGAGTGGGCAAATGATGAATTCTATAGAAAGCATGCCAAACAGTTATTTTGTAAACCTTCTGAAATGACGCTACCTATCAAAGAAATAAAAAAGCTCATAAGTGATCAACTCGAACGTGATAGTTCTTTCTATGACAAATATGCAGATGCCCCATTAATTGGGTTAGCTTTGAAAAATGCTTATATAAGAAAATTTCCTTGTGTTGACAAATAATGCCCACCTTTGAACTTAGAATTATTGTAAATAGATTTAAAGCCTTTATAATTTAAAGTGGTTTAAAAAAAAGGAGACTTTGAAATGTCTGAAAATAAAACAGCAGCGGAAGCGCATCCAAAACCAGAGGGAGACGACATCATATTGCCTGATGGAACAGTTGTAGGTTCATGGAATGGAGATGATGTTAAAGACCTTCAAGTTGAGGTTCAAAGGATAATCAAGGAGCAGAAAGAAAGCGGTGCTGACCGTAATAACCTCTTGATTAGATTTGGTATTCCGCATATAGAGCAAACCCCAGAACATCTTAGAAATTTTGTGGCTTATGCCATTTGGGGAGTTGATAAACAAGGGAACTGCCTCACACATAGGAGAGCAGATCATTTTGAAACAGTTGAAAAAATTAATGAAAAATATGGTAGCGAAACTGCCCAAGCAGCTGCGCAAAGATATCGCGAGCCAGACTAATTTTACAACTCTAAAAGAAAAAACATATTGAGCCTTACTATTTGAGTGAGGCTCTATTTTTTAGAGATGTAGTTTTTTTCTACCCAATTTACTATTCCCTCAATGATTTCTGCTGGAACAGTATGCCCAAAGTCGCTAACAGTCTCGTGGATATCAATATTGAGGGTTTTCAAGAAACCCATAGTTTGTTGATGCGTCTGAATTGTTATAACTTCATCTTTTGACCCGTGAGCTATAAAAAGTTTTTCATCATCCATATTTGTTTTATCTCTAAAATAATCTGCACATGGCATATATCCTGCTACAGATATGCAGCCATCAATTACCGTATCTGGGTCACATAGCATAGCTAAACCTAAACCACCACCTTGTGAAAAACCACCAATTAAAAAATGCTTTTTTTTTGAATCTTCCAGAGAAGAATAAATTAACTTATGCAACATTTCCCTTATAGGAATAATAGACCGCATTAATCCAGTACAATCTTCTATCAGATTATTGTCAGAATCTAATTGAGGAAGAGGGTACCATGATCTTTTTCCTTCAACCATTGGTGCATTTGGCACAATTATGAAGGTTTTTTCATTCAATTTTAAATTGACTGTTTTTAATATGGGTTCAAAAGACCAATTGTTTGCACCATATCCGTGTAACCAGATTATGCAAACTTGTGCTTCATTAAAGTCACCAATAGTTATACAATCATCGTCAAACTTTATTTTCATTCTTAACCTAGAAGGTGTTTGATAATATGATTATAATGAACTATATGTCACACAGTCGCAATAAAGCATCATCTTTACAAAAAAATTTTTTGATGTTGTTACTTGTATTTATTTTAACCTCTTGTGGGAATAGAGGGCCTTTAGTCCTCCCAGACGACCCTGAGAATAGTGATACCACTAATGAGCAAACTGAGACGCGTCAACTCTAATGGTCTAAAATTGGAAATTCTTAATTATAAAAACAACATTCTCCATTTCGACGGAATTAATTTATTGGATGTCGTATCCAACAGCACTCCTTTTTATCTTTATTCACAAAACAAGATACTTTCTAATTTAGATGAATATCAGGAAAATCTATCAGACATAGATTCACTAGTTTGTTATTCTGTAAAAGCCAATTCTTCCATATCAATACTCTCTCTTCTAGCTAAAAGAGGCTGTGGTTTCGATATAGTCTCTGGCGGAGAACTAGCTAAAGTCATTAAAGCAGGAGGTAATCCATCAACAGTTGTTTTTTCTGGTGTGGGTAAATTAGACGAAGAAATCAGATTAGCTATTCAGAAACAAATTTTTTGTTTTAATATTGAATCTCATTCAGAACTAATAAGAATCAATAACATAGCCTCTGAACTAAAACTTAAAGCAAGAATTGCAATCAGAGTAAATCCTGCAATAGATGCAAAAACACACCCATACATTGCAACAGGCATGAATGAAAACAAATTTGGAATATCTGAGAAAGATGTTATTAATATATATTCTGAAGCAAGCAAATTAGACTCTATAGAGATTAAGGGAATTGATTTTCACATAGGGTCACAAATCACAGAACTCTCTCCATTTATGAATTCTTTTGAGAAAATAAAAGAGATTATAAATAAATTATCTGAGTTAAAAATAAAACTTCAACATATTGATATAGGAGGGGGATTGGGCATTAGATATGAAAATGAAAATCTTCCATCAAAAAAAGAGTTTATAGATGCAATAAAAAAAGAATTAAGTCAACTTGGGTTAAAAATTGTTATTGAACCAGGCCGATCACTTGTAGGAGATGCTGGCATAATTGTTACTAAAGTTCTATATGTCAAAAAAACACCAACAAAAAACTTTTTAATTGTTGATGTTGGTATGAATGATTTTCTAAGACCTCCATTGTATGGAGCATTTCATTCTATTAAAGAAGTTAAACAAAAAAAAATTGACTCTGAAGCATATGATGTTGTTGGCCCAGTTTGTGAAAGCACTGATTTTATGGGCAAAGATAGGCAGCTATCTGCTGAAGAAGGTGATTATTTGGTAATTGAAAATGCTGGGGCTTATGGCTTTGCCTTGTCTTCAAATTATAATTCAAGACCTAAGCCAGCAGAATTGATGACAATAAATGGTAAGGCAAAAGTTATAAGAAAGAAAGAAACATCGGATCAGCTCATAATAAATGAAAACTTAGATGTTTGATAGAATTCCAGAAGAAGAGATTATGGAAGGAGAACCAGCAATTGCTTATGCTAATGCTGATTTTTCTGAACCACACAATCTTTTTGTAGAACTCATATCTAAAATTGCTAAACCTGGGAAATTCTCGTCAATACTAGATGTAGGCATGGGCAGCGCTGATATTGCAATAAGATTGATAAAAAAGTTTCCAAAAATTAATATTACAGGATTTGATGGTTCAGTAAAAATGCTTGAGCTTGCAAAGCAAAAGATCAGAAACAACAAATTTGAAAAAATCATAAAATGTTACCATGGTTTTATAGGAGAAGATTTTTTGGATAATCAGAAATTTGATTTAGTATTATCGAATAGTGTTTTGCACCATGTTGAAAAACCTCAAGCTTTTTGGAATTTAATCAAAAATTCTACAAAAACAGGAGGAAGTTTTTTTGTAATGGATTTATTAAGACCAGATTCGGTTGAGAATGCTCATAAAATTGTCACAGAATATGCTGCAGATGAGTCAAAGCAATTGAAAATTGATTTTTATAATTCACTACTAGCAGCATACACTACAGAAGAAGTGAAGAAGCAATTGCTTGAAAGTGGGATTGAAAATTTTAATATTCAACAAATAACGGACAGACATTTTATTGTTTTTGGCTCTATGTTCGCATAATATTATTAAGAGAGACCGTATATGTCGACAAGCTATGCAAAAATGAATAGTCAAGGCAATGACTTTATTGTCATTGACACATCATCTAATGATTTTGTGGAAAATAATGACAACATTACACGCATCTGTTCTAGAAAAAATGTAGGATGTGATCAACTATTATTAATAGATACAAAAAATCCAAGCAAAGTGATATGTAAGATTTACAACAGTGATGGCTCTGTTGCTTGTCAATGCGGCAATGGTTTAAGAGCTATTATGTTATATCTCAACAAAAATTTTCATATATCTGAATCAGTAATTAATGTTTGTGATGTTGATTATAGGGCTGAAATTATAGATAAAAATAAAATATCAGTAGAACTTGGTTGTCCTACATTTCCTGAGGTCGCCGTCAAAAATCTCAACAAAGATAATTTTTTAGATTTTGAATTTATTCCTGTATTTGTTGGTAATTTACATTGCGTAGTATCAACAGAACATGATGAATCAGATAGAGATCTTATCATAGAATTTTTGAATTCTTTATATGAAGGAAAAGCTAATGTTACTTTTATATTAAATGCAGAAGCTTTTAAAAAAGATCCAACTAGTCATTTAAAAGTAAAAGTAAAAGAAAGAGGCGCTGGATGGACAAAGTCTTGTGGCAGCGGAGCAACTGCTTCTGCAGCATTTATGATCAAATATGGAACTGATAAGTTAGACTTACAGCCTCCAATTAATGTTGAGCAGGAAGGAGGTGTTCTTGGTGTATCTTGGGAGCCTGGACAAACATCATTGAGATTAATGGGGCCAAGTGAAATTGAATATGAGGGGACATGGGATGACTGATATTACTTATTGTATAAGGAGTTTTTTGTCCTACATAAAAGATGAGAAAAGATATACCCCTGACACACTCAAAAGTTATATGCTGGATTTGTCTAAGTTTGAGGAATATGTGAAACAATGTGGAGGATTATCAATCAAACAACTTGAGGCCACACATATACAAGACTACATAAAAAAGATTCATAGAAATGGTCTCTCTCCTACATCGATAGCAAGAAAGGCATCAACTATACGCTCTATGTTTACATATTTAACTAAAACAGGAATGGTTAAAACAAATCCTGCCAAACAGATTACGACACCCAAAAGACCAAAATCACTACCTTCTGTTTTGTCAATTGATCAAGTAAATTTGCTTTGTAATATCCCACCATCATCGGATACAGCTATAAGAGATAGAGCAATGATTGAATTAATGTATAGTTCAGGGCTTAGATTAAGCGAAATAACTTCTCTTAATATAGACTCAATTGATTTCAATAACAGATCAATATTAGTTATGGGCAAAGGAAAAAAACAGCGATATCTCCCGGTTGGGAAGAAAGCAATTGATGCAATTGAAATATGGATTAAAGCAAAAAAGAATTACACTAAACGATCTAATAATGCTCTTTTCCTGAACAGATTTGGAGAGAGACTTTCTAACAGATCAGTACAAACTAGACTTAATTATTGGGCAAAGTTTTTATCTATCAACTGTAAGGTTAGCCCCCATATGTTAAGGCACTCATGCGCTACTCATCTTTTAGAGGCTTCAGGAGATTTAAGAGCTGTGCAAGAGTTTTTAGGGCATGAAGATATAGCAACAACTCAAATATATACTAATGTAGATTTTGAACACTTAAAAGTTGTATATAAAAAGGCTCACCCAAAGGCAAAAAAGAATGAGGAGGTATAAATATGGTATTTCATGGTACAACAATATTGTCTGTCAGAAAAAATAAAGAAATTGTAGTTGGTGGCGATGGACAAGTTACTTTAGGTAATACAGTAATGAAAGGAAACGCAAAAAAAGTTAGGAGGTTGTATAATAATCAAGTTCTTGCAGGTTTTGCAGGAGCAACTGCAGATGCCTTTACTTTATTTGAAAAGTTTGAAGCTAAGCTAGAAAAACACAGTGGTCATTTAACTAGATCTGCTGTTGAATTAGCTAAAGATTGGCGGACAGATAAAATATTAAGAAATCTTGAAGCATTGCTAGTCGTTGCCGATAAGGACACTTCACTAACAATCTCAGGTAATGGGGATGTTATTGAGCCAGAAGATAATATTATAGCAATTGGCTCTGGGGGGCCTTATGCTCAAGCAGCAGCAAAAGCCTTAGTAGACAATACTAATCTAAGTGCTGAAGAGACAGTGAAAAAGGCTCTAGAAATAGCAGCCAGCATATGTATTTACACAAATAATAATTTAACTATCGAGGTCTTAAAATGAGTGAAATGACACCTAGGGAGGTTGTCCAAGAGTTAGATAAACATATTGTCGGACAAAAAGATGCCAAACGTGCTGTTGCAATTGCATTAAGAAATAGATGGAGAAGATTACAGTTAGAAGATGAGCTTAGTAATGAAATAACTCCTAAAAATATACTTATGATAGGGCCAACAGGGGTTGGAAAAACAGAAATTGCAAGAAGGTTAGCAAAGCTTGCTAAAGCACCATTTGTAAAGGTAGAGGCGACTAAATTTACAGAAGTTGGTTATGTAGGGAAAGAGGTTGATAGTATTATTAGAGATTTAGCAGATGCTGCCATTAACCAAGTTAAAACACAAGAAATACAAAAAGTAGACCATAGGGCATTTGAATTAGCTGAAGAAATAATATTAGATAAATTGTTGCCATCGCGAGATGATAATTATGTTCAAGGCTGGGAAGATGAAAAAGAAGACTCAAAAACTAAAAGCACTAGACAAAAAATAAGAAAAGATCTTAGAGAAGGAAAGCTAGACGAGAAAGAAATAGAAATAGATTTACCTGCTGCCAGCACTAATTTTGAAATAATGGCTCCACCAGGGATGGAAGAAATGACTGACCAGCTTCAGGGGATGTTTAAAAACTTTTCTGGAAATAAAAAAAAGTCACAAAGAGTAAAAATAAAAGATGCAACTAAATTAATAGCAGAAGAAGAAGCAAAGAAATTAATCAACGAAGAGGAACTCAAATCAGAGGCATTGCAGCTTGTAGAACAAAACGGCATTGTATTTATTGATGAGATTGACAAAGTTGCTCATAGGGCAACTTCTGGAACAGCAGATGTTTCGAGGGAAGGAGTTCAACGTGATTTACTGCCTCTGGTCGAAGGCTGCACCGTTACTACAAAATATGGAATGATTAAAACTGACCATATTTTGTTCATAGCTTCGGGAGCTTTTCATTTATCTAAACCATCAGATTTAATACCAGAGCTACAAGGTAGGCTGCCTATTAGAGTTGAACTTAAGGCTCTCAATATTGATGATTTTAAGAAAATTTTGAGTGAACCTGATTTTTCTATTACTGAACAGTATAGAGCATTGTTAGAAACAGAGAATATAACAATAAACTTCAAAGACACTGCTATTGCGAAAATTGCTGAAATAGCTTGGCAAGTTAATGAACGCACTGAAAATATAGGGGCAAGACGTCTTCATACTATTATGGAAAGGTTATTGGAAAATCTATCTTTCGAAGCAAGTGATTTAACATCGAAAACAGTTAACATAGATGAGAAATATGTAATGAAATTTTTAGATGGTTTAAGCGACAACGAAGATTTAAGCAGGTATATACTTTAGGTATGATTAAGCCAATTGAAATAAGATATATAAAAAAGACTAATACAATAACAATTAGTTTTGAAGATGGCTTATCTGCAAACTTAACAGCAGAATACCTACGATGTTTCTCTCCATCAGCTGAGGTTAGAGGGCATACTCCAGGACAAGAAAAACTCCAAACAAATAAAGAGGACGTTACTATTGATAAAATAGAGCCTGTTGGGAACTATGCAGTACAATTATTTTTTGATGATGGTCATAATACCGGATTATACTCATGGGAGTATTTATACAATTTGTCAAAAAACTATGAAAAAAATTGGCATCAATATTTAAATAGACTTAAAGAAGCGGGGCATACAAGAAAAAAACCATGAAAAAAACCAAGATTTCAACTGATCTAGCACCTTCAGCTATCGGAATATATTCACAAGCCGTCAGAGCAGGTGACTTTGTATTTATTTCTGGACAAATACCGCTGGATCCAAAGTCTATGAAAGTAGTAGATGGAGATATCAATGATCATATAAAGCAGGTTCTATCAAATATCAAATCAATAGTTAAAGAATCTGGCGGAACTATGAATAACATAGTCAAAATAAGTGTTTATTTAAAAGATTTAGAACATTTTCAAAATGTAAATTCAGTGATGGAATCATATTTTGACGAACCATATCCATCAAGAGCTGCAGTTGAAGTAAGCCGTCTTCCAAAAGATGTTAGCATAGAGATGGATGCTATCTTATATGTTGAAAAATGATTTAGAAATTCTTAATGGAGTTGGGCCCAAAACAAAAGAATCATTACTCAATCTTGGAATTAGAAATACATTAGATACATTGTTATTCTTACCATCATTTTTAATAGATAAGACTCAACTGTCAAATATTTTAGAAATAAAAAATGGAGAAAAAGCTCTTTTTATTGGAGTAATAACAACAATCTTTAAAACCAAATCAAAAAACCCTTCTTTAATATTAAAAGTAGATATTGGTGATAGTACTATACAAATAAGGTTTCTAAATAAAATTATCATTTATTCTTATCTAAAAAAGGGAGATAAAATTAGATTTTCTGGCATCTTATATAAAAGAAATAACCTATCAGAAATGATTCATCCAGATATAGAAGTTATTAATGAAAAACTATCTCTGGAATTGATAACACCTTATTACAAAACAAAAAGGATTATTTCTCAAAATAAAATCAGAAATGTTATCCAGAATGCCTATAAATATCTTAATAATAGCAATATGCTTTCAGAATTACTTTCTCCGTTATTTTTAAATAAATTCCAACTTCCTGAATTTACGCAAGCATTGAAAGATTGTCATTTTCCATCAGATAAAAAATTTGAGATAGCAGATATAAAATTTAGAAATGCTAGAAAACGATTTATATTAGAAGAGCTTTTCGCTCAAAAAGTTAACTTAACAATTGCACACTCCTTAATTAAAAAAAATAATTCTTTCCAAATTGAAACCAATAATAGCGATGTAGAGAAAGCATTAGAAAACTTAGATTTTGTGCTGACCGCATCTCAAGCAAATGCACTAATAGATATTCAAAAGAGTTTATCATCTAAGACACAATCTATGCGATTGATACAAGGAGATGTAGGTTGTGGCAAAACTGTTTTGGCTATGCTAGCTTGCTTTTTTGTTGTTAACAAAGGATTACAATGTGCATTAATGGCGCCGACTGAAATTTTATGTGATCAACATTTTGAATCATTTAAAAAATTTTTTGAAAAATTTAATATAAATGTTGATGTTCTTAAAAGTAACAAAAGCTCTGTTGAAAAAAACGAAACAATTTCTGCAATAGCAGATGGATCGATACAAATAGTTGTTGGAACACATTCCCTGATTCAAAAAAATGTAAAATTTTTTAAATTAGGTTTAATTATAATTGATGAACAACATAAGTTTGGTGTCAAACAAAGAACAATGCTTACAGAAAAGACTCATAAGGAGAAGTTCTTCCCACATCAGATTTTTTTATCTGCGACTCCAATTCCACGATCATTATCACTTGTTTTATATCAAGGCATTGATTACACACTTATTGATGAGCTACCAAAAAATAGACAGCCTACAGTTACTAAATTAATCAAAGATCAACAAAGAGATGACATGTATGAAGAAATAAGAGCTATCCTTAAAAATAGTGGACAAATATATTGGGTTTGTTCATGTATAGATTACACTGAGGAATTAGAAGCAGAATATGTGCATGGTGTTTATGAGAAACTGAAATCTATATTTAATTTAAATAGCATATCATTCCTTCATGGTAGAATGACCAATTCTGAAAATAATAAAACAATCAATGATTTCAAAAGCGGTAAAATACAAATATTAGTTTGTACTACTATTATTGAAGTTGGTGTCAATGTTGAAAACGCAATATGTATTGTTGTTGAGAATGCTGAAAGATTTGGATTATCACAGTTACATCAATTGAGAGGTAGGGTTGGTAGAGGAAATAAAGAAAGTTTTTGTTATTTAGTATATAAAGATGGGCAAAAGCAAGAAAGTTTTGGAAGACTCGAAGCTATTGAAAAATCAACGAATGGTTTTGAAATTGCTGAAGAAGATTTGAAGCTTAGAGGTTCTGGCGATTACTTAGGTTTAAAACAATCTGGAGAATATAAAAATTTCAAACTTGCATCTTCTGAAGATGCTATTGAGAATTTTGATTTTTTAAAGGAATCAATTATTAAAGAATGTTTAATTAATGATGATAAAGGCAAAGATTTGATTGAACGCTGGGATATGGATATTGAATCTGGGATAAACTTATAGGATGAGATATAAATATTTAAGTAAATGGATTGAAGAAAAACAGCTTAAGTTCTTTAATAGTAAGTTTAGACTTTTATGTATAGATAATGATTCTTTGACAAAAAGATTACAAAATCTCTCAAAGAAAGAATTCAACATAGATATAATTAAACAAAAAAGTTTTTACCTATCCAATAAAAATCTTTTTGATCTAAATAATATATTTAAAGGTTATGTTATATATAGAAGAGTCATATTAAAATCTGATAAGTTTGAACCTATCAAAGCAGAAAGTTTTTTTCCTATAAAGTATCTTAATGGTAAAGAAAAACGGTTGAAAATGTTAGGGAACAAATCATTAGGAACATATATTCTCAAACCAAATAAATTCAAAAGGCTACGTACAACTTTTAAAAATATAGACAATCAAATTTGTAGGTCTATAGTTTATAGATATAAGAAAAAGTATGTTTTAGTTAGGGAATATTTTCCTACGACCCTAAAATCAGAGACCTTAACTTTATTGAAATGCAGAAGACAGGTCTGAAAAATATTCTGTTGTTAAAGGATCAATTATCCTTGATAGTGACTTTTTCTTACTTATGTAAACAAGGTTTTTTAAACCTGCTGACTGTGCAGCAATTAAATTATCTAATGTATCTTCAATTAAAACGCTATCTTCAAAACTGATCTGTAGTTTATTTTTGAGTATATACCAAAACTGTATTTCTTCTTTAATATAATTAAGTTCATGAGAACAAACAATCGATTTAAAGTATTTCCTTATATCGTACTTTTTCATTTTAACATTGAGAGTTTTTTTATGAGCATTAGTTATTAAAAATAAATTTTTATTATTTTTTGATAGGTTCTTTAAAAAATCTTCAGCTCCTTTCAAAAGTTTAATTTTTTCCATATTCCTCTCTTTTTCTTTTTTTATATCTATAGCAAGCATATTTGACCAATAATCTATATCATACCAATCCATAGTTTTTCTCTTATAATTAAAAATTTGTCGTGTTATAGATTGTGCTTGAGTAAAGCTTACCTTATGTATTTTTGCATAGACTTGCGGTATATGTTCCTGCCAAAAAAAATTATCATATTCAAGATTTAGAATAACTCCGTCTAAATCAATCAAAAAATTTTTCATAACTTTCAATTGCATAAGCTATATTGTATGATTTATTTAACTATAATTGCATTAAAAATTTACTTTATTAATATGCCTATTATTAAGAATAAAAAAACCATTGTAAGTACAAGATTGTTTACAATAAAAGAATTAGAAATAGAATTTAAAAAAAATATACATAGAGAATATGAGGTAATTTCAGGTAAAGGTCATGGCGCTGTAATGATTATACCTTTCCAAAATAACAAACTTTACTTCGTAAAAGAATTTGCTGCAGCGATTGATGATTATGCAATATCCTTTCCAAAAGGTAGGGTAGATGATGGAGAAACTATAAATGAAGCAGCTAATAGAGAGTTACAAGAAGAAATTGGATTTAAGTCTAAAAAACTGTCACATATTTTCACGCTGAGTCTTGCGCCAGGGTATATTGATCATGACACACACATTTTTTTAGCAGAAGATTTAGAGCCATCAAAACTCAGTGGTGATGAGCCTGAAGAATTAACAGTAATTAAATGTGATCTTAATAAAATTAAAACATTAATTGCTCAAAAAAATAATAATATAGAATCCCGTGCAATTGCTTGTATATATTTATTTGAAAAACATATGGATATTAAATTATGAACTTTTCTGATTTTGAAGATATTCTACCTAGTCTGCAAGATATCAGTGTAGAAACAGGTAAATATCAAATTAAGAACCATAAAGAAATTTTAGAAATTAGGGTTAAAGAGAATCAAACACCAGTTACTGATATAGATATAACATCAAGTAATATGATTGAAGGTGCCCTAGTTAAATTAACCCCTGATATACCAATAGTTTCTGAGGAAGACCAAACATCAACAAAAAGATCAGATTTTTTTTGGATTATTGATCCTTTAGACGGAACTAAAAATTATTTACGAGGAAATAACCATTTTTGTATTAATATTGCACTAATCCAGAATAACGAACCAATTCTTGGGCTAATATACTCTCCCATATTTGAAATATTTTACTATGCCTTTAAGAATAATGGAGCTTTTAGAAAAGTAAAAAAAGAACAGCCCACAATAATTAAAACAAAGACAATGTTGGAATCTGAAAAGGTCATAGTTTACACAAGCTCATCTATTCATGAAGATGTTTGTAAAAAATTAAAGAAACAATTTGATAATTTAGAAATCATTACTACTAGTAGCGCATTAAAATTTGGTTATGTTGCATCTGGGCAAGGCAGCTTCTATCCTCGATTAGGACCTACTCACGAGTGGGATACTGCTTCAGGCCAGTGCATAATTGAAGAAGCTGGAGGTATAGTTGTAGATAAGTCAATGAAAAGATTACGTTATAATAAAAATCGTGAATATATCAACAGCGAATTTTTTGTAATAGGAGATCAGGGATTTGATTGGAATGAAATAATAAAATCAATTACTTCTTAATATCTAAAGATTTTCTATAAGCTTTTTTATTTATTTTTTTCAATAATTTATATTTACCATGCTTTGATTTTGTCCAAGTGAAGGCAATGGCTTCATAATTTTTGGGCAGTTTTGACTGGGATTTTTTTTTCACTAAATATTCAATTGACTTTTATGTTATCATAAATATCAATTTTATGAGTATGTTAAAGAACATTTTTAATAAAATTTCACCTAATGGGTTTTATTTTTTTACAACTCAGCTTACACCATGGCTATTGTCTATATCTTTAATCCTTATTTCATATGGTATTTACCAAGGATTATTTATTGTTCCCCCAGACTATCAACAAGGTGATGCCTTCAGAATTATGTATGTTCATGTACCTAGTGCTTGGCTTTCTCTATTTGCTTATTCTGTCCTTGCTTTTTGTTCGATAGTTTCACTAGTTTGGAGAATAAAAGTTTTTGAAGTTTTATCAATATCTGCTGCAAAAATTGGAGCATTATTTACATTTCTAACTCTAGTAACAGGAGCAATTTGGGGCAAACCTATGTGGGGGACATGGTGGGTTTGGGATGCTCGGCTCACGTCAGAATTAATACTATTCTTTATTTATATATCAATAATATTATTAAATTATTCTTTTGATGATTATAAAAAAGGAGCAAGAGCAGCAAACATATTGGCAATAGTAGGGTTAATTAATATACCTATAATCCACTTTTCTGTTGAATGGTGGAATACATTACATCAAGGACCTAGTGTCATGAAAATAGGCACACCTTCAATTTCAACTGAGATGTTAATACCTCTAATATATGTATCTATCGGGTTTACATTCTATTTTTTTGGCTCTTTATTTTTATCAGCTAGAAATATTCTTTTAACTAGAGAAAGAAATAAGGCTTGGGTAAAAAATATTTAGTCCAAACTAATCTTCAGTGATTTAGCACAAATTATTGGTGTTATTAACAAAAATATTAAAAAAATTATACTTAAAAGATATAATTCTGAAATAAAGCTCAAGCTAAAATAAGAATTATTAACTGCAGAAGTTCCAAAAATTAGAACAGGGATGTAAAGAGGTAGTACAATAATTGAAACAAGTATTTTATTTTTCTTTAGACTAACTGTAAGTGCTCCTGCAATGGAACCAATTAAACTCAAAGTTGGTGTTCCTAGAATTAGACTTAAAAATAGAACAAGGCTTGTTTGACTATTTATTCCTAATACTAATGCAATAATAGGAGCAACAAATATTATTGGTAGATTAGAAATGAGCCAATGAGAAAATACTTTTGCCAATACATTTATTTCTAAATTTTGATCATCGATAAGAAAAATTTCTAGAGACCCATCTTCGTAGTCGTCTTTAAAAATATTTTCTACATTAAGAACACAGACAAGCAAACAAGAAACCCATATCATAAGCGGAATAAGTTCCTGCATAACAACTTTTTCCACATAGCCCAGAGATATATTAAAGAAAACCATTATTATAAAAAGATAAATAATAGGAAAAAAACTCTCGTAACCAGATCTTTTTATAAGTAGTATTTCTTTGAGAATAATAGATCTAAAAGACTTCATTGGGAACCTAAACCTATATTTAAATTATTAGTAAAAATCTTTTTTAAAGGTTTATGATTGGTTAAAATTAACCCTCCATTTTTATTTAGATGGTTTTGTGCTAACTCATTGAAGATATTTATGCCATCTTCATCAAGGGAGCTATATGGCTCATCTATTATCCATACAAGAGATTTAGTAATCAGTGTTTTTATCAAGGAAATTCTTTTTCTTTGACCATGAGATAGTTGTTTTATCGGTGTATTAACATAATTAGACATTTTATAATTCTCTAATGCATTATCAATCATTTCATAGTTTTGAACATCATAGAGATTTTGAAAAAAACACAAATTTTCTTTAACAGTAAGATCATTTTTTAAACCAGATTTGTGACCAATGAAGACGAATTTTTCAAATGTGTTTTCTGCATTAAAATTTTCAACATCACCATCTGATGGCTCCGTTAAACCTATGATTGCCTTTAGTAAAGTAGTCTTTCCTGAACCATTAGAGCCAAAAATATTTATTGCTTGAGATTTTAATAAATCAAACGAAATATCAGAAAATACAGTATAGCCATTTCTAGTTACAGATAAATTTCTAACCCTTATAAGATTCTCAGTCATTTATTTTTTAGTAGGTTTTTTTCTGAAACAATTAATCCATCAGAATCTGAGTAAAGGTACATACCTTCTTCAAAAAAAATATCTGCAAACTCAAGCCTCTCACCAAGAGTACCCTGATCATTATTAACGCTTTTTTTAGGACAAGTATTTATAGCTTTTATGCCTATTGGCATGTTATTTATTATTTCAGAATCCCTAATACATCCATTTATAACAAAACCTACCCACCCATTATTGCTTGCTTTTTTTGCTAAATTGTCACCAACTAATGAACAATTTAAAGAGCCCGCGCCATCTATAACCATAACATCACCATCTACTTTTTCGTCTAGAAGTTTTTTAACTAAAGAATTGTCATCTAAAACTTGGACAGTTTTGATTTTCCCACAGAATGAGTGTTTCTTACCAAAGAGTTTGAAAATTGGTTGAGCAATTTGTATTTCTTGATTTTCATCACATAAATCAGCAACAGAAAATATTGTCATATTTTAATATCCCGTTTTATTTTCATAAGTATTATTAGAGCAGGAATTGCAATCAATGAACAGAATATAAAATACATTTGCCAGTCCATCATTTCTACCAAATATCCAGATGAACCTGAGAAAAATGTTCTTGGAATTGACATTAAAGCTGTCATTAGAGCAAACTGTGTTGCTGTAAATTCTTTGTTTGTCATGTTGGCAATAAATGCTAAATATGCAGTATAGCCCATCCCAGCAGCTAAGTTTTCTAATGAAATAACAATCATTAATAAACTTATGTAGTTACCCAGAGCTGCTAACACAGAAAAGCCAAGTGTGGCTATGGCTTGAAAGAGACCAAAGATGATTAAAGATTTATATAAACCTATTCTTAGTGATATCAGACCTCCTAAAAAAGCACCAATTAATGTTGCAACTAAACCAAAGATTTTCACAACTGTTCCAATTTGTGATTTAGTAAATCCAATATCTAAATAGAAATTTGTACTCAAAGAATGTGCCATGGTGTCGCCAACTTTGTAGAGTAGTACAAAAAGTAAAATTAGAATTGCTGATTTATATCCCTTCCTGTTGAAAAATTCAGTAAAAGGGTTTATCACGGCATCTTTCAAGCTTTTAGGCTCATCTTCTTGCAATGGCTCATCAGCAATTATGGTAGCAGAAACACCTATCAACATAATAATTGCCATAAACATGTAAACTAATTGATATGAAATATAGTCAGCTAAAATCAATCCTCCTGCACCTGCGGCAAGAGCTCCGATCCTATAGCCTAAGACATATGCAGATGCACCAAGAGTTTGTTCCTCATCAAGCAAAGATTCTCTTCGATAGGCATCAATGATTATGTCTTGAGATGCAGAAAAGAAAGTAACTAAAAGAGCTAAAACAGCTACGTTGAATGCACTTAAACTAGGGTTTGTCATTCCAAGGCCTATGATTGAAATAATCAAAGCAACTTGACTAACAATCAGCCAACCCCTTCTTCTTCCTAAGGCATTGATTATATATCTATCAAATACAGGTGCCCATAAAAATTTTAGTGAATAAGGAAGACCAACGAGAGCGAATAACCCAATAGTAGATTTTGCAATACCCGTATCTGTTAACCATGCCTGTAAAAGAGTGATTGTTAGGAGTAATGGAACGCCAGAAACAAAGCCCATTACTAAAGTAATAACCATCTTTTTTTCTAAGTATGGGTTGATTGAGATTAAAACTTTATTTATGTATTTAGATATCATAATCAATTATTAGAGGCGAATGATCTGAGAACCTTTTATCTTTATATATTTTAGCTTTCTTTATTATATCCTTAATATTTGGTGTGACTATATGATAATCAATCCTCCAACCCACATTTTTTTGCCATGCTCTGCCTCTATTAGACCACCAAGTATATTGATCTGGAAGATTATTTATTTTACGAAAAGCATCTATAAAACCAAATTTATCAATAATCTTATCCATCCATTCTCTCTCTTCCGGTAAGAAGCCAGAGTTCTTTTGATTGGATCTCCAGTTTTTTATATCAATTTGTTTATGTGCAATATTCCAATCCCCACATATAATAGATGCTTTCTTATCTTTTCTAATTTTCTTAAGATATATCTCAAATTTTGACATGAATTTATATTTAAGTTTTTGTCTCTCCTCACTTGAAGAGCCAGATGGAAAATAAATTGAAATGATACGATATTTTTTGTATTCCAATGAAATAAATCTTCCTTCTTTAGAGAAGAAATTAGATCCAAAATTTTTATAGATATTATCAGGTTTATGTTTTGTATAAATACCTACGCCGCTATAACCTTTCTTTTCTGCTATGGATAAGTACCTCGTGTATCCATTTAAAGTGAACAAATTTGAATCAATTTGATCTTCAGTAGCCCTTACTTCTTGGAGACAGATGTAGTCAGCTTTTTGTCTTTTTAACCATTCGTACAGGCCCTTTTTTTGGCTTGCTCTTATTCCGCAGACATTTAATGTTAAAACTCTCATAAACTAATTTTTACTATGTTATTATAAAGACGGTATAGATTAAATCCATTCATGAATGATCTCAAAAAGAACTTTATAGACTTTGCCCTAAAGAACGAAATACTTAAATTTGGTGATTTCACTCTCAAATCTGGAAGAAAAAGCCCTTACTATTTCAATACAGGAGTTTGTAATAATGGTCTCTTAATAAATAAACTTTCTTCTTATTACGTAGATTTAATAAATAACCAAACCCTAGATTTTGAATTCATATTTGGTCCCGCATATAAAGGCATACCTTTAGCTACTTCTATAAGCATGCAGTTGTTTCATGAACATAATCAAATTAAACCTTATAGTTTTAATAGAAAAGAAATAAAGAAACATGGTGATGGAGGGATAATAGCTGGTCATATAAAAAAAGGCAAAGCTATAGTTGTTGATGATGTTATATCTTCAGGTTCTTCTATTGTTGAATCAATAGAGTTATTGAAAAAACATGGCTCAACTTGTGTTGGTGTTTTTGTTGCGTTAGATAGAATGGAGATAGGGGAAAACACAAGAGCTTCTGAGGAGATACAAAATTTGGGAATAAGGGTTTATTCGATAATTACACTTAGTGATATAGAGGAATGCCTATCTAGTAATAAGTCTTTGAACCATCATCTAGCCTCCATGGCAGAATATATATCAAAATATAAAAGATGATTTAAGAATAAATAAGCTTTAGCCCGACAATTAATGTAACAATTTGATAGACATTTTTTATGGTTTTATCATCTTTAGAGAGCGCTATATGCGCACCTAAGTAACCTCCAATCAATGATCCAAAAAATAAGGCAGGTAGTATAAACCAAAAGACATCAGTATACGTTGCCAGAGTTATCGCTCCTATAGCGTTATAAAAGAAGCCAACTATTACTAATGTGTAGGCTATTGCTTTTTTATAACTCATTCCATACCAAACAACCATCCATATGGTAAAAAATAAACCCGTTCCAGCTGATAATGATCCATTGACTATGCCAATCAAAAACATTATTAAAAAACCAATAATTTTATGTTTAATATTAAGAGAAATATTAGAGTCGCCTAGACCAATATTCTTTTGTATATATGAGTAAATAGAAATGAATATTATTAATATACCTAATAGAATTCTAGCAACATTATTATCAACATGACCAATTAAGCTAGCACCAATAATTACGCCAGGCCCACCTATAACAATAGACTCAAAGAAAAATTTTTTTTCTATTGTTTTTTCTTTTAGGAATCTCAATGATGCTCCTAAACCTAAAGCAACAGTTGCTAATTTGTGTGTAGCTAAAGCTACAACAAAAGGTAAATTAAAAATAAGTAATATTGCTGGCAGTTGTATAACACCTGCTCCACCACCAGAAAAAGCTGAAAATAAATTAGATATTAGGGATATAAAAAATAGAGAAAGATGTTCTAACACATTATTGTCGTCTTATCATCGTTCCAATCCCTTCATCAGTAAATAACTCTAATAGGACTGCATGATCAATCGTACCGTTAATAATTTGTACATTATCAACACCAGAACTAACAGCCTCAAGTGCAGATTCAACTTTTGGAAGCATACCATCTGAAATAACCTTATTTTGGATTAAAGATTTAACTTTTTTAGCATTGATTGATTGAATTAAGTCTCCATTTTTATCAAGAATACCATTTGTATTTGTAAGTATTAAATATTTGCTAGCTTGAAGAATATGTGCAATTTTGCCCGCAACTATATCTGCATTAATATTATAGGTTTCATAATCATTACCTATACCAATTGGTGCAATTACTGGTATGAAGGGTGTTTTATCTAATAAACTTACAAGAGAAGGGTCTATGCTTTCAATCATCCCTGTAAATTTAAAATCTACATTTTTGAATTTTCCTGTCCCAATCATTTTTTTTGCCCTTATTAAACCACCATCTTTTCCAGACAAACCAACTGCTTTACCACCATGAGATGTAATAGCATTTACAATATCTTTATTAATTAATCCACCCAAAACCATTTCAATAACATCTATTGATTTTTTATCAGTGATTCTCATACCATTAGCAAATTCTGATTCAATGCCAGCTTTTTTTAAGTAAGTATTAATTTGAGGGCCGCCACCATGTACTACAACAGGGTGTAAGCCAACCTGTTTTAGAAGAACAACATCTCTAGCAAAATTATTCTTTAATTTTTCATCAACCATCGCATTGCCGCCAAACTTGATTACTATTTTAGTATCAGCAAGTCTTTGTATATATGGAAGAGCTTCAATAAGAATATTTGCAGCATTTAGACCGCTTTTATCTTTTTCTCTATAAATAATTTCTTCTTTTTTTCTCATTTTCTTAAAATGGTATATCTAATTTATCATCAACTTTCAGCATAGCATTTTTAACTATGGATTGTATTTTGTCTAAAGAGTTTTTATTATCTGCTTCAAACCTGAGAACTAGATTGGATGTTGTGTTTGAACATCTAATCAGCCCCCAACAATCATCATAAATAATTTTGAGTCCATCAATATCAATAATTTCAGCACCTTCAAACTTAGCTAATTTTACAAATAAATCCATAAAAGTAAAATGATTGTTTTCATCAAATGCTATATTTATTTCAGGCGTTGTGTATGAAGTAGGTAGAGTATAAAGTATATTTTCATTCTTTTTTGCTGAGCTAAGTATTTCTAATAACCTTATAGATGCATAGATGCCATCATCAAAACCTTCCCATTTATCTGAAAAAAATATATGTCCGCTCATTTCACCGCCTAGTATAGCGTTTTCTTTAGTCATTAAATTTTTAATATATGAATGGCCAGTCCTGGATAGAATGGGATGACCGCCATTTTCCCTTATTATATTCTCTAAGTGTTTACTACACTTCACATCATAAATAATTTTAGACCCTTGATTAGTTTTAAGTATATTTCTTGCAAAAATCATTAATAACTGATCAGGCCACAATATACTCCCATCATCACGAATAACGGTCACTCTATCTCCATCTCCATCATATGAAAAACCTATATCCGAAGAAGTGTCTAGAACTTGATTTTGTAACTGTTTTAAATTTTTCTCTTTAGAAGGATCAGGAGAATGATTTGGAAAATTACCATCTACTTCTTGATTTATAATATTTGTATTTATAGAAAGTGATTGAAAAAGTTCTTCCGCTAAAACCCCTGTAACACCATTGTTACAATCTAGGGAAACATTTAATTTTCTATCCAAACAAATAGTTTTATTTATAGTTTGAATATATTGTTTCAAAATACTCTTATTTTCAGATAGGGTTCCGGATTGATTTGATTTTTCAAACTGATCTTTTATTATTATTTCTTTTAATTCAAAAATATGTTTGTCAAAGAGTGTTTTCCAATCAAGTACAATTTTTATTCCATTATAATCTTTAGGATTATGGCTACCAGTAACCATCAAACCATTAGGTATCTGAAGTTCATGCAGAGAAAAATATAATAAAGGAGTAGGTAACATACCTATATCAATCACGTCTACGCCAGTAGTTAATATCCCTTCAATTAGACTATTTTTAAGTGTTTTGCTAGATAGTCTGCCATCTGAACAGATATTAACTTTTTTATTCTCAGACTTTTGTATTTTTGATCCAATTGCTTGTCCAATTTTATAAAAAGAAACTTCATTTATCTCAGAAGGATAAAGACCGCGTATATCATAGGCTCTGAAAACACAATCAGGTATAGAATAACTCATTTATTTTTGCGTCATTTAACATCTTTTTTAATTACTGTTACATTTTTTAGATATTCATCAACCATAAAAGAAACTATTTCAAGGGCTATATTTAGTTTTCTGTCTTTTTTAATTTTAATTTTTTTTGATTTAGAGAAGACTACTACTTCATTATAGTCACTTTCAAAGCCAAGTTTTTTTTCATGATTAGCTATGTTGCCAACTATTATATCCAAATTCTTTTCTTTTAATTTATAAAGAGCATTATTATTAATATGGTCAGTTTCTGCTGCAAAGCCAACTGTAAAAATATTATTATATTTTTCTGATACAGTTTTTAAAATATCATCTCCTCTTTGAAATTCGATATTTAAACTTTTTTCCTTCTTTTTATGTTTCTTATTTGAATAATTTGTTGGTCTATAGTCTGCTATAGCAGCCACAGAAATGAAAATATTCTGATATTTTACTTTCTTTAATACGG
>CAYFEQ010000007.1:0-23344 GCA_964342155.1 uncultured Ectothiorhodospiraceae bacterium | reverse complement strand
GCTATAGCAGCCACAGAAATGAAAATATTCTGATATTTTACTTTCTTTAATACGGCATTCATCATCTCTTTAGAAGTTTCTACAAATGTTGTTTTAATTTCAGGAATAGCTTTAATTTGTACAGGACCTGAGATTAATTCTACATTTGCTCCTAGCTCCTTAGCAGCAATGGCCATGGCATAACCCATTTTACCCGAGCTATAGTTGCTCATAAACCTTACTGGATCAATTGGTTCCCTTGTCGGACCAGCTGTCACTAAAATATTTAGACCGCTCAGTTCATTCTTTTTATTTTCATTTTTTATACTTTCTATTATTGATAGAGAATCAATCATTCTTCCATAACCTGTATCTCCGCAGGCATGTAAACCATAACCAGGACCTAAAACACTTACATCTGATTTATTAAGTTTTTTTAGATTCTCCTTTGTGGCTTTATTCTCCCACATATCAGGATTCATCGCTGGGGCGATAAATATATTTTTTGTGAATGCTAGGCAGATAGTTGACAACAAATCATCCCCATGACCATTTGCTAATTTATTCATAAAGTTTGCAGTACAAGGCGCAATTAGTACTATATCAGCCCATTTTGCTATATCTAAATGAGTAAAATTACCTACATGACCACTTTTATCTTCATCAGTGTAGACTGGGTTTGATGAAAGAGATTCTAGAGTCGTTTCTGTAATAAATGTTCCAGAACTCTTGGTCATAACCACTTTGACATTACAGCCTTCTTTTTTTAGTTTACTTGTCAGATCAGCTGCTTTATATGCCGCTATACTGCCTGTGATTCCAAGCAGAATGTTTTTGTTGAATAAAATATTCATAAGTCATTATAGTATCAATTAAAAAAGTCGCAACTTTATAATTCTTTAGATAAAAACTTAATAAGTTTGTTCAGATGCTTTTTTGTATGTTTGCTGGTAATGCTAATTCTCAATTTGTCATGGTTTTTTGGAACAGTTGGATATCTGATTGCTTGTAAAAAAATACCATCTTTAAAAGCTTTTTTTTGTATTGTTATTGTATCTTGTGGGTTTCCAATCATAAAACTTTGTATAGGGGTTACAGAATCATTTAATTTCTTATTTATATGGTCTGTATTTTTTATAAAATAATTAATATTGTTGTATAGCTTTTCATGAAAACTTTTATTCTTTTTTATAATTTTTAAACTAGCTCTAGTGGCTTCAGCAATTGAAGGAGGGAGTGCAGTTGAATAAATATATGGTTTTGATTTTTGAACTAATAATTCTATAAAGCTTTTTTTACCCGCAACAAACGACCCAAAAGTTCCCACAGCTTTACCAAAAGTTCCAATATATGCATCTATGTTTTTTTTATTGAGATTTAGGTAAGAGCATATACTAGGTAAATATTGAGTTTCTTTTAAACAATTCATTACACAAAATCCATGTGCATCATCTACGAAAATATTAGCTTTGTTTAATTTTTTTAATTTTAATATTTCTTCTAATGGTGAAATTTCACCTGTCATACTAAATACGCTATCTGTGAAGATTATTTTGTTTTTTGAATTAGAATATTCTGTTAATTTATTTTTTAAATCAACTGTTGATAGATGTTTATACCTAACTAATTTTGTTGATGATAATCTTGAACTTTCTATTATTGAATTATGGTTTTCTCTGTCTTGAAACACAACTGTATCTCTTTTAGAAATAGCATTTACAACACCAACATTTGATAAATAACCAGAATTTGTAACTAGAACTGAGTCAAAACCTAAATAATGAGATAAATCTTCTTCTAGTTTTTGATGAGGGACACTATAACCGCTTATTATTGGCGACGAACCCGCACCAACTCCATATTTATCAATTGCTTTTATGAAAGCTTTTTTTATATCTGAATTGTTTGCAAGACCGAGATAATCATTACTAGCAAATGAAAGAAGTTTTTTATTATTTATCTTAATTATTACATCTTGAGGAGAGTAATTAATTAGTCTTTTTCTTAAATATCCTTGTTTACTAATATTATTTATTTCTTCTTTAAAATTACTCACTTTTGAAAGTTAAATAGAACTTATTTTTAATTTTTTGAGTAAGTTTCGATCATGATGGATTGGCGAGTTTTTTGTAGTTAATAGTTCATCTCCATAGAATATAGAATTTGCTCCAGCAAAAAAACACAATGCTTGCATCTCATCATTCATAGAATCTCTACCAGCTGAAAGTCTCACACAGGATTTAGGCATAGCAATTCTTGATAGAGCAATAATCTTTATGAAATCAAATCCATCTACATCTTTATTCTGATAAAATGGAGTTCCTTTGACCTGGACTAACATATTAATTGGTACAGATTCAGGATGTTCTTCTAGGTTAGCAAGAACATTGATAAGCTTTATCCTATCGTCACTATCTTCACCCAGGCCAATAATACCGCCGCAGCAAACTTTAATTCCAGCTTTTCTAACATGACTTAAAGTATCAAGCCTATCTTGGTATGTTCGTGTAGTGACTACCTTGGAGTAGTATTCTTCTGAGGTATCTAAATTATGATTATAATAATCAAGTCCAGCATTTTTTAATTTTTTAGCTTGATCTTCTTTGAGCATCCCTAATGTCATACATGTTTCCAAATTCAATTTTTTCACTTCATGTATCATTTCTATAATTTTTGTAAGATTCGTATCAGACAAATTTCTCCATGCTGCGCCCATACAGAATCTACTAGCACCTTGATTTTTAGCTTCCTTGGCTTGTTCTATAACTTCAGAAATAGGCAATGTATTTTCAAGCTTCACATCAGTTTGATATCTGATACTTTGCGAACAATATTTACAGTCTTCTGGGCAACCTCCTGTTTTTATTGACATCAAGGTTGAGATTTGTATTTTGTTTGGATCATGATATTTTCTATGTAATTGATGTGATTGCCATAATAAATCATTAAATGGCAAGTCATAAAGGGATTTTAGTTCCGTAAATGTCCAGTCATGTCTGATATTTAAATTATTATTCATGATTAAAGATAATTTAATAGTAGACCAAAAGTTATTATTAATCCAAATATATTATTATTTTCAAAAGCAGCAATACATTGGTAAGGTTTCCTTCCGCGAACCAAAATATTCTGATATAAAACAACAAGCATCGATATTAAGACAAATATGTAATAAATAACTTCAAAATTATTTAAAATACCTAAAAGCAAGAAGGAAAAAACAACAAAGAGATGAAGATAAAGAGAATACTTTATATCATTATCTCCAAAAAATATAGCAGATGATTTAAGGCCTAATTTTTTATCATCTTTTTTATCAGCCATCGCATAATAAGTGTCATAAACAATAGCCCAGGAAATAGTTATGAAATATAAAAGTAAACAATTAAAATCTATTGCATTTCTTTCTAAAATAAAGACCATTGGTATGCTTGATCCAAATGCTAAACCCAAAACTAATTGTGGCAATTTAAAATATCTCTTAGAGAGAGGGTAAAGAACTAAGAGTAAAAATGAAAAAACTGCAAATAAAAAAATTTGTGATCCCAACATAAGTAGTAAAATAAAACAAAAGAATATCAATAGAAAAAAAATTACTAATGCTTCCTCGTTGGAAATATTTTGATTCGCAAGAACACGGTTTTTTGTCCTTTCTACTTTTTTATCAATTTTCTGATCAAAATAATCATTTATTACACAGCCAGCCGATCTTGTTGCTATTACACCAAATATGAATATCAAAAGGTAATATAAATTCGGCGATCCTTCAGCTGATACTAGGAATGCCCAAAGGACAGGCCAGAACAATAGATAGAATCCGATTGGCTTATCAATTCTCATTAGCTGAAAATAAAGTTTGATTTTAGATAGCATTAATTTTAAATTTTTCCATCTAAACCCATTTGATAATACTTATGAATAATCTTATCTTGATTCTCAAGTAGCCACTCAATACTAGGTTCATTATTCATAGCTTTATGAATTGCGGTAGTTGTGGCTTTACGATGAATATCAAACAGTATTTTGTGATCCAAATTATCATCTTTCGCAACCGATGGGTTCAACCACACAGAGACAATTATACCTAAATCGTTAGCTTTTTCTTTCGGTATGTCGCCATTCCTTACTGAATCTAATACCCCATTTGCTATTGCAGCTTGGACTGTACCCATAAGTATGTTTGTATATTTATCTTTATTAACCGTAACTTTACTTACCATTAAGGTTGCAGGCTTAACCATTACGTCTGTATTCATAATTGCTAAAACTTTTGAATGTCCTTTTGCTTGATCACCCATTAAAGTAGCAAATGCAGTTCCAAAAGGACCATCCAGTTCTCCAATAATAACTTCTGGTTCAGCTGCAGTTCCAGCTGGTCCGCCAGCAACTAAAGCCTCACCAACTCTCAGTACAATTTTTTCACTCATAATATTTTACCTTCCTCATAGATTTTATGATTATAATATATGGTAAGTTTATCAAAAGACGCTATTTATATGAAATGATTAGAAAATATAAAAATAAAAGTCCATCCATTCATAAAACTGCATACATTGATGAGCAAGCAACAATTATTGGAGATGTAACAGTCGGCAGTGACAGTGCTCTATGGCCTCAAGCTGTTGCTCGCGGAGATATTAGTAGCATAATTATTGGAGATAGGACTAATATTCAGGATGGAGCAATTCTCCATGTAACTCACCAGAGTGAATACAGTAAAGAATATCCTTTAAAAATTGGCAATGATGTAACGATCGGGCATTCGGCAATATTACACGCCTGCACTATCAAAGATAGATGCCTTATTGGGATGGGAAGTGTGATACTTGATGGAGCTGTAATTAATCAAGAATGTATGATTGCTGCTGGCTCACTAGTTGGTCCAGGTAAAAATATTGAAAGTGGGTATCTATATGTTGGTTCACCTGCCAAACAATTCAGAAAATTAACAGATAAGGAAAAAAAGTTTTTGATATATTCTGCTAAGAGTTATGTAGATTTAAAAAACGAATACAAAAAATCAGAAACCTAATTTGCTAGCTATTTCCTTCGTATTGGGTTTGAAATTATTCCAAATATCATATGATAATGCTGCTTGTTGAATAAGCATACCGAGACCATCATAGGCTTTATCAGCGCCATTATCTTTTGACCATAATTGAAACTTTGTTTTTGTTTTTGAATAAAATAGATCGTAACTTATGCTTGAAGTATTAAAAATATTAATAGGGAAATCTATTTTTTCATCATTTAAGCTGATAGGTGTTGTATTTATAATAAAATCATATTTTAAATTCTCTTCATAATTACATAGATTTGTGAAGTTTTTATATTTATCAATTAACGTATCTACTTTTGTTTGCGTTCTACTAAAAATACCTATCATCGCCACATTTATCTTGCTCAAAGAATTTATAATGCTTCTAGCAGAACCACCCGCCCCAAGAACCAATATCTTTTTTTCTGATAATGAAATTTCTTTTTCTTTTAAGTCTTTAATGAAGCCGTCCCCATCAGTATTAAAAGATTTAATTTTATTATTTTGTAGAATTAAAGTATTAGCGCAGCCACATTCTGAGGCAGAAGTATCATGTTCATCTGCGAAATTAAATGCTTGTTCTTTAAGAGGTATAGTAATATTTGCACCAAAACCATTTTTTGAGAAAAAACTATTAGCATGTGTTTCAAAATGTTCAACTGAATCTGGCTCAATTGTTTTATATTGAATATTTATTCCTTGTTGTCTAGCAAATTCTTTATGTATTAGAGGAGAAAGGCTATGCTTTACAGGAATACCAAATACAGAAAATTTTTTTACTTCATCCATTTTAATGCATCCTTTGCGAAATAAGTAATAATCGCATTAGCGCCTGCTCTTTTTATACAAGTTAGAGTTTCAAGAACTATTTTTTTCTCATCAAGCGAATTATTTTTTGCTACAGATTTGATCATAGAATATTCTCCACTCACTTGGTATGCAAAGATTGGTATATTAAACTTTTGACTTATCCTGCAGATAATATCTAAATATGGGAGGCTAGGTTTAACCATCACAATATCTGCCCCCTCATTAATATCAAGCTCAACTTCATTAATAGCATCTTTTTGATTAGAGTAATCCATTTGATACGTATCTTTATTAGATGACCCCAAATTTTTTGCAGAACCAACTGCATCTCTAAAAGGGCCATAAAAATTTGATGAATATTTTGCAGAGTAGGAAAGAAGTATCGTATTATGATAAGAATTTTTCTCGAGAGTTTGACGTATTTTTTTTATTCTACCATCCATCATGTCTGATGGTGCAATAATATCAACTCCACATTTGGCATGACTTAGTGCTTGTTTGATTAAAACCTCTATTGTTTCATCATTTAAAATTTTGCCTTTTTTGGATATAACCCCATCTTGTCCATGAGATGTATATGGATCAAGAGCAACATCACTGATTATAGTTACATCAGCAATCTTTAATTTTATTTCTGAAATAGCTCTTTGAATAAGGCCATCTGGATTATAAGACTCTGTACCAGTTAAATCCTTATATTTTTTGTTAATGCATGGAAATAAAGCGACTGATTCAATACCAAGGTTTTTAAGCTTTTTTATTTCTATAATTGCTTTATCGATACTAAACCTAAATATGTCAGGCATAGTTTTTATTTTCTCAGTTTTATTCTTTCCTTCTATGAGAAATATCGGCTGTATTAAATCATGAGGAGATAGAGAATTTTCTCTTATCAAATTCCTGAGAGATTTTGTAGATCTCAATCTTCTTAAGCGAGTATTTGGAAAACTTTTTTTCATTTTGAGCTCAGCACTTTTTATTTTAAGAGAAGATGTTATATTAATCTATCTAGAATTATAAACATAGGAGATTAAATGTCTATTTGGTATGAAGATTTTACAATAGAAAATGTGAAAACACTTAGAAATAATACGCTTAACAATCATTTAGGCATAGAATTTTTAGAAATTGGATCAGATTTTATACTCGCAAAAATGCCAGTTGATGATAGAACAAGACAATCTAGAGGAATGCTTCATGGAGGTGCATCTTGTGTCCTTGCAGAATCACTTGGCAGTATTGCCTCTAACTTATGTATCAATATGCGTAAGCAGAAAGCTGTTGGGCTAGAGATTAATGCAAATCACTTGAGACCAGTGTTTAAAGGTTTCGTGACTGGAAAAGCCACTCCAATAAATGTTGGTAAATCTATCCATGTATGGAATATTGATATCAGTAATGAAGCAGGTAAATTAAATTGTATATCTAGATTAACGACAGCAATTGTTGATTTGAATGAAGACGAAATTATTGAAAATACTGAGTTGTTAAATAAGACTTTTGCATGAAGCCTATTTTTTTATAAATTTTAATAAATTTTTTTCATATTTCTTAATATTAGTAGTTTTTTTTAGATTCCAAGAAACCTGTGGAGGTAAAGACATTAAAATTGAATCTATTCTTCCTCCCGATTGTAAACCAAATAGTGTTCCTCTATCATATACTAGGTTAAATTCAACATATCTTCCTCTTCTATAGAGTTGAAAATCTTTCTGACTTTTAGTAAATTTTTTAGAACTCCTATCTTTCACAATATTCAAATAACTTGATACAAAAGTATTACTAGCATCATCAACAAACTTAAGGTAGTGGTTCTTATCTTTCTTATTGAGCCCATCAAAAAAAATTCCCCCTACTCCTCTTTTCTCATTTCTATGATTTAAAAAAAAATAGTTATCACAAGCTTGTTTAAATTTTTTATAGTAACTTTTATCATATTTATCACACATTTTCTTAGCATTGTTATGCCATAGATCAACATCTTGTTTATATGGAAAATATGGTGTTAAATCATAGCCACCACCAAACCACCACAAGTTTGAACTATTTTTTTTCTTAAGAGTAAAAAAGCGAACATTTAAATGTGAGCATGGTACAAAAGGATTGTGTGGATGTATAACTACTGATACTCCAATTGCTTGGAAGCTAGTGACATCTTTTGGGAATTTGTGTTCTAATGCACTGCCAGGGAGAACTTTTCCTTTTATAGATGAAAAATTTATTGCACCTTGCTCAAAAACTTTATCATCATTAATCTTGCAACTTCTACCTCCTCCACCTGTTTTATATTTCCAATTTGTTATAGTAGATCTTAATTTTGGTGAAAACTCTGAAAATGAACCAATAATTCTTTTTTGTATGTCTCTAAAATTATTTTCAATTTTTTTTAATTCTTTTACATTTGTCATTTTCTTACTATTTCACCGGTTAACATATTTCTTATTATGCTTGGATTTTTATATTTGCCAGTATCACCAATAACTAAATAATCAATCTTTTCAGAAAAGATATTTTCTACATCTTTATAATTTTTTAAATTTTCTGATTTATATAAGTTTGCGCTGGTTGAAATTATCGGCTTGCCAAATTTTTCACATATTTCTTTAACTGCATTATGCTCGGAAACTCTCACTGCAATCAAACCATTCTCTTCACTAATGAGCCATTTTGGAAGTTTAGTATTTGGTGGAACTAGCCAAGTATTTGGCCCTGGCCATGAATTCAAAACCTCGTCAGTAATTTTTTTTGTATCAATTACTTCTTCTAATTGATCATAAGATGAGGAAATCAAAATAAATTTTTTTGTAGGTGGTCTGTTTTTTAAATGAAAGATTCTTTCTACTACATGTTCTTGATATGGATCACAACCTATACCAAAAACTGTTTCAGTTGGGTAAGCAATAATTTTCCCATTTTTTAGGTATTCAACTGCTCCAGCTGGATTGCCTTTCATCATGTTTTTTTAGAGGTAAACCTTCTTCTCCTTCTTTTCCTTTTCGGAGCATTGTTTATCATTTCTATACAAGTTTCTTCTTCTAGTGACTTAGGTTCGACATCTTTAGGTACTTTAACATTAACTTTACCATTTGTTACATAAGGACCATAAATACCATTAAGAATTTTTATGCCCTTATCCTCAAATACTTTAATTTCTTTATTAGCATCCAATTCTCTTTTTTCTTTTATAAGTATCGTAGCCTCTTCTTCTTTGAGAGAAAAAATATCTACATTTCTTGCTGAGACATTTGTTTTGCCGCACTTCACATATGGACCAAATGGGCCAATATTAATTAAAATATCTTCATCTTCAAAGGTACCAATTTTTTCCGGTAATTTAAATAATCTGATAGCGTCATCCATCGTTATAGAATCAATATTCTTTTTTTGCTCAGGTGTTAATGCTGCCCATTTTGGTTTTTCTTCATCTTCTTTAGTACCCATTTGGATTGTAGGACCATATTTTGTTAGACGAACTGACACAGGTCTTTTAGTTTCTGGATGAGGCCCAAGGTCTTTAAGCATACGCTGTTCAGATATATCAACTGTTTCTTGTTTATGATCCAAATTAGTTTTAAAAGGCTCATATGTTTTTTTAATACATGATTCTGCATCTTGTTGACCTAATGAAATCTTATCAAGGTTTTCTTCGAGCCTTGCAGTGAATTCATAATCTACAAGATCATTGCTGAAATGTTCTAGCAATGTATCACAAACTACTCTTGCTAATGCAGTAGGTTGAAAATTACTTTTATCTGGGTCTATATAATTACTTTCCATAATTTTCGAAATAATTGTTACATATGTAGATGGCCTACCAATGCCAAGTTCCTCCAAAGCTTGGATTAAACTAGCTTGATTATATCGAGGAGGAGGTTGAGTAAATTTTTGTTCAATTTCTATATTTTTAATTGATAATTTATCACCAGCTTTTAGTTTTTCTAATATTTTCTTATTAAGCTTTTCTTTTTCATCATTCTCAGATAGATCATAAACTTCTTTAAAACCATTCTCTTTAATAAACGAACCTGAATATTTGAATTCAAATTTATTGTCCAAAAATAATTCTAAGTTAACTTGTTGATATACGGCATCAGTCATCTGAGAAGAGACAGTTCTCTTCCAAATTAAAGAATATAGTTTGTATTCTGCTTCTTCTAAGTATGGTTTGATTTTTTCTGGCTCATTGTATATTGAGGTAGGACGTATTGCTTCATGTGCTTCTTGCGCATTTTTCACTTTATTTTGATATTTTCTGGCTTCTTCTGAACAAAATTTTGGATGCTTTTCTGTTAAGTAACTTTTCAATTCATTTAGTGATTCGACAGATAAATTAGTAGAATCAGTTCTCATATAAGTAATTAAACCGACTGTCTCCCCATCTCCGAGATCAACTCCTTGATAGAGTCTTTGCGCAATACTAGAAGTTTGTTTTACAGAAAAACCAAGCATTGTGTAGGCGGTTTGTTGCAAAGATGCAGTTGTAAAAGGAGCTTTTGGTTTCATTTTCCTTTCTGAAGTTTTTATTGATTTTATTTCTAACTCTTTATACTTAGAAATTTCTTTCTTGTTAGCCTCAGCTTCTTTTTGATTACTAATAGTTGTTATATTATTTTTCTTTATTTTTTCACCATTAATTGATATTAGCTCAGTATCTATACAATCATTTCCGCTACAAGCATTTATTGTGGTTATCCAAAATTCTATAGGCTTAAAATCAGAAATTAATTTTTCTCTTTCTACAATTAGACGTAAGGCTGGGCTTTGTACTCTTCCACCTCTTGCATCTCTACTTACTTTTTTCCATAGAAATTCTGAAATATCATATCCCATTAGATAATCCAGAGTACGCCTTGCCAAATAGGCATTCCATAAATCCATAGAAATTTGACGCGGATGCTTCATAGCATCAAGTACAGCATTTTTTGTAATTTCATTAAATGCAACACGATGTATGGTTTTATTTTTTAATCCATCAGATTCATTGAGAATATCGTATATGTGTTTTGAAATAGCTTCACCTTCTCTATCGGGATCAGTAGCAAAGTAGACATTTTCCGCATCTTGGGAAAATTTTTTTATATCAGCCAAGATATCCTTTTTTTCTTTGGTTACCTTCCAAACAGGCTGATATCCATTCGTAACATCAATACCCTTTTTGCCGGTAGCAACCAGATCCCTTACATGGCCAACAGATGCAACAACCTTGAAGTCTTTACCTAAAAACTTTTGTATAGATTTTACCTTAGTTGGTGATTCTACAATCAGTAAATTTTTCATTTCCTTTATTGAATCTCTTATAAAAAATCATTTTTTTACTTTATACTATTAAAAGACTATGTTTTACAAATACTTTTTTTAGGAATACTGTAATGGCGATACTTGAAATACTACATTTTCCAGATAATAGATTGAGACAAAAAGGCGTAGATGTTGAGAATTTTGACGAATCTTTGCATACAATTGTCAAAGATATGTTGGAAACGATGTATTTAGAAAAAGGGATTGGATTGGCCGCCATACAGGTGAATATAATAAAAAATATCATAGTCATAGATGTCAGCGAAAAGAGAAATGAGCCATTAGTATTAATTAATCCAGTAATAACTAAAAAAGAAAAAAAAATACAATTTGAAGAAGGTTGCCTCTCAGTTCCTGGCTTTTATGAAAAAGTAGACAGGTATGATCTTATTGAATATGAAGCAAAGAATACAGATGGTCAAAAATATAACGGGAAGGCTGAAGGTTTACTTGCAGTCTGCATACAACATGAACTTGATCATCTTAATGGAAAACTTTTTGTAGACTATTTGTCTCTAGCAAAAAGAGAAAATATTGAGAAAAAAATACAAAAGATGGAAGCTCAAGGCATAAAAGTGCAACGAAAAAATGTACCTTATTCAATATAAATAATTCAGGAGTCGTATTGAAAATAATTTTTTTTGGTAGTCCACTATATACGATTCAAATCATTAATCAGATTAAACACTTAAAAAATGAATTATTAGGTGTTGTGACTCAAAATGAAAAAATAGGAAAAAGAGGTAAGTCGCAGCAAACACCTGTTGAAATTTTTGCTAAAAAAAACCAAATCAGAGTGTTTTCACCTGAAAAAATAACTGATGTAAAGTTCGTCTCATCGATTAGGGAACTGAATCCTGACTTATGTATCATTTTTGCTTATGGAAAGATTTTACCCTCAGAATTAATAAAAATACCAAAATATGGTTGTTTAAATATTCATGCATCAATATTACCAAAATGGAGAGGAGCAGCCCCAATACAACGGGCAATATTAAATAGAGATAAAAATACAGGCATAACCTTTTTCAAAATAAATGAACAATTAGATAAAGGAGATATAGTTGCAATACATGAATTAGAAATATTAGAAGTTGATGATAATTTAACTTTGCAAAAAAAATTATCTAAATTAGCTTCTAATCATTTGGAAGATGCTATAAAAAAGATTGCCGACCAGTCACAGTTTATAAAACAAAATGAATCTAATAGTAGCTATGCAAAAAAAATTTTAAAGAATGAATCTATGATTGAATGGAATGATTCTGCAGAAAATATACTTTTAAAAGTAAGAGCTTTTGTTGGCTGGCCAATTGCAGAGGCAAAGATACTCAATAAATCAATAAAGATATGGTTAGCAGAAGCTCTAGAATCAAAAACTGAGATTAAGCCCGGTGGAATTATTAATTTAGATAAAAATGGGTTATCAATTTCCACAGGTAAAGGTATTTTGTGTATTAAAAAACTTCAAATCCCTGGCAAAAATATCATAACCGCAGGGGATTTATGTAATTCCAATAGCAGTTTTGTATCAAGAATTAGGGAACAAATTAAACACTAAATCACATAAATAATATATTTTCATTAGGATTATTTGGTGTAGAATGGGGTCTTGAAAATGAGTCATTTTAGCAAATGAAAAAAATTACAGTTTTTGGCGGTGGCTCCGTCGGTTCATCCTTAGCAAAAATACTCTCGGATGATGGTAATGACATTACTGTCATAGATACAGATGAATCAGTCCTTGATGATCTGCAAGAAAAAATAGATATTAAAACTCTATGCGGGAATGCTGCATATCCTGCTATTCAAAAATTAGCCGGTGTTAAGGATTGCGATATGATTATTGCGGTTACATCAAGTGATGAAGTTAATATGGTAGCTTGTCAAATTGCAAAACAAGTATTCAGTGTACCAAGGACGGTTGCTAGGCTAAGACCTAATGAATATTTAACTATAGAAGAAGGATTTAAAAATGACTTCTTCTCAATTGATGAAGTTATTAGTCCTAGTATTTTATTAACAGAATATTTACAAAATATCATGACCCATCCTGGGTGTTTCCAATTTTTCCAATTTGCTGGTGGTTTAGTACAAGTAGTAGCTGTGAAAGTTTTAGCAGAAGGTCCGCTGGCTGGTAAAAAACTATCTGAATTCCGTATACATTTACCAAAAGTAGATGTCAGGGTAGGAATTATTTTCAAAAATGATAAGCCTATATATCCGACTGGAAATACAGTTGTAGAAGTTGATGATGAAGTTTTCTTTATAGCTACTGAAGAAAATATGAGATTTATGAGTGAACTTAGAAAGCCTGAAGGACAAGCACGTAATGTCATGATTGCAGGCGGCGGCAATGTAGGCTCTGTCTTGGCTAAAAATTTAGAATCTAGTTACAGTGTAAAATTGATTGAAAAAGACAAAATGAAATCTAAACAAGTTGCAGAAAAACTTACTTCTACTGTAGTTCTAAATGATGATATTTCAGACGAAAATTTTCTGAAAGATGAAGGAATAAGTGATGTAGATTATTTTTGTGCTGTAACAAATGATGATCAAATGAATATTTTATCTTCTAAGCTTTCTAAAGACTTAGGGGCAAAAAAGACTGTTGCAATTATCAATAAATCTTCTTATAGGAGTCTAGTATCTAAAGAATTAGATATCGTTGTTTCACCTGCAGATGTAACAATTAGTTCACTCTTAGCATCTGTTAGAACAAGTGATATCGTTAAAGTTAATTCAGTAGGTAAAAGTGGTGCAGAAGTAATAGAAGTAATCGCTCACGGTGATAAAAAAACATCAAAATTGGTTGGGAAAAAGATTTCTGAACTTGAATTACCAAAAACTATTAATGTAGGAGCAATAGTAAGAAAAGAAAAAGTTATTTTAGCTAATCAAGATATAGAAATTGAAGAAGAGGACCATGTTATAATATTTACACTTAATAAAAAAGATATAGCAGTCATTGAAAAATTATTTCAGGTAGAGGTTGGTTTTTTCTAAAAACTATGAATTATTCTCTCATTCAAAGAATACTTGGCATGATGCTAATATTATTTGGTTTTTCATTAGTGATACCAATAATCACATCCCTTCTATACAACGATCAAAATACTGACATTTTTATTACTTCTTTCATAATTTTTTCTCTAGTAGGTTTGATATTTTATTATCCAAATAGAGGGGAAAAAAATGACATAAGAACTAAAGAGGGCTTTCTTATTGTAGTTTTATTTTGGGTAGTTCTAAGTTTATTTGGATCAATTCCATTTATGTTGGATAAGCAGTTATCATTGTCCTTTGCTGATGCCTTATTTGAGTCTGTTTCAGGTTGGACAACTACAGGGGCAACAATTTTAAACAATATTGACACTTTAACACCATCATTATTAATTTATAGACAAATGCTGCAGTGGTTAGGAGGAATGGGAATTGTAATTTTAGCGCTTGCTATATTACCAATGCTTGGGGTTGGAGGAATGCAATTATACAAAGCAGAATCAACCGGACCTATTAAAGATACAAAAATTTCACCTAGAATTGCTGAGACTGCTCAAAACTTATGGACAGTTTATTTAGGTCTAACTTTTTTTTGTGCTCTTTCATATTTTTTAGCCGGTATGAATTTATTTGATGCAATTAGTCACAGTTTCTCAACTATAGCTATTGGCGGTTTTTCAACACATGATAAAAGCATAGGTTTTTTCAATAGTTCTGCAATTGAGAGTATTTGTATGATTTTTATGATTTTGTCAGCCATGAACTTTATATTGCATTTCTTGTCTTTGAAAAATAAAAGCGTTAAAGTTTATTTTCAAGATTCTGAAGCAAGAACTTACTTAATTATTATGTCATTCTTTATATTAACTATAACTAGTTATGGATTATTTAGTACTGACTTTACACACTTGAGACATATCTTTTTTCAGACAATTTCTTTTATTACTACATCAGGCTTTACTAGCACGACTTACAATTTATGGCCGTCATTTATCATATCAACTTTAATAACAGCAAGTTTTATTGGAGCATGTGCAGGTTCAACGGGTGGTGGGATGAAAGTTATAAGAATAATATTATTATTTAAATTGATTAGAAGAGAGTTGTTAAAATTATTGCATCCTTCAGCAGAATTACCTATAAAGATGAATGATAGATTAATTCCTGAAGATATCTCTTCTACAGCTTGGAATTTTTTTATACTTTATCTGATTTCATTCTTCATTATTTCATTGATTTTGTTAGCAACAGGATTAGATTCAACGACAGCATTTTCTGCAGTAGCATCTTGCATCAATAATTTGGGGCCTGCATTAGGAACTGCATATGGAAACTATTCATCAATTAATGATTTTGCCAAATATTTACTCTCATTTACAATGTTGTTGGGAAGACTTGAAATATTTACATTATTGATAATTATTACACCATACTTTTGGAAATACTAAAATACCATGACAGATAGAGCCAAGCCTTTTTTATCAGAGAACAATCCTTTAAATATGCAGGTAAATGAAGGTGAAAAATTTTCATATAGATATTTTTTCCCTCAATATTGGTTGGGATGGATAATAATTTTACTATCACTAATTTTGACTTATTTGCCAAAAATATTCCGTGACACAATCGGGGCTTTTTTAGGTTTTCTTATTTACACAACAAATAAAAAAAGAAAAAATATCGCTGAAAAGAATCTTAGCTTATGTTTTAAGGATAAAAGCAAGATTGAAATAAAACAAATAGTGAAAGAATATTTTAAAAATCTTGGAAAATCATATTTAAACATTCCTGTTTTATGGTGGAAAAGCGATATTAAACTTCAAAAAATATGTTCTTTAGATAATATCCATTATATACAAAATGAATTACAAAACGGAAGATCTGTAATTCTATTTACAGCTCACACGGTTACACTTGATTTTGGAGGAAGATCAATTTCATCATTCCCTATAATTAGCATTTATAAACCTTTTAGAAACGAATTATTAAATTGGTTTATTGGAAGATCTAGAAGTAAATCTACAGATAATGTTGTCGTATTCCCAAGAGAAAAATTTATCTTCAAAAATATAATTAAAGCATTAAAAAAACCATTAGTTTTTTATTATCTTGCAGACGAAGATCTTGGTAAGAAAGATTCTGTTTTTGTGCCTTTTTTTGATGAATTAAAAGCAACCCTGAGTTCAATTGGTAAACTTTCTTCATTAACTAATGCTGCTGTAATACCATGTATAAATCTCTATGATTCAAACTCAAATAGTTATAAAACTTATGTAGACAAACCTTTAGAAAATTTCCCATCCGGTGACAATGAAAAAGATGCTAGATCAATAAATGCAAGATTAGAGAATCTAATAAGTAAAGACTTAAGTCAATATATGTGGAGCTTGAGACTTTTCCAAACAAGACCACAAGGTGGAGAATATCCTTACAAGTAGCTAGATAATAATGCACTTATTTCCAGAAATAAATCCATATAAAGAACAGTTTTTAAAAGTAGATGATACTCATGAGATTTATATAGAACAAGTTGGTAACCCTAAAGGTACGCCAGTTATTTTCCTTCATGGAGGTCCTGGAGCTGGGCTTAGTGAAATCTATAGGCGATATTTCAATCCTGAAATATATAGAATTATACTTTTTGACCAACGCGGTTCAGGTAAATCAAAACCTTATTGTTCAGTTGAAAATAATACGTCTCAATCATTAATTCAAGATATAAAAAAAATCTCTAAAGAATTAGAAATAGAAAAATTTATTTTATATGGTGGATCTTGGGGGTCTACATTAGCTCTTTTGTATGCAGAGGAATATCCCGAAAGTATATATTCTCTTGTATTAAGAGGTATTTTTTTATGTAGAAAAAAAGATATAGATTGGTTTTATCAAAATGGTGCGTCATCAATTTTTCCTGAGCATTGGAATGAATTTATCAAAGATATACCTGAAGAAGAAAGGAAAAGCTTTTTGTCAGCATATCATAAAAGAATACATGGCAATGATGTTATAGAGTCAGAAAAATATTCTACTAAATGGGCTGAATGGGAAGGGTATTGCTCAACATTATTACCCTCAAAAAAAGTTGTTAATCAGTTTTTAAGTTGTTCAGCTTCATTAGCAATGATTGAAACACATTTTTTTCAAAACAATTGTTTTATAGATGAAAATCAAATCCTTAAAAACATAAAAAAAATTGAAAATATTAAAACATTTATAGTTCATGGTAGATACGATATAGTTTGTCCTCTTAATCAAGCTCATGATCTTCAAAAAAAGCTTAATAATTCAGATTTATTTGTGATTGATAATGCAGGACATTCATTATTAGAGGAAGGAATTACATTAAAGATTTTAGAGATATTTAGCGATGTTCAAAAACTTCTGGGTTAAAGGACTAGCATATTTTCTTATATTTTGGTTTACGTTGAACTCAAAACTTTTGTTGGGTGAAGAAAAACCAAATTATAAAAAGGAAAAAAATATACATAAACAAATACTAGAAAATATATTTGATGGTAATTTGATTGAGCTTTCATCTAATCTTGGAGAGAGATTTTTTGTTATTGAACATTTATCCTCTCAATATAAAAAATCTATCTTATTACTTCATGGTCGAGGACTCCATCCCGATGAAGAATCTGTAATCAATCCATTGAGGTTAGGATTGTTTGAAAGTGGTTTTAATACATACTCTATGCAGTTACCTGTTTTAGAAAAAGGATCTACATATTATGACTATGTTGGTATTTTTAATTATTCAACAGAAAGAATACAAGCAAGCATAAAAGAAATTTCTAAAACCAATAAAGATATAATCATCATTGCTCATAGCTGCGGAGTACATATGTTGATGTCATGGATTGAAAAATATGGAGTAAGTTCAATTGATGCATTTGTTTTAATAGGTTCAGAGGCAACAGATCTTGGACAAAGAATTATTAGGCCGTATCCATTTAAAAAAATTAAAAAACCTATATTAGATATTTTTGGAGAGTATGATTATAATTTTGTTAAAAAAAATGCAAGTGAAAGATTTAAAAGTATAAAGATGTCATCCAACATAAAATCATCACAAATTGAAATATATGGCTCTAATCATTATCATCAAGATAACAGTGATGAATTACTTAAGGCCGTCAGGGGATGGCTTAAAACCTTATAATATGTTATAGATATCATATGAAAAAACGGATAGCCCAGATAGAAAGAAAAACAAAAGAAACTAATATTAATGCTGAACTTAATCTAGATGGAATGGGAAGTGCTTCTTTAGAAACAGGTCTTCCTTTCCTTGAACATATGTTAGAGCAAGTTGCCAAACATGGCATGCTAGATTTGAGTATGAAGGCGCACGGTGACTTAGAAATTGATGCTCATCATACTGTTGAAGATATTGGCATAGTCTTAGGACAAGTGATAGAAAAGGCATTAGGAGATAAAAAAGGAATTGTTAGATTTGGATCAGCATATATACCTTTAGACGAGGCTTTATCTAGAGTGGTTTTAGATTTTTCGGGTAGACCAGGATTAGAATATAATGTGAAGTACCCTAGGTCACGCGTAGGTGAATTTGATGTAGACTTGCTTCAGGAGTTTTTTCAAGGTTTTGTTAACCATGCAAAAGTAACATTGCATATTGACAATTTGAAAGGTGCTAATTCTCACCACATAGCAGAAACAATTTTTAAAGGATTTGGAAAAGCACTTAAAATGGCAGTGTCCATTGATTCTAGACAGTTAAATAAAATACCATCGACTAAAGAACTAATCTAATGGCCGAGATTGCAATTATTGATTATGGAATGGGAAACCTCCATAGCGTTGCAAAAGCGGTTGATTATGTGATTGATAAAAATTCAAAAGTTAAAGTTACTAATTCTTTAGAACAAATTAAAAATTGTAGTCATATTATTTTTCCTGGTCAAGGAGCTGTGTCTGAATGTATGTCGAATATATCAAAAACATTCTCCGTTAATGAATTTAATACAATAATAAAGGAAAAACCTTTTCTTGGGATTTGTATGGGCCTACAGGTTTTAATGACATTGAGTATGGAAAACAAAGGTGTTAATTGTCTAAATATATTTGATGGCAAAGTATCAAGTTTAGAAATAGCTTTACATGACGAAAATAAAAAACTCAAAATTCCGCATATGGGGTGGAATAAGGTTAAAAAAATAGCCAATCATGTTTTATGGAATAAAATTGATGATGACAGCTATTTTTATTTTGTTCATAGTTATTTTGTAGAACCTAAAAATAAAGAACTTGTCTTGGGGACTACTTCTTATGGCATAGAGTTTGTATCAGCAATATATAGAGATAATATTGTTGCAGTCCAATTTCATCCAGAAAAAAGTTCTAAAATAGGATTAAAATTTTTGGAAAATTTTATAAAATGGGATGGCAGTTTATAGATTTAAAATGAAGATTTTTCCAGCAATAGATTTAAAAAATGGGCAGTGTGTTAGATTAAATAAAGGTGACTATCAACAAATTAAAACGTATTCTGATGACCCTTTATCTGTAGCTCAAGAATGGGTAAATCAAGGAACAAAAAACTTACATATTATCGATTTAGATGGAGCTAAATCTGGCAAACCTGTTAATTTTGATCATATTTCTAACATCAAAGAAACATTTCCTAATCTATACATACAAGTTGGTGGAGGAATAAGAAATATAGATGACATCAACTTATATCTTAATATTGGAATAGATAGAGTTATATTAGGAACAAAAGTTGTTGATGATCTGAATTTTCTGTCTACTTTAGATAAAAAAATAAAGGAGAGAATCATAGTTGATATTGCAATAAAGAATGGGAATTTAGCTACCGAAGGATGGAAAAAATCAACGGCATATGATTCTAAGAAATTTATTAATAATCTTAAACAGCATAATATTTCGGAAGTAGTTTTCACGGATGTTAGTAAGGATGGTATGTTGGCAGGTATTAATTTTTCTGCAATAGAAAATATTGTTAAATCTAATGATATTTCTGTAATAGCTTCTGGTGGAATTAGTTCTATAGATGATATAAAAAAATTAGATACATTAACTAAATATGGTTTATCTGGAGCTGTTATTGGTAAAGCACTCTATGAACAAAAAATAAATCTTAATGAGACAATAAATTTGTTTAATAATTGAAATGAGTATTACAAAAAGAATTATACCTTGCTTAGATATAGACAACGGTAGAGTTGTTAAAGGAGTAAAATTTAAAGATATAAGAGATGCTGGTGATCCAGTAGAAGTTGCAAAACGTTATGATTCTGAAGGAGCAGATGAAATTGCTTTTTTAGATATCACCGCCACACATGAAAATCGTAAAACTATTATTGATGTTGTAGAAAAAGTAGCCAAGGAGGTATTCATCCCATTGACAGTCGGCGGTGGAGTTTCTACTTTTGCTGATGTAACAAATCTTCTCAATGCAGGAGCGGATAAAGTTACAATTAATAGTGCCGCTGTAGCTGATCCAAATATAATTAATGAGTTAAGTAGTAAAATTGGTAGTCAATGTATAGTGGCTGCAATTGATGCCAAAAAAGATACGAAAGGTAATGGTTGGAAAGTCTATACACATGGAGGAAGGAGAGAAACAGATTTGGATGTATATGAATGGGCTTTAGAATTACAAGAAAGAGGAGCTGGAGAAATTTTACTCACTAGCATGGATAGAGATGGGACAAAAGAAGGCTTTGATATTGAATTATTAAACTCTATTTCTGTTGCGACCACTATACCGGTTATTGCATCAGGTGGAGCGGGAACACTTAACCATCTTCGTGATGCTGTATTAAAAGGTCATTCTGATGCCATACTTGCTGCTAGTATTTTTCATTTTTCAGTTTTTTCGGTAAAAGAAGTAAAAGAATATCTCAAAAAACATGGAGTTTTAGTACGTCTCTGAGAATTTATGTTAGTCTGTTAATATGAATAATGTAGTCAATAAAAAGAATATTTTAGATCGATTAGATAATGTTATGGTCGAAAGATTAAATTCACCCTCTGAAAAGTCCTATGTTTCTTCATGTTTTAGTAAAGGTAACGAGTATATATCTGAAAAATTACTTGAAGAAACCAATGAATTTATAGAAGCAATTAAATCAAAAGATACTAAACAAATGATTCATGAGGCAGCAGATTTGTGGTTTCATAGCTTAGTGGCTTTATCATTTAATCAGTTATCATCAAAAGATATTTTAGATGAACTTAATAGAAGGTTTGGAATTTCAGGACTTGATGAAAAAGAGATGAGAAAACAGAAGAGGTATGAATGATGTTTACCGGTGGTATTGGTCCAGGTTCAATATTATTAATACTTGTCATAGTGATTGTATTATTTGGCACAAAAAAGCTTAGAAATGTAGGTTCTGATCTTGGTGCGGCAATAAAAAGTTTCAAAAAATCTTCAAAAGATGAAGATGCTAATGACAAAGTTATTGAAAATGAATCTGGTAAAGATGATAAAAAGTAAACTTTTATGTTTGATATAGGTTTTTGGGAACTTCTTTTAATCCTATTATTAATGCTCTTTGTCCTTGGACCAGAGAGATTGCCTGTGGTTGCAGGCTATATGGGGAAATGGTTCGGTAAAATACAAAGACATTTTCTATCAATAAAGGAATCCATAGATCAAGAAACTGAATCCTCAGATCTTAATAAGATTATCAAAGAACAAAAAAGTCACATGAACAGAATTGAGGATGAAATTAAAACAATAAAAGATGATAAAGACAGCTCTTCATGAATTCAGAAAAAACAAATGACAATTCTTTCAAGTCATATATACCCCACTTAAAAGAATTAAAATCAAGAATATCTAAAATTCTTTTTTTTATTCTTGTTATTTTTATTATTCTTTTTCCTTTTGCTGATGAAATATATACTAGATTAGCCGCACCATTGATTGCTAGCCTACCAAGTGGTAGCAACATGATTGCAATTGATGTAGCCTCACCATTTTTTATACCTTTTAAATTAGTTTTAATATTGTCAATTTTCATTACGATACCGTTCATCCTGTATCATCTATGGAGATTCATTGCGCCAGGGCTGTATGAACATGAAAAAAAATTAATCTTTCCTATAATCTTATCTAGCAGCATTTTATTTTATCTAGGTGCTGCCTTTGCATACTTTGTTGTATTTCCATTGATTTTTGCATTTTTTGTAAGTATTGCACCTGAAGGAATTGCAGTCATGACAGACATAGGAAGATATTTAGATTTTGTAGTTACTTTGTTTTTTGCATTTGGATTTGCTTTTGAAGTTCCTATTATTACAATTATGCTCGTTTATACAAATGCCACCACAAAAGAGCGGTTAACAAAAAAAAGACCATATGTAATAGTTGGTGCATTTATTATAGGAATGTTATTAACCCCACCTGATGTAATTTCACAAACACTCTTAGCAGTACCAATTTGGATACTTTATGAACTAGGTATATTTTTTTCTAGATTTGTCAATCCCAAAGAACACTCTGAAGCAAAAGATGAATTAGTTGATGATTTATCTGCTGTTGAAAATGATAATGAAAAGAATGATAATTAAGTATGACCAAAGGCCGATCGATCTGGTTCGTCAGACATGCACAATCAGAATATAATGAAAAGAAACTGTTTACTGGCTGGCATGACCCAAATCTTACTGAATTAGGATTAAAGAAGGCGCATGAATTACAAACTGAATTTCATGATGTTGATTTTGATTATATTTATTCCTCTCCACTTAAAAGAGCTACACAAACAACAAATATAATCACTGAAAAAGAGTTTATTATAGATGAAAGGCTCAAAGAAAGAAGTTATGGGGATTGGTCTGGCAAAAGTAAAGATTTAATTAAAAGCGAGGTTGGAGAGGAAACTTTTTTCTTAGCTCGTAGAGGTTGGGAGGTGTGTCCTCCAAATGGTGAAAGTCTAAAAAATGTCCATGACAGAGTAGACTCTTTTCTTATTGAATTGCCGAAAACAGGAAAAATTCTAGTTGTTTCTCATGGTAATACAATACGAGCTATATCCGTCTTTTTTGGTAAAAATACTACGGAAAATGTTAGTTCATATGAGATAAAAGTTGGCACTCATTTGTTTGTTGAAGATTAGTTTAAGAAGCCAACGATCCTTGTCAGCCCCTTAAATAAGCAGAGGAGGCAATATATATAAGTATATTATAATATATTGATGTATGCAAATAATTATTAGTTTT
>CAYFEQ010000006.1:0-82000 GCA_964342155.1 uncultured Ectothiorhodospiraceae bacterium | reverse complement strand
TGGATAACTATATTAAAACAGTCTTAACAGTGATTGCTTTTAGTCTTGTCATGCTGAATATTCAATTATCTAATACAAGTATCATAACGGATGCATTTGCAAAGGGTGACTGTGGTGATGCAAGATATAATGCATGTTATGTCAAGATAGTAAAATAAATTTATAAAAAATCTTCTAGATGTTCATGAAAAAAATATAAAGACCATAAAATAGAATCAATATATTTAAAATAAAGGAAAAAGATTCATCGTTAATGTTTTTATATATACTTCGTGTCAAGAGAATAGAAAGAATAGGGATATAAATATATTTTAAATAGCTGAAGTCAAACTGCGTAATAAATATATTTATATAGATCATCTGAGTTATACCTAATAGCAAATAACCTGATGCAATATTTCCCCTTATATCATTTTTATACTTATTGATACTTGTTGATATTAGAGTTAGCAAGCTTCCACCAAGATTTGTAAAACCATGTATAAGACCAAGAAATATTAACCAATAATGGAAAGTTTTACTATTTTTAGATGGTATGAGAATAAAATCTTTTTTAAAAATATTAAAAATAGAAAAAATAATAATAGTCAACGAAGTTAATAGCAGAAAATTTATTTTATCATTATAAAGGCTGAGTATATATAAACTTAAGATTACTGTTGGTATAGTGAATTTTAAAAAATTTAATGAGAAATCTCTTGAATCTGATTTATAAAATACTAACTGCATCAAGCTTATGATTATCGAATAAGGGAGGAGAATATTAAGGACATCGAAGAAACTATAACCAAGAAGAAGAAAAGCAGGCGTTCCAAAAATCAATAAACCTACTCCGAATATGGATTGAAATAGAGATAATATGGCTAAAATTAATATTTCTGTTATTGGCATCTTTTTTTAATTATTAAGATGAATATCTTACATGATTATAGGAATCTTTAAATTATATTTTTTAATTATAACTGAATCCCTTTCAGATTCTCTTCATGTTATACTATGCTATAAATTAAATTCTTATAATGGATTGTAATGATTGAGCCTATTCAAAAAGAAGAGATAAATATTAAGACCTCTGTCGACTTTTTAGTCCCATTTACGAATGTTGTTATCAACCACCTCTCTGAAGTAGATTTATTAAAGCAAGATCTTGAAACTAAGCTAGAAGAGTTGCAAATTAACAAAATTTCAGATGATGAAGGTCGGCTTGAATTTTCTTCTATCATATTAGATTTTGAAGTCTATATTCTATTTGTAAGAGCTAGGAGTTTTGTGTTTAAAATTGATGGATTATCTCATTATAAAGGATTTTCTTTTATGGAAACAAATAAAGGGATTCGGGCTATGGACAACCTAGGCGATAATCCCATGCCTCTAGCAAAAGAATTAAAAGAACAATTTCTAAAAAACTACAAAAGACCATATCTTGTAACAAAAACTTTTTTAGATTTTTATAATAATCCTAGTTAATTCAAAAGACTAATCAGCAACCTCTATATCTTCTTCAATGCATTCAGTTCCATGCTGGACTTCTATAATATGACATGGTTCATCAAATGGATTATGACCCCTATGCCATGTTTCAACAGGTATATTATAGGCATCGGATAGGGGTTCTAGTAAATCTTCATTAACCATACATTTTCCTTTTACTACATACCACATCTCAGATCTTTTGAAATGTCTTTGCATAGACAAGCTTTTTCCTGGCTCTATAACTAATTCTTTAACTTTTACAGTCTTATCAATAGTGTGTACTACTCTATAGTAACCCCAGGGTCTTTTAACTTTTTCTGTCATTCTTCTTATATATTATCAAAAAAGAGTCATTTCGAATCATATTTTCTTCATGCTAAAATAAGATGATGGCTGACTTAAAATCAAAAACTAAAAATATAGAAGCTGCGCCACAGATTAATCAAAACTATACGGAACGTGTTGTGGTTAATACTTATACAGAGTCTTGGAACAAATCTCCTTGTGATGGGGTAGAGAGAATATATTTAGAACGTAATAATATGGGTGAAAAAGCCATTGCAACATCCATAGTCAGATTTGCTCCCAAGAGTTATTTTGAAGAACATACGCATGAAGCAGGCGAAGAATTTTTTGTCTTAGACGGAATCTTTGAAGATGAATATGGCATTTATTCAAAAGGGACATATATACGTAATCCACATGGGACTACTCACAATCCCTTCAGCAGAGCAGGGTGCACTATTTTTGTTAAACTCCGACAATTTAGAAGCAACGATAAGGAGCGCATAGTAAAAGATACAACAAATAGTTCATGGCTACCTGGTTTAGTTCCTGGGTTGTCCGTTATGCCGCTTCATGAATTTGAAAATGAACGAACAGCATTGGTTCAATGGAAACCTAACACACATTTCAACACACACCAACATTGGGGTGGGGAAGAAATTTTTGTCCTTGAAGGAACATTTTTTGATGAATATGGCATTTACCCAAAAGGCTCATGGATTCGTAGCCCTCACCTAAGTAGACACAAGCCATATACAGAGAAAGAAGGAGCTATTATATTTGTAAAAACTGGGAATTTAGAGTGTGATTGATATAAAATATTAGCATGAACGATGATGTCCTAGCCCTAAAATATAGACCTAAAAAATTTGATGAAGTAGTTGGCCAGGATTTTATAGTTAAAACTTTATCAAATTCGATTTCATTAGAGAAAATACATAACGCTTATCTTTTTTCAGGAACACGCGGAGTTGGTAAAACTACCATTGGTAGGATATTTGCAAAATCACTTCTTTGTGAAAAAGGCGTATCTATCAATCCGTGTGGGACTTGCACTTCCTGCACTCAAATTGATTCTGGAAATCACCTTGATCTAATTGAAATAGACGCTGCATCAAGGACAAAAGTTGAAGATACTAGAATTTTAATGGAGAACGTCCAATACTCTCCAACATCTTCTCAATTCAAAGTATATTTAATCGATGAAGTACACATGCTTTCAAATAAAAGCTTTAATGCCTTACTTAAAACAATTGAAGAGCCTCCAAAACACGTTAAGTTCTTATTAGCTACAACAGAGCCTGAGAAACTTCCAGAAACAGTTTTGTCCAGATGTTTGCATTTTAAATTATCGACTGTTGATAATGATACTATTAACACTCATCTTCTAGATGTTCTTGTTAAAGAAGATATTAAATTTGAAAAAGATGTTGTTAAAATTATTTCTAGAGCTGCACAAGGGAGTATTAGGGATGCACTAAGTCTTTTAGAGCAGTGCATAGCATACTGCAATGGAGAATTGGATGAAAAGAAGATTAAATCACTTTTGGGAGAGATTGATACCGAAATTATTCAAAACCTCATCATTAATATATTTTCATATAATTCTGAAAAATTAATTGAAGCTATAGAAAAACTATCTCCTAACTCTAACTATGAGAAGATTATAGATCATGTTATAAGTATTTTTTATAAAATTACCCTCTTCAAAATTAAACCAAGTTTTTTAGATAAAAATAGTTCAGATCTTAAATTTATCGAAGATCAATCTAAATCTATAGATTCAAAAGATTTGCAATTATTTTATCAGATTGCAATTTCCTCAAAAAAAGACTTCAAGTTTTCTGTCAATAAACGTGATCATTTAACAATGATTCTTTTGAGAATGATTTTTTTCAATAATGAAAATGTAAGTAATAAATCAGAAGATAACAATCAGAACGTCCATAAACACGATAGCAGTACTGAAAAAGAAGCTGTGGATGATGACTCAGCTAAAGACACTAAACAAGCAACAAATGGTGCAGATAGTATGTCTGATAATTTCAATGAAGGAACCTCTAATAGCTTTGTCTGGGATGACCTATATAAAAAACTTAATATTTCAGGCTTATCTTTAGATTTAGCTAAAAACTCTATATATATTCCCAATGGTAATGGACAAGCAATACTCAAAATCTCTCAAAATAAAAAAGATGTTTATCCAAAAACTTGTATCAATGATCTCATTAACCAAATCAATCATTTTTTTGATAAAAAAATATCAATAGAAATAGAATATGAAGAAAATTTAATCTCCCCATCAGTAAAGGAGGAAAAAAAAGAACAGGATGAAGTCGATGAAGCTTTTAATAGTGCTGATACAGATAAAAATATAAATAATATAAAAGAGCATTTTGATGCAGAAATTGATAAAAATTCCATTAAAAAAATTAAAGGTAGATAGCAGAGGTATTAATAGATGAGTATATTGGATAAAATGAAAGAGGCAAAAGAAGTCTTGGGAAATGCAAAAAAAGCTCAAGAAGAAATTGAAAAAATCTCAGTTCAGGGTGAATCAGGTGCTGGAGCAGTGAAAGTTATGATGAAAGGAAATCATAAAATTATTGATATAGAAATCGAATCTTCTGCTCTTAGCAATGATAAAAAAATGTTAGAAGATTTGATTGTTGCTGCTTGCAATGATGCTATTAATAAGGTGGAGAAAGAAATTAAAAATAAAATGGGAGACTTAATGAATCTTCCTTCAGGATTTAAACTTCCTTTTTAGTAATGAAACAGTCAAAAAACTTAAATGACTTAATCGAAGCCTTAACAATACTTCCTGGAATAGGAAGAAAATCAGCCCAAAGAATGGCATATCAGCTTATTAGGTCTAACAAAGATTTAACACTGAATTTGGCGGATAAATTAAATAATATTACGTCTAATATAGCTAGCTGTAAAATTTGTGGGATATATCTTGATATTGAAGATGTTGAAAAACAAATAAATGGTGAATGTCATATTTGTATAGCACAAAATAAAGACCCAACAAAAATTTGTGTTACAGAGTCACCGTCAGATGCTTATATTATTGATCAAAGTACTGACTACAATGGATATTTTTTTGTATTAGATGGAAGTTTATCTCCATTAGATGGAAGGGGCCCAATTGAAGTCGGTATAAAAAGGCTAGAAGAAAATCTTGAAGAAAAAAAAATTACTGAATTAATTCTTGCTACTAGTACAACTGTTGAGGGTGAAGCAACCGCACATTATGTTCAACAACTTGCTTCCAAAATTAATATAAAAGTATCAAGAATTGCATTTGGAATCCCATTGAACGGGGAATTAGGCTATTTAGATAGCGAAACAATCTCTCATGCATTTAATGAACGAAAAATTATTTAAATCCAGTTTTTAAACCTTTAGCAGCCTATCAATTTTTGCTGCACATATAAAATCATTTTCAGACAATCCATCAATCGCATAAGTAAAATATTTTACGTTGGCACTATTATATGTAAAAGTAATTTCTGGATGATGATCTTCTTGATGAGAAATCCAAACAATAAGATTAATCAAAGATGTTATTTCATAATAATTTTTTAATTTATATTCTCTAAATATTTTTTTATTATCTTCAGTTATTTGCCATTCATTGGTCAGTTGATTTAATAATTTTTTTGATTGTTCTTTATCAAGTGGTTTTACTCCACCTTCACAGGGCATACATTTTCTTTGAGATAAGTTTTTTTTGCTATCCATTATCTACGATTTTAATTTTTTAATTCTTTCAAATACTGTTGGGTGAGTATAGTAGAAATTAGCATATAGAGGGCTAGGTTTTAAAATAGTTAAATTTTCTTTATAAAGTTTAATTAGGGCAGATATTAAATCATCCTTATTGGTATATTTTTTTGCAAAACTGTCAGCTTCATATTCATTTTTTCTAGAAAATGAAGTCAATAGTGGAGTTATAAAGAAACCAACAACTGGAAACAATAAACTATAAGTTAATATAATAGTTGAGGGGGTAATTGTATTAACTCCAACTGCATGAAAGAAAATATCTAAGGTAGATAATTTATACATTATAAAGAAAACAAATAAACTTAGAATCATATTCAGTACAATGGATTTTAAAATATGTTTTTCTTTATAATGACCAATTTCATGGGCCAGAACAGATGTTACTTCATTAACTGAAAGATTCTCAAGTAAGGTATCAAAAAAAACTATTCTTTTATTTTTATGGAAACCAGTAAAATAAGCATTTGAATGCTTTGACCTTTTTGATCCATCCATCACATAAACATTTTTGATATTAAAATCTACTTTTTCTGTTAAGTCATCAATTGCTTTCATAATATTTTGATCAGCAATTTTTTTAAACTTATTAAAAAGTGGGGATATAAGTGTTGGATATACATATAACAAAATGATATTAAATAATAAGAAAACAACCCACATCAATACCCACCAGTTTTTTTCAAAATTAGAATATAGAAATAAAAAAGACAGAAATAAAATAGATATAATTAAGAGAGAAAGCATAAGTGATATTAAAAAATCTCTTATAAATAATCCTATTGTCATCTTATTAAACCCATATTTTTCTTCAAGAATAAAAATTTTATAAAGGGACATAGGAATTCCGAGTACCGTCATTATTAAAAAGAAAGTTATTATGATAAATAATTCTGGATTCATAAATCCAAAAATAAAGTCTTTTTTTGAATATAAGAAAGAGGTGGTTTCTATAAGGTATTCTAGACCTCCGGCAAATAAAAAAAGATAAATTATAAAAATTTGTACAATTAAATTAAGCATTGAAATTATAAGCTTATCTATATTGTATAAAGTTGATTTTTCTAGATGTTGTCTATTAAGTTTCAATAATTTTAATTCATTGTCCGTTATCTTCATAGATTTTACATATCTAATTTGAATAGCATCTAGAGCAAATCTTGTCAGAAAATATATAAGTAATGTAAAAAGAATTAATGATGTAACCATATATTCAAGTATCAATTTATATTATATTTAAATATGATACTCTATGACGATGAAAGATAAAAGTAACTTAATTTGGATTGATCTCGAAATGACTGGCCTAGACACACAAAGAGATCATATTATTGAGATTGCTACTATTGTCACCGACAAAAATTTAAATATCTTAGCTGAAGGACCTGTTTATATTATCAATCAACCGAAATCTGTGCTCAATAGTATGGATGATTGGAATACAAACCAACATACAAAGAGTGGTCTATTCGAAAAAGTAATTGAAAGCACTACTAATGAAACTCAAGCTGAAAAGGGTACAATAAAATTTCTAGATCAGTTTGCTTTTAAAGGACATTCACCTATGTGTGGCAATAGTATTTGTCAAGATAGACGTTTTTTGGCTAGATGCATGCCAGAGTTAGAATCTTTTTTTCATTATAGAAATCTTGATGTTACCTCAATCAAAGAAGTTGGTAGGCGCTGGTATTATGAGGACATAGACAATTTCCAAAAAAGTTCTAATCATAGAGCGTTGGATGATATAAGAGATTCTATTGCCGAATTAAGATACTATCGGAAGACAATATTTAAGATTTAGTAGTTATTAATTTTAAAAAGTTATTTTTCTTTTTTCCTACTAGATAAGTATTTTTTTCAAACTTTTTATTTGGTAAAGGGTAATCTTCAGAATGATGCAACCCTCTACTCTCTTTTCTAGTCAGGGCCGACTCAATAATAAGCTTTGAAACCTCAATAATGTTCCTTAATTCTAACAAATCTGATGTTAATTTATGTTTGTGATAATATTCGTTAACCTCATTTTCAATAATTTTTATTCTCTGAAGAGCTCTTGATAATCGTTTGTCTGATCTGACAATACCAACATAGCTCCACATAATTTTCCTAAGTTCATCCCAATTATGTGAAACTACAATATTTTCTTTTGACTCAGAAACATAGCTATCATCCCACTTAGGAAGTTCAGTGATTCCATGTTTGAAGTTTTTAATTGATAGAGTGTTTATATCTTGAGCACATTTCATTGCCATAACTAAGCATTCCAGCAATGAATTACTAGCAAGTCTATTTGCGCCATGAAACCCAGTATGTGCAGCTTCGCCTAAAACATATAGCCTCTGAACTTCAGTTTTCCCATTAATTTTTGTTTGTACTCCTCCGCATGTATAGTGTGATGCCGGTACGACTGGTATTGCGTGTTTTGTAATATCAATTCCAATTGCCAAACATTTTTTATAAATTAGTGGAAATCTCTTTTTTATGAATGTTGCTGATTTGTGACTTATATCTAATAGAACATGCAAGAAACCATATTCTTTCATTTCAGAGTCTATAGCTCTTGCAACCACATCTCTTGGCGCTAGTTCTTTTCTCTCATCATATTTCTCCATAAAAGTTTTTCTATTAGGAGTTAAAAGTTTGGCTCCTTCTCCACGTAAAGATTCTGATATAAGAAAAGATTTAGCATGAGGATGATACAAGCACGTTGGATGGAATTGTACAAACTCCATATTTGCTATTTTACAACCCGCTCTATATGATATTGCAATTCCATCTCCAGTTGAAGTTTTTGGGTTTGAAGTAAATTGATATAATTTACTGGCTCCACCAGTTGCCAGTATCACTCTCTCAGCTATATGAGTTTCAACATTCTTATTTTTTTGGTTAAAAATGTATGCACCTACACACTCATTTGATTTTTCAATATTAGGTTTTGATGTTATTAAATCAATTATTTGACAATTACTTAATATTTTAATATTTTTCTTCGTTTTTATTTCTTCCAATAATCTCTTATGTATAATCTTTCCAGTTTTATCCATAATATGATATATTCTCCGTTCACTATGACCGGCTTCGAGAGTTAAATTAATTAAACCATCTTCTTTAGTGAATTGTATATTTTTTTTATTTAACCAATCTATAGCATTTGGCGCCTCATTGATAATTTCCATAGCAACTTTTTTATCAACAAGGCCATGACCATTTTTAAGCGTATCGTAGAAATGTTTTTCAAAGCTGTCTGTTGTAGATGAAACGGATGCTATGCCACCCTGTGCCCACGCAGTTGAACAATCAGTCAATTGGTTCTTTGTAACTAAGGTAACTTCAAATTTTTTGGACATTGATAAAGCAGCTGCTAAGCCCGATAATCCCGAACCAGCGATTAAGATATCTGTCCTTTTAATGGAATTCATATATAGTAAAATAACATTATTGAATACCTTTGCAAAACCAATCTTTTTGGTAAGTTTTTATGGACATTAAAGATGATTTTACTCTAATTAGGCAGTGTCTGGATGGTGATACCAGTTCATTTGAGTTTATTGTAAAAAAGTATCAATTAAAAACAATCAATCTCAGCTATAAATATACAAAAAATTATGCTGATGCGGAAGAAGTAGCTCAACAGTCTTTCTTGCGTGCTTTTAACTCTCTTGATAAATTCAGATTTGAAAGCCAATTTTCTACATGGATGCATAGAATTACGGTCAATTGTGCCCTAAACTTTATTAATTCCAAAGAAAAGATGAAGGAAAAGGAAACTATTTCAATAGATTCTGGTCATACTAGTAAGCAGGGAGATATGGCTATAAAGTCACAGATTCCAGCAGGTATGGAGATAGAGACCCCATATAATCATTATAATATGGGAAAACTGGCAGGCCATACTGAAAAGGTTTATAATTCATTACCTAAAGACCTTAAATTGGTTGTAAAGTTAAGGGAGATTGAGGATTTGAGTTATGAGGAAATTTCGGACAAAACAGGTATGCCTATTGGCACTGTGAGATCGAGATTACATAGAGCTAGAGAGATGATGATCAAAGCTTTGAAGGATTATTTAGATGAATAAAAATGAATTAAAAAATTTGGAGATTTTATACTTTATTAAGTCTTTTTTAAAAAAAGATTTTCCTCGTTTTTTATCCAAAGATTTTTCATCAAAAGTAATGGAGAAAATTGATAATCAGCCACGAAAAACATATTTTCAATATTTCACAAAGCTCGCAATAGCCTCATCTTTTGCTATTGTGACATTGGCTTTGATTAAAGTGATAAGTTTTGATGCTTATAATTTTGAATCAACAACAATAACTAAGACTAAAACCCCAGTATACAATACATCCAATCAGCAAATAGATAAGGACTGTCAAATACACAAAAATAACAAAGCTGAACTGGGTGATAAAAAATGCGAATAAAGCTAAACGCTGCTCCTCAATTATTATTTTTTATACTAACATTATCTTTTTCTAGTAATGTTTTTTCGCAAACAAATCTTCCTGATTTTACATCGGTTGTTGAAAAGAATATACCAGCTGTGGTAATAGTTAATGCAACCAAACAAGTTAAAAATAATTTTAATAACTCTCCTTTTAATTCGCCAGATATACCTGACGACTTAAGAGATTACTTTGGAAGATTTTTTGACCCAAAAAATAATAATAATAATCAGATTGAAAGACAAATGCCTTCTGTTGGATCTGGTTTTATATTAACAAGTGATGGCTATATCATGACTAATAATCATGTAGTTAGCGATTCAATTGAAATTTCAATTACTTTGAGCGATGAAACAGTGTTAGAAGCTAAACTAATTGGTTCAGATTCAAGAAGTGACTTAGCTCTATTGAAGGTTGATGGAAAAGACTTACCTATAGTTTCTGTTGCTACAGCAGATAATCTAAAAGTAGGAGAATGGGTTTTAGCAATAGGATCACCATTTGGTTTTAGTCATACAGTAACTGCCGGAATAGTCAGTGGTAAACAAAGAAAACTTCCAAATGAAAGCTATGTACCATACATTCAAACTGATGTAGCTATCAATCCAGGTAATTCTGGAGGCCCATTATTTAATCTCTCAGGTGATGTAGTTGGTGTTAATGCGCAAATATATACTAGAACAGGTGGATTTATGGGGGTATCTTTCGCTATTCCATCAGAAACGATGTTAGATGTTTTCAGTCAATTAAAAGATGAAGGGAAAGTTACGAGAGGCTGGCTGGGTGTTTTTATACAAGAAGTAGATAAGAATTTAGCAAAAAGTTTTGGCATGGACAAACCTACAGGAGCTGTAATAGCAAAAGTCTTAAAAGATAGTCCAGCAAGTAAATCTGGATTAAAACAAGGAGATGTTATTTTAAAGTTTAATGGAGAGACAATTAAAAAATCTGGCGATCTACCACCTTTAGTCGGAATGACTAAAGTTAATGCTAAAGTGAAAGTTGAAATATTAAGAAACAATCAAAATTTAAATGTTTTTGTAAGAATTGAAGAATTGCCAGCAGAAGAGGACATAGCTAGCATTCAGCAGGAAAAGATTAAAAAAACACAGATGTCAGGCATAACAGTGAGTGATATCAATGATGTCACTAAGCGTGAACTGAATATTTATGGAGGAGTTAGAGTTGATGAAGTTACTTCACAACAGTCTAATAATTCTGGAATAAAAATTGATGATATTATTACTCATATTAACAATGAGCCTATTTATAACACACAAGATTTTCAGAGCAAGATAAAGGATATAGGCATAAGCAATTATGCTAACTTTTTAATCTATAGGAACTCTAATCCACTATACCTAGCAATTAAGATTTCTAAATGATTGATGTTTATTTGCTCTAGGCTATTATATAGAGTAAATGGAAAACATACGCAACATTGCTATAATTGCTCACATTGATCATGGAAAATCAACTTTAGCTGATCGACTAATTGAACAATATGGAAACCTTTCATCTCGTGATATGAAAGAGCAAGTCCTGGACTCAATGGACTTGGAAAGAGAGAGAGGGATTACCATAAAGGCCCAAACTGCTACCCTTAAATATAAGGATACTAATAATATTTACACGATAAATATTATAGATACACCAGGTCATGTTGATTTCTCTTATGAAGTTTCAAGATCATTATCAGCTTGTGATGGGGCAATATTAGTTATAGATGCTACGCAGGGGATAGAGGCTCAAAGTATCGCACATACCACTCTTGCAAAAAATCTTGGACTTAAATTAATACCTGTAATAAATAAAATAGATTTACCTTCCGCAAATATTGATGAAATCAAAAAAGATATAACTGAGTTATTAGATATAGATGCAAAGGAAATAATTGAAGTAAGCGCAAAAAAAGGAATAGGGATTGAAAAAATTTTTCCTGCTGTAGTATCAAATATTCCTGCACCAAAAAATAGTAACTGCAATTATTCTAAAGCTTGTATTGTAGACTCATGGTTTGATAATTATCTAGGAGTAGTTGTTCTAGTCAAATTAATTAGCGGCAAGATCAAACCTAAACAAAAAATTAAAATACTATCAAATAAAAATCAATTTATTATCGACAAGGTTGGTGTTTTCACTCCCAAATTAACTTACCTTGATGAATTATCGTCAGGAGAAGTTGGTTTTATTATTGCATCAATTAAAACCCTTAATGCCGCTCCTATTGGAGATACAATTGTTGACGTAAATGCTGATTCACCAACACCTCATCCTGGATTTGAACCGATACAACCAAGAGTATTTTCTGGCTTCTTCCCAATAGATTCTAAGAATTACCAAGAGTCAAAGAAAGCTCTAGATAAATTATCCCTAAATGATAATTCATTTACTTATGAGCCAGAAAACTCTCAATCTTTAGGACATGGTTTTAGATGTGGTTTTCTTGGTGTACTGCATATGGAAATTATAAGAGAGAGGTTGTTGCGTGAATATAATCTTGAGTTTTTGATGACTGTCCCTTCAGTAACATACAAAATTGAAAAAAAGAATGGTGAAACCATAGAAGTTAAAAGCCCAAAAGAGTTGCCAGATGCGAGCATAATACAGAATTTCCATGAACCTATAGCACTTATAAAGATTATAACTCCTTCAGAATACTTGGGGTCAGTCATAGAGCTATGTATTAAGAAAAGAGGCAAACAAGAAAATTTACAGCATCGTTTAACATCAGTTGAAATTCACTTCAAAATACCATTATCCGAGATTATTTATGATTTTTTTGATAAATTAAAATCTTATACCAAAGGTTATGCTTCATATGATTATACAATAATTGGATATGAATTGAGTAAAATGGTTAGATTAGATATTCATGTGAACGAAAAAAAGATAGATGCATTATCTCAAATATTACATAAAGACGAAGCTTCTAAAAAATCCAGAGAATCTATAGAAAATTTAAAAAATTTAATACCTAGACAAATGTATGAAATAAAAATACAGGGTTGCGTAGGTTCAAAGATTTTGGCATCAACATCAAAGAAGGGTTTTAGAAAAGATGTAACTGCAAAATTATATGGTGGTGATGTGACAAGAAAAATGAAATTATTAGAAAAACAAAAAGAGGGTAAGAAAAAAATGAAGAAAATAGGAAAAATTGAAATCCCAAAAGAAGCCTTCTATGAATTTATGACACCAAAATAATGTTTGATTTTACAGTATTATTAGTAACAGCTACCCTTCTAACAGGCATCTTTTCTTTATTTACATATATGAAAAGCATTCCAGAAAGCCTATATGCAATCTGTGAATTTTCTAAATCTATTTTCCCAATTCTTCTATTAGTTCTATTTATAAGATCTTTTATTATTGAGCCATATAGAATTCCTTCTGGATCAATGATTCCAACGCTTGTAGTTGGGGATTTTATACTTGTAAATAAATATCAATATGGGATCAAAATGCCAATTACTAATCAGATATTATATTCAAATAACAACCCAGACTATGGCGATGTAATAGTATTTCAATATCCGCTAGATAAAAGAATTAATTATATAAAAAGAGTTGTTGCATTGCCTGGTGATAGAATTGACTATATTAATAAACAAATATTCATAAATCATAAAAAAATATCACATAAAATTGTTTCTAAAAATGAAATTTCTAAAAAAGATATTGGTTCTGGAAAAATCATTGAAGAAAAATTGTTTAATAACGAACATATGATATTAGTTGATAAAAAAACTTTCGGCCAAGACTTCTCTTATATTGTCCCAAAGGCCACATATTTCGTTTTAGGAGATAATAGAGATAATAGTAATGATAGCCGGTATTGGGGACCAGTCCCTGAAGAGAATCTTATTGGTGAAGCTTTTATGATTTGGATGTTCTGGAATTCCGATAGTGAATACTCTTTTTTTGATAGAGTAGGCATTTCATTAAATTAAATCAGTTATGAAAAAAACACAAAAGCCTAAAAGTGTAGTTAAAGCTCATATAAAGTCATTTTTACAATATGAATTTAGTGATGAGGCTACAATGATAGAGTCTATAACACATAGAAGTGCCGGAAAGGAAAACTATGAACGTTTTGAGTTTCTTGGAGATGCAGTTATTCAATTAGTCATCACTGAACTACTTTTACAAAGATATCATAAATCTAATGAAGGTGAGTTATCAAGAATGCGTCAATCCTTGGTTAATAGGTCAACACTATCTAAAATTGCATTAGAACTTCAGTTAGAAAAAATATTAATATCATATAACTTAAGCATTGATGATAATGCTTCTCTAAAAAAATCCATTACAGCAGAACTTTTTGAATCAATCATTGGAGGAATATATATAGATAGCAATTATCAAAAGTGTAAAAAAATCATAAGTAAAGTTTTTGATGAATTGATTGAAACAAATAGCATTATTAGCAGAAAAGATTCAAAAACTAAGCTTCAAGAATATCTCCAAGCTAAAAACCTACCTTTACCGGAGTATAAAAAAAATAAAATTAAAAGCCCTGATCATAATCCTAGATTTAAAATTACATGCAAAATATCTCTTTCTAAGAAAACATTTTCAGCAATATCTAGTACCGTAAAAGAAGGTGAACAATCTGTTGCACAAAAAATTTTAGAACAACTTATAGATGAAAGATAAATACTTCATTTCAATCGTCGGTAAAAGTAATGTTGGTAAATCAACATTCATAAATTATTTATGCAATCAATACATTACTTCAGAGAGCAACAAACCTCAAACTACAAGAATAAATATTGTGGCTGAGACAAAAATAGATAACTTTAGCCTTATTCTTATTGATACCCCTGGATTGTCAGTTAAAGATTCCAATTTACTCTCAGCAACCATGAAAAAATCCTATTTAAAAAGTCTAGAAAACCTTGATCTATTGATAATTTTAACGGATATAACAAAAACAAAGAAATTTGAAAACTCTATTTTAGAAATGATAAATAATAATACTAAAACTTTAATAGTTGTTAATAAAATCGATTTACTTGTTGAAAATATCAAAGAATATAAAAAACATATAAATTCAGTATTAGATGAACAGGTTTTTTATATTTCTCTAAAACAACAAATAGGACTTAAGGATCTTATTGAAAATGGTATTAAAAAAGAATTGGTTTCAATAAAAAATAAATCTAATAATAAAATTAATAACAAAGTTAATGAATTAATTACAATCCAAGAACTTATAAGGGGTATTGTTGTTAACAATACACGTGAAGAGATTCCATATGACACTGCAGTCAAGATTAATAAATCTATTAACCAAAAACTAATCCACAAAATAGACGCTAGCATCTATGTAGAAAAAACTAATCAGCGTAAAATTCTGATAGGAAATAAAGGAAATATGATTAAACTAATTGGCTCACAATCAAGAGAAATATTGGAAGAAAAATATAATAAAAAATTCTATTTAAAATTAAATGTATGTGTTAAAAAAGATTGGAAAAACAACTTTTCCTTTCTTAAAGAAATTGGGTACTTATAATTTGAGTATTTGTTCAGAGAATTCCTTTATCATCCATTCAAGAAGTTATGGTGAAACTAGTGTTATTTTTGATGTAATTACAGAAAATATTGGATTATATTCTCTTCTAGGAAAGGGTATAAAGAAAAAGAAGGATTTTTCATCACTACAACCTTTTAAAGAATTAAAACTTACCTTCTCTAATAAGAAGAATCTCCCAATATTATCAAAATATGAAATAGTTAATACCTTTCAGGTAAGCAAAAATAACCTCATACTTTATGGAATGTACATGAATGAACTTATATATAAATTTATTCCACAAAGAGAACCTTGCATATCTTTATATAAATTATATAAATATCAACTTAACAACATGTCAGATAATAGAGTTAGCCTAGATCTGCAACTTCTAAAATTTGAAATTCTATTTTTAAAAGAAATAGGTTATGAGATAACATCAGCTATTTCAAAAGAAGAAATAAGTGATAGTAAAAATTATTACTATCAGTATGATAGTGGCTTTAAAGAGGTTAATAATAAATTAGATTTAAATCTTTCAATAACTGGTGGAGATTTGAAATTATTAATCGGGAATAGTATTCATAATATAAGCAAAGTTAATAGCCTCAGATCAATTGTACGTAATATTTTTCAACGACTATTGGGAACAAAAAAGATTATGAGTTATGAACTTTTTGATTAATAAGACTTTTTTTATCTATAATAATTTTTTCATTCTCATATTTCAGCAAATACGCGCTTTTATACCAATCACCCAGCACAAGCCTTTTTACATTCTTATTATTAATTTCCAATTCATGTATATTTGGTCTATGTGTATGACCATGAATTAATATATCAACTTGGTATTGTTTGATAATTTCTTCAACCGCGTGATTATTGACATCCATAATATCATCTTCTTTATTTTTAATTTCTTCTTGGCTTTTTTTTCTTAACTCTTCTGCAATAGACAATCTTTCTTCAAGTGTTTTTTTTAGCATTTCAACTTGCCATTCTTTGGATCGGACTAACTTTCTATAATTTTGATACTTTATATCATCAGTACATAAGGTATCACCATGCATTAATAAGATTTTTTTTCCAGATAACTCAATAACAGTTGGATCATCTATTAATTCCATACCATATTTTTTACAAAATTTATCACTAATAAGGAAGTCTCTGTTTCCATGCATAAAATAAATACGTGTAGTAGTAGATTTTTTTTGTATTGCATTAAAAGCTTTTTCTAATCCTTTTCCTGGATCATCGTCACCCACCCAATATTCTACTAGATCACCCAATATATATATTGATGATATATTTTTTTCAAGATTTGTGAGAGCATCTACAAAATAGTCTATTATTTCAGGTCTATTTCTATCTAAATGTAGATCAGATATAAAAAGAGTTGACATATTTACTGATTAATAACTTCAATTTTATTTATTGTTATGTTTTCTATCGGTACATCAGAATGCCCAGATTTATTTTCAGTATCAACCATACCAATACTTTCAACAATCTCCATTCCATCAATTACTTCACCAAAAACACAATAACCATATCCATCCTGAGCATTTTCTTTATCAAGAAATTCATTTGTAACTAAATTTATAAAAAATTGTGATGTAGCGGAATGAGGGTCCATTGTTCTAGCCATAGCGATAGTCCCTTTTTTATTCTTTAGATTATTATTAGATTCATTTACAACAGGCGCAATTGAGTTGATTGACGACATATCTGGTAGATGACCGCCACCCTGTATCATAAAGCCTTTGATAACTCTATGGAAAATAGTGCCTTCATAGTGTCCATTTTCAGCATAATATAAAAAATTTTTGACTGTTTCAGGAGCTTTATCATTGAAAAGTTTAATACTAATCACTCCCTTATTAGTTTCTAGTTTGACCAACTTTATATCCTCGTTTTTTCTTGATTCCTGTATACTATTACAGGAAACAAAGGAAAATAGAAGTAAAAAATATGATAATGTTAAAAAAAGAGATTTAGATTTCATAATTCTATCAAACATAATTATCATAGCATGAAGATAAAAATATTTAATACTTTAACCAGAAAAAAAGAAATATTTAAGCCTATAAACGAACAATGTGTAAACATGTATGTATGTGGGCCAACAGTCTACAGCGAACCACACATAGGTAATGCTCGTGCAGCCCTTATACCAGATATATTATTTCGTTTATTAAAAAGTCAATATAATGAAGTTAATTACATACGCAACATTACTGATGTTGATGACAAGATAATAGACTCAGCCATAAAGAGAAAAAAAACTGTCTCTGATGTTAGTGATGAATACACAAAAATATATCAGCAAAATATGCAGGCACTAGGACTGCTTAATCCTACATATGAACCAAGGGTTACAGAGAACATTTCTTCTATCATTGAGGTTATACAAAATATTATCAACAGTGGCTATACATATATAGCTGAAGATCATGTACTATTCAATACCGAAAAATTTTCTGATTATGGGAAATTATCTAATCGTACCTTAGATGAAATGATCGATGGCGTTAGAATTGAAGTAGCGTCTTATAAAAAATCACCAAGGGATTTTGTATTGTGGAAACCTTCAATTAATAATCAGCCAGGGTGGGATAGCCCATGGGGTTATGGGCGACCAGGCTGGCATATTGAATGCACCAGTATGATAAAAAAAATAATTGGAATGGATACTACTTTAGACATACATGGTGGAGGAAATGATTTAATTTTTCCACACCATGAGAATGAAATTGCACAAGGTTTTTGTATGAAACAAGTAAAATATTGTAATTACTGGTTTCATAATGGAATTGTACTTGTTAATAAAAAGAAGATGTCTAAATCTCTTGGTAATGTAATACTGATTAACGAAATCCTTAAAAAAGAATCCCCATTAACAATTAGACTTGCCCTTATGTCTGCGCATTACAGGCAACCTTTGAATTGGACTGACAATACGGTTAATGATTCATCCAATCTAGCAAAAAAATTTTTAAACATTTATGAACAAAGTGATCCAATAGACGATGATGAAAATGATAATGAATTATTATCTATTCTTGCTGATGATTTAAATACTCCTCAAGCAATAACCTATTTATCTTCTTTATCAAAAAAAGCAAAACTTAATCCAACTGATAAGAGAAACTTTATATTATCATGTAATTTTTTAGGTTTGAATTTTGAGAAAACTAAATCAATTACAGAAATAGATGAAGACCTAATAATAAAATTAATTGATGAAAGAAATCTAGCTAGAAGAAATAAAGACTTTGGCAAAGCTGACAAGATTAGGAAAAAACTTAATCAAATGAATATAGAAATTGAGGATTTGAAAGATAAGACTGTTTGGAAGATAAAGTAACTTATAATTTCAAATTTAATTATGATATGTATAATAGTCTAATGTTCCGGGGTGTAGCGCAGCTTGGTAGCGCGGCTGGTTTGGGACCAGTAGGTCGTAGGTTCGAATCCTATCACCCCGAAATTTGCGCCTGTAGCTCAGTTGGATTAGAGTGCATCGCTACGAACGATGAGGTCGGAGGTTCGAATCCTTCCAGGCGCGTAATATATGTTAAAATTTTATTATGGTGGGCGTAGCTCAGCGGTAGAGCCCTGGTTTGTGGTACCAGTTGTCGTGGGTTCAAATCCCATCGTCCACCCATAAAATTCTTACCTATATAACAATTTCAAAAATATGAAACAATCAAAAGTAATATTAATAGACGACCCGAAGCAAATTTCATCAAATAGTGACACCCTATACATGACGTTCTCAAAATCTTGTTATAAAAGATTAATAAAAGAATATACTAATATCGATTATTTTTTTTCTTTAGATAATATAATGAATGAAGAAGAAGAAATAGATAATATAGAGAAATCTCTTTATAAAGAATCTCAAGATAAAGAAAATTTTAAATGGTTATTTTTGTCATTTACATTTATTTATAGAATATTAATACAATATAATGCTATATATAATCGATTCCAGGCATTAATTAAAAAATATCCAAATATAAAGACTATAGAAGCAAGCTCTTCTATATCAATACTATTCAAATATGCTATTGAAAATATAGTTAAAAAAAATGGATTAAATGTAAAATATAATGATCGGCCAGCACCTAAATTTAGTTATTCACACAGCCAATTAATTGCGAGTGATATACCATCAAGCAATACACTTGATAAAACCAATATCCTATTATATCTCATAGGAAAAGCTCTTCAACTTACCAATCATAAGATATTTGTTTTTGATTCTCAGGTAAAAGATAAATCTCTTACATTATTTCGTATTAGTTATTTAAAAATCACTAATTGGATTAAATTATTGATAGTTGGTTTATTCTCAAAAAATAATGTTCGTGAATTTTATAAGGACTTTATGAGACCTAATTTAGATAGTAATCAATTGGATAAAAAAAATTGGAATTTTTTCCGTGATGATCAAATTCAAATTATACAATTAATAGTAGATAATTTTCTAAATTATTATTCTTACGATTATCTTGAAAATTTGTCATCAAAAATAGAAACTTTGTTAATTAGTTCTTGCACTAAGAAAATTATCACTGATGACACCAATACACCACTTAGAAGATTAGTTACACACATTGCAAGAAATAATAATATTTTAGTTGAACACTTGCCGCATGGCTTATATTCCGAGAGTGACTACCCTTACATTCAGGATGCAAATTATTTACCAACAAAGCTACTAGCTTGGAATCAAGAGTCATCAACAGAATTACGTAGCAAAGGTTGGAATACAGAAATTATAAGATTTCCTTTAGGAATAATAAAAAACAATAAGGAGAAAAGAAAAAATTTGCTGATTATGTTAGGGCATGGAGATCGAATAGATCTTAACTCTTTCGAAGAACATATTCTTGATTTAGCAACTCTAATGAAAAAGTATAATCTTCATGCAACATGGAAATACCATGAACTAAAAAACCAAACAACTAGGATTGACTCTTCATCCACTATGCTCTTACAAAGAAATAGAGTTGAAGAATTGATTAAATATAAAATTGATATTTCAAATCCTTTTCTAAACAGTCAATCATTAATGGTTGAGCATAAAAAAATAATTTTTATGACTTGGACAACTGGGATTTTATATGCCGCAATACATGGTATACCTTTTATTGTTTATAAAAACTCAAGTGCTACATCAGGACAAAATAAGGATAAGCCTATACATCTTTTTGATAATATTAAAATACCGTTTGCTGAAAATATAAATCAAATAGAGAATTTTATTGTTTCAGATAATTTAAATGCTGAATATTTAGATGAAATTAAATTATCCCTAAAAAATGGATTATATTTGAAGGAATATATAAAAAAGAATATTGATTAAATATTTTCTTATAGAAAAGTTTTGAAATTTAATGATATTATTGTCTTTATATAAATATATTAACTTTATATATGAATTAATGTTTGCGAGAGTGGCGGAATTGGTAGACGCGCTGGATTTAGGATCCAGTACCTTAGTGTGTGAGAGTTCGAGTCTCTCCTCTCGTAATCTCAAATTAATTTTAGGACAATAACAATGAAAAAGACTATATATACTTTATTATTTATGCTGATAACTTTATCTGCTTGTGCTACTAAAGATTTACCCAGTAGTGCTACTTCTACTAAGGCTAAACTTATAATGTCTGGTGAACAAATGATGTGTCTATCTGAAGAAGAGGAAGAGTGTCTAGAGTTGGCAAAAAATAAATGCATGTCTAAAGAATTTATGGTAATTCGTGAGGAAGTAGAAGATAATACGTTTGAAAATGATAAATATCTTTTAACTTTCAAATGTAATTAATTATGAATATTGCGACTAAAATCAATGTTTTAGACGGACTTGAGCGAGCTGTTACAATAACAGTACCAAAACAAGGTTATAAATCCACCTTTGATAAATATTTGCTTGAATACAAAACTAAAGCTAAATTTGATGGTTTTCGCTCCGGCAAGGTACCAGACAAGCTTATTTTGAGTAAATATAAAAATCAAATACACAAAGACTCAATTAATGATTTAGTCGAAACTAATCTTCAAAAAGTTTTATCAGAAAATAATCTTAAAACAGCTAGCCCCCCAAAGTTATCTATTGACACAGAACCATCTTTTGAAAATGATTTTGTTTTTACTGTAAAATTTGAGATTATTCCGACATTTGAAATTGAAGACTTATCTAATATGGATGTAGAAGAATATGAAGTTGATATAAAAGATACAGATATAGATGATGTAATAAAAAATATACAAAAGCAACACACAAAGTGGGAGAGAACTAAAGAAAAAGCTATTTCTGGTGACAAAGTAATTATTGATTACGAAGCTCTGGTAGAAAATAAAACATTTGAAGGTAGTAATCAAAAAGATTTTACATTGATAATTGATGAAAAAGTAAAAGGGGATATAGCGACAGTTGGTTTATATAATGAATTCTATAAATCTGTTACAGGTCAAATAACTGGAACTAAAAAAGAATTCTTATACAAATTACCTGTAAATTTTCCAGACAAAAATATAGCTGGAAAAGAGGCAAAATACAATATAACTATCAAGTCAGTATACAAAGGCATACTCCCAGAACTTAATAATGATTTTTTTAGTAAATTTGGTTTAAAGGGCTCTAACGAGAAAGAATTTAGAGAAAATATTTTAAAACATATGGAGCATGAGTTAGAAGAAAAAATAAATTCTCATAAAACTGCATCAATAAACCATGCATTAGTAGAATCAAATAAATTTGAAATACCAAAATATATGATTGAATCAGAGAAACAATCCATAACTAATCAATATCAAGGAATGATGAAGAAAATTGATGATGTAACAAAATTAGAGCTAGAAAGAGTAGCAATAAAAAGAGCTAAACTAAATTTACTTTATATGAAAATCGCTGATCAAATAAAAATTAACATAAATGAACAAGATGTATATACTTTTATTGCAAAAAAATATCCAACTGAGTCTGAGTCTATAATAGAAAAAATTAAAAAAGATGAAAAATATTTAAATCAAATAAAGAACCAAATCCTAGAAAATGATATTATTAAGCATATAAAGGAAAAATGTAAACTTAATAAAATTAAAAAAAGTTTTACAGAGGTAATGAATTAAATGGGAAAGAATGAAATAAAAAATAATTTAGTCCCTATGGTTGTAGAGCAAACCTCAAGAGGTGAAAGAGCCTATGACATTTATTCTCGTCTTTTAAAAGAACGAATAATTTTTCTTGTAGGGGCTTTAGATGACCATGCTGCAAATTTAATAGTTGCTCAATTACTTTTTTTAGAATCTGAGAACCCAACTAAAGATATTCATTTATATATTAACTCTCCAGGGGGTTCTGTGACAGCAGGTATGTCAATATATGATACTATGCAATTTATTAACCCAGATGTAAGTACCCTGTGTATAGGTCAAGCCGCTAGTATGGGAGCAGTATTATTATCTGGTGGTGCTAAGAAAAAAAGACATGCTTTACCTAATTCTAGAGTAATGATACATCAACCTATTGGTTCATTCCAAGGCCAAGCAACTGACTTTGATATACAAGCAAAAGAGATTTTAAATATAAGATCAAGATTGAATGAAATTTTATCAAAAAATACAGGCCAATCACTTAAACAAATACAGGTTGATACAGAAAGGGATAATTTCATGATAGCAAGTGAGGCAAAAAAGTATGGAATTATCGATAGTATTCTTCAAACTAGACCCCTAAAAAAGAAATAAATACCATAATTTAACTACTTTCTTTATTTTTTTACAATATGGTAAATGAGATGTATAATTCTAGGTAAGGAATATATACATGGATACTGATATCAAAGATTCAAATAAATTACTGCATTGTTCATTTTGTGGTAAAAACCAGAATGAAGTTAATAAACTTATTGCGGGACCATCAGTTTTTATTTGTGATGAATGTGTAGAACTATGTAATGAGATTATAAAAGAAGAACAAGAAGAAAAATCTTTACAATCAAGGGAAAGTTTACCAAAACCGAGTGAAATAAAAAGTTTTTTAGATGAATATGTCATAGGGCAAGAGCATGCAAAGAAAGTATTGTCTGTTGCAGTATATAATCATTATAAAAGATTAAACTCAAAAGTTTCAAAAAACTCTGTTGAACTAAATAAAAGTAATATATTGCTCATAGGTCCGACTGGTTGTGGTAAAACTCTATTAGCTGAGACACTTGCAAGGCTTCTTAACGTTCCATTCACAATTGCTGATGCCACAACATTAACAGAAGCTGGATATGTAGGAGAGGATGTAGAGAATATAATTCAAAAACTTTTACAAAATTGTGAATATGATGTCGAAAAAGCTCAAACTGGAATTGTATATATAGATGAAATTGATAAAATCTCAAAAAAATCTGATAACCCATCAATCACACGAGATGTTTCAGGAGAGGGAGTGCAACAAGCGCTACTCAAACTAATAGAAGGAACTGTTGCTTCTGTACCACCTCAAGGCGGTAGAAAGCACCCTCAACAGGAATTTTTACAAGTTAATACTTCTAATATTTTATTTATTGTCGGAGGAGCATTTGCAGGATTAGACAAAATAATCCAAGAAAGAACCGATAAATCAGGAATAGGTTTTTCTGCAACTGTACGTGAGAAAAGTGATAACTTACATTTCTTTGAAGCGCTAAATAGTGTTGGCCCTGAAGATCTAATTAAATATGGTTTAATCCCAGAGTTTGTAGGTAGATTACCAGTTATTGCAACATTAGCAGAATTAGATGAAAATAGTTTGATAAAAATTCTAACTGAACCAAAAAATGCTTTAGTTAAGCAATATCATCGATTATTTCAAATGGAAAACTGTGAATTGGAGTTCAGAAAAGATGCTCTACTTAGTATTTCAAAAAAAGCAATGGAAAGAAAGACGGGAGCAAGAGGCCTTAGGACTCTGCTGGAAAAAATATTGCTTGATACAATGTATGATTTACCATCTACGCCAGATATATCTAAGGTAGTAATCGATAAAAGTGTCGTAGAGGCAACTAAAAACCCACTGTTAATTTATGGAAAGAATAAGAAAACAAAAGCAGGGTCAAAAGAATAGTTGAAAATTTATATTTTGCCCCAATAATAAGATAACGAATAATATGATTAAGAAGACTAAAATAGATCAAATTCCTTTGCTGCCATTAAGAGATGTAGTTGTATACCCGAATATGGTTGTTCCACTGTTTGTGGGTAGACCAAAATCAATTGTTGCTCTTGAAAATTCAATGAATATTCACAATAAGAAAATATTGCTGGTTACACAGAAATCTTCAGAAATTGATGACCCTGATCCAGAAAACTTATATGAAGTTGGTAGTATTGCAACTATATTGCAACTTTTAAAATTGCCCGATGGAACAATGAAGGTGCTGGTAGAAGGAGAGAGCAGAGCAAAAATAATCAATGTGTCAGATACAGATAAACATCTAGTTGCTGATTATTCAGTAATTGATGAAAAACTTAATTTAAACCAGACGCAAGTAGATGCAATTTCAAGGACTTTAGAGGATACATTTAGTCAATATGTAAAGCTTAATAAAAAAGTACCACCTGAAGTACTATCTTCGGTTGCAGGTATTGATGATATTTCAAAATTAGCGGATAGCATTGCTGCACATATGACATTGAAATTAAATGAGAAACAGAAAGTCTTAGAATTATTTAATATTAAAGAACGTAGTGAATTCCTTATTAGTTCAATGGGAAATGAATTGGATGTATTGCAAGTAGAAAAAAAGATAAGAGGTAGAGTCAAGCAACAAATGGAAAAAAGTCAGAGAGAATATTATCTTAATGAACAAATGAAAGCAATTCAAAAAGAATTAGGCGAAATCGGTGAGGAAGGAAATGATTTAGATTCATTATTAAATAAAATTGAAAGCTTAGGTCTTCCTACCGATGCTAATGAAAAAGTTATGTCAGAGTACAATAAGCTTAAAATGATGTCACCTATGTCTGCAGAAGCAACTGTAGTTCGTAACTATATCGATACGGTGATTAGTTTACCTTGGAATAAAGAAGCAAAGGTTAATACAGATATTTCACATGCAAATAAAATTTTAGAAGATGACCATTATGGACTACAAAAAGTTAAAGAAAGAATTTTAGAATATTTGGCTGTTACTAAAAGAGTTAAAAAACTAAAAGGACCAATCTTATGCCTAGTAGGACCACCTGGGGTAGGTAAGACATCTCTTGGCATGTCAATTGCAAGAGCTACGAATAGAAAATTTTTGAAAATGTCGCTTGGTGGTGTGCGTGATGAAGCAGAAATTAGAGGCCATAGAAGAACCTATATCGGTTCTATGCCTGGCAAAGTAATACAAAATTTATCTAAAGCTAAAGAACGCAATCCTTTATTTTTGCTTGATGAGATTGATAAAATGGCTATGGATTTTAGAGGCGACCCTTCATCTGCTTTACTAGAAGTACTTGATCCAGAACAGAATTATAGTTTTAGTGATCATTACTTGGAAATTGATTTCGACTTATCTGATGTTATGTTTATAGCAACAGCAAATTCTGTTGATAATATTCCATTACCATTATTGGACCGAATGGAAGTAATTAGATTACCAGGATATACAGAAGATGAAAAAGTTAATATAGCAAAAAAATATTTAACGACAAAACAATTCAAACAAAATGGACTTCAGTCAAAAGAATTGTCGATTAATATAAATGTAATTAAAGAAATAATTCGTTATTATACTCGTGAAGCAGGAGTCAGAGGACTTGATAGAGCTATATCTAAAATTTGCAGAAAAGTTGTAAAAAATATACTTATAAAGAAATCTAAAATTAGTAAAAAAATCAAAATCATTCCTCAAAACCTTGAAGACTACCTAGGGGTTAAAAAATATAATTTTGGTGTCGTTGACAATAAAGATCAAGTCGGTCAAGTCAATGGCTTAGCATGGACTTCTGTAGGTGGAGAGTTACTTAGAATTGAATGTGCCCTAATGGCAGGTAAGGGTAAATTTATCCAAACAGGTCAATTGGGAGATGTAATGCAAGAATCTATTAAAGCAGCTATCACAGTTGTAAGAACTAGATCAAAATCACTTGATATAAGTTGTGATTTTCATGATACCAAAGACTTACACATACATGTACCTGAGGGCGCAACACCAAAAGATGGTCCAAGTGCAGGCATAAGTATGGCCTTAGCTGTTGCTTCGACACTATCAGGTATACCAGTTAGAGCAGATGTAGCAATGACTGGAGAGATAACTCTTCGTGGAGAGGTCTTAGAGATAGGAGGACTTAAAGAAAAGTTGCTTGCAGCAATGAGAGGCGGGATAAAAGAAGTCATTATCCCTAAAGATAATGAGAAAGACTTAAAAGAAATGCCAAAAAATATCTTAAAGGCATTAAAAATACACCCTGTAAAATTTGTTGATGAGGTTTTTGCTATTGGTATGAAATCTAAGTTACCAAATAAAAAGAATATTTCTAAGAAACCTAAAATACAAGTTAAAAAGATCAAAACAATAAAAGAAAAAGAGCTAACTCACTAGCACATTTCAATACCCTTGTAAATGTGGAAAAATGTGTAATTCCAAATTTTTTTCATAGAAAATAATGTAGAATAGTACTGTAATTTCGTAAGAATATTATGCGGTGGATTGGAAAACTTATAGTCTTTAATAAGTGATTCTAATTATAAAAAAACAATCAATTTCAAACAGAGGTTTTTGAATGAATAAAGCAGAATTTATCGCAGCATTAGCAGATGCATCAGGAGCAAGTAAATCTGATGCAACAGCTCATGTTGAAGCAATGGTTAGTGTTATAACAAACACGCTAAAACAAGGTCAAGAAGTCGCTATAGCGGGATTTGGCACCTTTAAATCTAAACGCAGAGAAGCTCGTCAAGGTAGAAATCCTAGAACAGGTGAAACTATCCAAATACAAGCATCTAACGTTCCCTCTTTCAAGGCTGGTAAAGCTCTAAAAGATGCTCTAAACTAAGTCAACCTTAATAGAGGGGTGCTTAGCTCAGCTGGTTAGAGCGCCGCCCTTACAAGGCGGAGGTCGTAAGTTCGACTCTTACAGCACCCAGAGAAAAATTTAAAAGAAGCAGTCTCCACTGCTTCTTTTTATTTATGTAAATTTTAAAAAATGTTACTATACTTTTAGTTTTGGAGGCGTAGTTCAGTTGGTTAGAACGCCTGCCTGTCACGCAGGAGGTCGAGGGTTCGAGTCCCTTCGTCTCCGAAGGCTGAATATATTTTAATATTTCAAAAATTTGATTATGTTATCTACGATACGAGAAAAACTAAAAATTTGGGTAGTTGGTATTTTATTGATACTCGTAGCGATACCGCTCGTGTTTATGGGGCTCGGGAATTATCAAGCACCACAACAAAGCTATTCTGTCATAATTGATGATCAAGTAATAAGCAAAGCTAGATTGGAACAAGAAATATTCCAATACAAAAGGGCTTTAAATCAGAATTATAAAGGAAAACCTCCGCCAATTTATACAGATGATTTTATTAAAAAAATTACTCTTGAATATATGATGAGAGCAATTTTACTTGAAAAAGCTGCTAGAGAAATGGGACTTAAGTTTAGCAATGAATCAATTATTCAGGAAATTAAAAATACCGCAGCATTCAAAGATGATAAAGGGTTTAATCAAAATCTATATAATCAGAGATTGATTAATTTCAATATGAAACCAAAAGACTATGAACTATATGTTTATCAGAAAGGCATAACCGATCAATTAAGGTTTGCAATAACAGATACATCTTTTTTAACTCAACAAGAACAAAGAGATTTAGCAAGCTTTAGATTTCATAAAAGAAAGGGTGCGTATATTTTAATTCCTTATAATTCAATAAAAAATAAAGTTAATATATCTGAAAAACAGGTATTTGATTATTATCAAAAAAATCGTGATTCTTTTATGACAGAAGGCAAAGCAGTTTTTAAATATATTGATATTGATAAGTTTGATTTAATAAAATCCATTTCTTTAAATGATACTATTTTGAAAGAAATCTATGATGAAAAACTTAATAATCAAGAGTATTTCCAACCTGCAAGCTATCAAATTAATCATATTTTGATCTCTAATCTTGATAATGAAACCGATGAAAAGCTTAAAGCTATTGCTGAAAAAGCCCGTAAAGAATTACTTAATGGAATGTCATTTAGTGAAGCTGCTGAATTACACTCAAATGATGAAGAAACAAAAAGTACTAGGGGATATCTTGGTGAATTTTTTCTTGATGACTTGCCAAGTTACCTTCAAGATGAAGTGGAAACGTTAAAATTAAATGAGGTGTCTAAAATTATACAATCAACTAATGGTTTTCATATTCTCTCGGTTAAAGCAAAAACTCATGAAATGAACTACAGTTTTGAAAAAGTGAAAAATGACATCATAGATGAATATAAAACAGAACAAGGAACCAGATTATTTTTCGATCTTTCTGATAAAATTGGTGAACAAAGTTTTGAAAATAAAGATTTAAATAGTATAGCTGCAACATTTGATCTTAAAATTAATACTTCAAAAAAAATTACTAAATCCGGTGGATATAATATTTTTAATTATGACCATATAAGAGAAGTTCTATTCACTGATGATATTATAAAAAATAATTTCAACTCTGGTCTAATTTATGTAAATGATAATAGATTCATTGTTGCTAAACTAAAAAAATACCATCCGCCAGAAAACCTTTCTTTTGATGAATCTAAAAAAGCTATCGTAGCATTGCTACAAATACAAGAATCTAATAAAAAGATTTTAGCTGATACTAAATTAATCCGAGATAATTTAAATGATACTGGAGAACTTACAGAATATAAGAAAATTACTTTTGATGTTGCTTTAAACTCAGATGAATTGGAATCAAGGATAAAAAAAATTATTTTTGGTAATAATATTATGAATGAGTACCAATCTATAAAAATGGATAATGGTGATTACCTTATTTATACCGTAGATTCAATAGAATACCCTGAAAACATAGAAGAAGTTTATAAAAAAGATAATGAATTTTCTAATTTTATTATTAATACAAGGAGTGAATCAGAATATAGTCTCTTCCAACAAATTCTTAAGTCAAATGCGAATATAGAAATAAATGAAAATTATATAAACTTAGATTAAAAACCACTGATACTATATCCGCAGTCTACATAAATTATTTGACCAGTTATTCCTGACGAGAAATCACTCCCTAAAAAAACAGCAGTGTTAGAGACATCTTCTAAAGTAATATTTCTTTTCAATGGAGATTTTTCTTCTACATGTTTGAGAATTTCATTGAATCCAGCAATACCTGCAGCTGCAAGTGTTTTAATTGGACCAGCTGATATTGCGTTAACTCTTATATTTTTTTCTCCTAGAGAATGTGCCATGTATCTGACATTTGTTTCTAAACTTGCTTTAGCAAGTCCCATAATATTATAATTTTTTATGACTTTTTGAGAACCTAAATATGTCAAAGTCAATAGCGATGCATTTTCGTTTAGAATATTAGAAAATTCTTTAGCTAAGGCTACAAATGAATATGAACTGACATCATGCGCAATATTAAAACCTTCTCTTGTTACATTATCAACATAATCGCCCGCAAGGAGTTCTCTTGGAGCATAAGCGGCAGAGTGAATTATTATATCTAATTTACCCCATTTATTTTCAATATAATTTTTAAGATCTGTTATTTCTTTATCAGATGACAAATCACATGGGTGACAATCAATATCTGCATCTATCTCTTTTGCTATGTTCTCAACTCTACTTTTCAACTTCTCATTTTGAAAGGTTAATAGTAAATCAGCACCATTTGCTCCAAATGCTGATGCTATTGCTGCTGCTATTGATCTGTTACTTGCTATACCAATAATGAGTGCTTTTTTATTTTTTAGGTTCATTTTTAATATTTTGATTTTAAAGACATATAGAATATCATAATAATATAATATTTATAATTATTCATTGGTAATGATAAAAAAAAATTTTAAATACCTAACGATTCTTCTTAGTCTGATACTGGCTTCACCAGTATCTTCAGAGTATTCTGCGGCAATTGGCTATAAACCAAAATATCCTGAAAATTTTACTCATTTTGATTACGTAAACCCATATGCAAATAAAGGTGGAGAGATTAAATTATCTGCATTTGGCACTTTTGAATCCCTTAATCCATTTTTATTGAAATCACTTGCTCCTGTAGGAATGAATGAACTAATTTTTGAAACACTCATGGAAAGAAGTTTAGATGAACCATCTTCCAGTTATGGCCATATTGCAGAGAAATTCATTTTGTCAAAAGACAAACTTTCAGTCATATACATCATCAATGAGAAAGCAAGATTTTCTAATAATGATTTAATAACAGCAGAAGACATAAAATTTTCATTTGAAATGTTAACAAGCGCATCAGCTCATCCACAATATAAAATCTATTGGTCTGATATTAAAAAAGTAGAAGTTATAAATAATCAAACTATTAAATTTCATTTCAAAAAAACTAATCCAGAATTACATATGATTGTTGGTGATATACCTATATTTTCTAAAAAATGGATAGTGAATAATAATTTCGGTAAAACAATTTTAAATAAGCCAATTGCAAGTGGGCCATATATTATAGATAAATATGAATTTGGAAGATATATAGTTTATAAGAAAAATCCTAATTACTGGGCAGAAAAAAAACCAACAAGAAGAGGTATGTTTAATTTTGATACAATTGTATTTAAATATTACAAGGATATGACAGTTGCTCTTGAGGCATTTAAAGGTGGTGAATATGATTTTATCTTTGAAAATCATTCAAAGAGATGGGCTCGAGATTATAATGGACCTAAATTTAAATCTAATGAGATTATAAAAAAAGAATTAGTGCATCAAAATAATGCTGGAATTCAAGGATTTATTTTTAACACAAGAAAAGAAATGTTTAAAAATAAAGATGTTAGGAAGGCAATCACGCTTGCATTTGATTTTAGTTGGTCAAACAAGAATTTATTTTATAATCAATATGAAAGATGTAAAAGTTATTTTAGCAATAGTGAACTTTCGTCGATGGTAAAACCAAGTTTGGAAGAATTTAAACTAGCTAATGAATTAAATATTTCATCAGAAAGGCTTCAAAATAAAGAAATTTTATCAAACCCTGTTACCCCGAAAGAAATGAGGGCTAATCTTATAAAAGCAAAAGCAATATTAGATAGACTTGGCTGGAAAGTGATAGATAATATTCTGTATGATGACAAAGGAAATAAAATAGAATTTAATTTTCTTTTAGCACAAAAAGGTTTTGAAAGAATATTGGCTCCGTTTGCAGAAAATTTGAAAAAACTAGGAATTGTTCTTCACTATCGTACAATCGACTTATCATTGTACCAAAGAAGAGTTGATACATTTGATTATGACATGATGGTAATGAGCTATCCTCAATCTCAATCACCGGGAAATGAATTAATCTCAATGTTTCATTCATCTACAGCAAATAAAAAAGGGTCTTATAATTTAGCTGGAATTAATGATAGTGATGTTGATAAGGTATTATCGAAAATTATTTATAACTCAAATAGAGATGAACTCATTAATGCGGCTCATTTATTAGATCGTTTATTATGGAATGAATACTATATGCTTCCAAATTGGTATATTAATAAGCACAGAATTGCATACTTTGATAAATTTGAACAACCAGAAACTTTGCCAAAATTTTTTGAAGCAACTAATTATGTGCTTAAAACATGGTGGTATAAATAATTTTGTATAAATATATATTCAAAAGAATCCTTTTAATATTTCCAACTATAATTGGAGTATTGTTTTTAACATTTGCAGTTATACAGTTCGTTCCTGGTGGACCAGTTGAACAGATGGTGAATCAACTTAGCGACTTAAATGTTTCTGGAGAAGCATCTCAAGGAAGCACTAATTTATATAGAGGTTCTAGTGGATTAGATGAAGAACATATTAACCAATTAAAAAAATTCTATGGATTTGATAAACCATTTTTGGAAAGATTTTTAGATTTAATTTTAAACTATTTAAGTTTCAATTTAGGTGAAAGTTATTTCCATCATCAATCGGTTTCCGATTTAATTATTGACAAACTTCCTGTATCCATCAGTTTAGGTTTATGGAGTTTTTTTATTATATATTCTATTTGCATTCCTTTAGGGATTAAAAAAGCTATCTCACATGGCTCTAGATTTGATGTAACGACGAGTATTTTAATACTTATAGGTTATTCTATACCTGGATTTGTGCTTGGAATAGGTTTAATAGTACTTTTAGGTGGCGGAAGCTTCTTAGATGTTTTTCCAACCAGAGGAATAGTTTCAGATAATTGGCATACTCTATCAATGGTTGATAAAATATTTGACTATCTTTGGCATATGACTTTACCAATAATCTCTTCTGTAATTGGAAGTTTTGCTGTTATGACCATGCTTACAAAAAATAGTTTTATAGAAGAAATTAAAAAACAATATGTTCTTACAGCCCGATCAAAAGGTTTGACAGAAAATACTATTCTATATAGACATGTATTTAAGAATGCTTTAATCCCAATTTTAACTGGTTTTCCTGCTCAATTTATTGCTGCATTTTTTACTGGCAGCATACTTATCGAAACAATATTTTCACTTGATGGTATTGGTCTTTTATCATATGAATCAATTCTACATAGAGATTACCCAGTTGTATTAGGAACTTTATTCTTATTTACACTTTTAGGTTTAATTGCAAAACTTTTAACAGATATAAGCTATGTTTTTGTTGACCCAAGAATTCAGTTTAGTTCATTAAATAAAACGGAAAACTAATAATATATTATGTTTAGTACTTCTAATACCTGGATAAAGTTTAAATCAAATAAAAGAAATTTATTTAGTTTATATATTTTTTTATTTTTATTTATTTTGAGCTTATTTGCTGAATTTATAAGCAATGATAAACCATTAATCATGAAATTAGACAATGAATTATATATACCTATTATTTTTACTTATACTGACAAAGAGTTAGGAGGTACCTTTGAAACAGAAGCAGATTATAAAGGATATTTTGTAACAAAAAAAATAAGCAAGAAAGATAATTGGGCATTTTTTCCTATGAACCCACATTCTTATAATAGTATTAACTTAAATAATTCAACACCTAATCCAGCCCCACCATCACAATATAATTTCCTAGGAACAGACGATCGAGGAAGAGATGTTCTTGCTAGATTGATTTATGGTTTTCGTCTTTCAGTTATTTTTGCACTTATACTTACAGCTATTGGGATAATAATTGGTATTTTTTTTGGTGCTATCCAAGGATATTTTGCAGGCAGAACAGATTTATTCTTACAAAGGTTTATTGAAATTTGGAGTTCGATGCCTGAATTGTATCTCCTTATAATTTTTTCATCGCTTTTTGAACCCAGCATATTTCTCCTTGTAATCTTATTATCGCTTTTTGGCTGGATGAGTCTTTCAGATTATGTTAGAGCTGAATTTTTAAAGGGCCGTAATCTAGATTATGTAACTGCTGCGCGAGCACTTGGGCTATCAGATATAAAAATTATTTTTAGACATATTTTACCTAATAGTATGATTTCAGTAATCACCTTTCTACCTTTTAGAATAAGTGGAGCAATATTAATTTTAACAAGTTTAGATTTTTTAGGGCTTGGAGTACCACCAAATACTCCTAGTCTTGGAGAACTCCTTTCACAAGGTAAAGAGAATATAGAAGCTTGGTGGTTATCGCTTACAACATTTTTTGTTTTAGTTGGAACACTAATGCTATTAATATTTATAGGAGAGGGCATTCGCGAATCTTTTGATTCTAGATCATCATGAGTATATTAAGGGTAAATAATTTATCAATAAAACTAAATAATGATTCATTGAAGAAGAATCTCCTTAATAATGTCTCATTCGAACTACATCAAGGCAGAACCCTCGGTATTGTCGGTGAGTCGGGTTCTGGTAAAACTTTAACGGGATTGTCTATTACTAAATTATTAGATTCAGACATTTTTAATATTGATTCTGGAACTATCCATTTTAATGAGCTTGAAATTACAAACTTAAATGATAGTGAACTAAGGAAAATTAGAGGTAATAAAATATCTATGATTTTTCAAGAACCAATGTTATCTCTAAACCCTGTTCAAACAATAAAAAAACAATTAGAGGAAATAATTAAATTACACATAACCTCTGTGCATTCGGAGGTTCAAAATTTATCTAAGGCAATTTTAATACAAAGTGGCTTAGAAAATACAGAAAAAATCTTACAGAGTTATCCATATATGCTCTCAGGAGGACAGAGGCAGAGAGTGATGATTGCAATTGCTCTTGTTTGTAATCCTGATATTTTGATTGCAGATGAACCAACTACTGCTCTTGATGTAACATTGCAACTACAGATTTTAGAACTATTGAAATCTTTAAAAAGAGAAAAAATGATGTCTCTTATTTTAATATCACATGATCTAGATTTGATAAAAAAATATGCTGACGACATTTTAATATTAAAAAATGGTGAAGTGATTGAAAAAGGAACAACTGAAGAAATATTTAAGAGTCCAAAAAATGAATATACAAAAGAACTAATTACAAGCCAACCTCAAAGATTAGTTACTAATTTAGTAGAAGGTAGAACTATATTGGAAGTAGATAAATTAGGATGCAAATTTTTAGTTGAAAACAGTTTTTTTGAAAGAAAGAAAAAATTCTATACAGCACTAGATGATGTAAGTATAAGCATTAAAGAAGGTGAAACAGTAGGGATTGTAGGTGAATCAGGTTCAGGAAAAACTACTCTTGGATTAGCTATATTACAATTATTATCATATAACGGAACAATAAAATTTGATGAACAAGATTTAAAAAAAATCACTAAACAAGAGTTGAGAAAAACTAGAAGAAATTTTCAAATAGTCTTTCAAGACCCATTTTCGTCCCTATCGCCGAGATTGACTATTAAAGAAATTCTTTCTGAAGGTATTTTAGAATTCAATGAAGAAATAAATCCAGCTGAAATTAACAAATTATGTGAATTACTCCTTTCTGAAGTAGGTCTAGATCAAAATATGTTGTCACGTTACCCTCATCAATTTTCCGGAGGACAAAGACAAAGGATTGCAATTGCTAGGGCGCTATCCATGAAACCCAAGCTCATCATATTAGACGAACCAACTAGCGCACTGGACGTTGTTGTACAAAAGAATATACTTGAACTTCTAGTTTCTTTGCAAAAAAAATATTCTATCAGCTATTGTTTTATTAGCCATGATTTAAAGTTAATTAGAGCTATAGCACATAGAATTTATATAATCAAAGATTCAAAAATAATAGAAAATAACTTTGTTAATCAGATTTTTGACAATCCAAAAAATAAATATACTAAAGATTTGATAAAGTCATCTTTTTTAAATTCAAACGGATAGTGATTTAGATAGAATTTTTTCATAAATTTTAGATAATAAAATTAAATCTATTTTTTTAGTATTTTCATTTACTTTATGAATTGACTCATTAATTAAACCAAACTCTATAACTTGATCACATATTTTTGCTATAAATCTTCCATCAGAAGTGCCACCATCTGTTGAAATTGTTGGTTTTGAATCTATAATTTCTTCTATTGATTCACAACAAATATTCAAAAATTTTTCTTGTGTGGTTAAATATGGTTCGCCAGAATGATGCCACGATATCTCATACTTTAATTCATGCTTATCAAACAAGGTTTCAACAATTGATATAAGTTTATCTTTCGTTATTTCAGGCGAATATCTAAAATTAAAATTCAGTAATAATTCACCAGGAATTACATTATCTGCACCGATTCCACTATTGATATTTGAAATCTGAAATGATGTGGGTGGAAAAAACTTATTTCCATTATCATATTTAATATTACTCAATTCATTGATAGCAGGCACTATTTTATGGATAGGGTTAACTGCATTTTTTGGATAAGCAATATGTCCTTGTAATCCAAAAATCTTTGTTTTAGCTGAAAGAGATCCTCTTCTGCCAATTTTAATAGTATCGCCAAAAATTTTTTTAGATGTAGGTTCACCTATTAAACACATATCAATTTTAAGTTTTTGTAGCTCATTTTCTTCAATTAATTTTTTAATACCATTTATTGCGATACCTTCTTCATCACTTGTTAACACAATAACAATTGACCCATTATGAGATGAGTTATTTTCCAAGAAAGATTCAATAGCTATCAACATCGACGCTATGCTGCCTTTCATATCGGCAACACCGCGACCTACCAATAACTCATTATCTTGAGTGAGTTTAAAAGGATTGCTGGTCCATTTTTTTATATCACCTACAGGAACTACGTCTGTATGCCCTGCAAAAGCAATGATGGGTTTATTAGATCCTTTCTTTGCAATTAAATTGTTAACATCTCCATATTTCTTTTTAGTTATTTCGAAACCCAATTCCTCTAAGTATTTTGCAATAAAATCCTGACAGCCTTGATCATCAGGAGTAATAGATTGGCATGAGATTAGTTCATCTAGGATATGTATTAGTTTTTTTTCCATCTATTATTTAAATTCTAATCCTTTTTCTTCGTTTCTTATAGTTAAAACCTCATATCCGTTAGTAGTGACTAAAATTGTATGTTCATATTGTGCAGACAAGGAATGATCTTGTGTTACAACTGTCCAACCATCACCAAGTAATCTAGTTTTTTCTCCACCAGAATTTATCATTGGTTCTATAGTAAAAGTCATCCCTTCTTCTAATTTCATACCTGTATTTTTTGTACCATAATGTAATATTTGTGGTAATTCATGAAATTTCTTTCCAATACCATGCCCACAATAATCTTTTACTACTGAAAAATTATGCTTGTTTGCATGTTCCTGTATTATAGCTCCAATATCACCAAGATGTAGACCAGGTTTTACCAAATTTATCGCTTTCATCATACATTCTTTTGTTACTTTACATAGCCTTTTTGCTAGAACAGATGTTTCTCCAACAAAGAACATTTTACTGGTATCACCATGAAATTGATCCTTAATTACGGTTACATCTATATTTATAATATCCCCATCTTTGAGTCTTTTATCTTTAGATGGTATTCCATGACAAACCTGATGATTAACAGAAGTGCAAATAGATTTAGGAAAGCCTTTATAATTTAAAGGTGCCGGTATAGCATTTTGTTTTTGCACAATATAGTCATGGCAAATTTCATCCAATAAACCTGTGGTAGTTCCTGGAACTACATGATCCTCGATCATTTCTAAGACCTCTGAAGCAAGTTTGCCTGCAACTCTCATTTTTTGAATATCGCTCTCTGATTTGATATCAACCATAATTTTATAACTCAAATGACACTTTTTAGCTCAAATTATCAGATTTTTATTGTTGAATCCATGTAAATATGCTAAAAACTCCCTAACATATATAATTATGATAAATTTAGAAGAAATTATAAATAAGTTTAAAAAGGGCTAACTAATTTTTATGGCTGATATCTCTATAAAAGAAATGTTTGAAGCTGGTGTGCATTTTGGTCATCAATCAAAGTATTGGAACCCGAAAATGCAACCTTACATATATACAACACACAAGAAACTCCACATTATTAATCTGGAAAAAACCGCTGATAGTTTTAGTAAAGCATTAGGTTATATAACAGAGCTCGCCTCTAAAAATTCAAAAATACTTTTTGTGGGAACTAAAAGAGCGGCAAAAGAAATTATAGTAAAATACGCAAAAGAAGCAAAAATGCCTTACGTTAATAATCGCTGGTTGGGCGGAATGCTCACAAACTTTAATACGGTAAAAAAATCAATCTCTAAACTTGATAGTCTAAAAAAACAATTAGACTTAGAGCACACTAATAATCTTACAAAGAAAGAATCTCTCAAAATCAAAAAATTAATTGCTAAACTGAATAAGAATCTAGAAGGAATAAAAGATTTAGATAAGACTCCCGATGCTTTATTTGTTGTTGATACAAGATATGAGAGGATTGCCATACAGGAAGCAAATAAACTAAATATTCCTGTGATAGCATTGGTTGATAGCAATAATTCGTATGATGGCGTAGATTATATGATACCTGCAAATGATGATTCAATGAAATCAATAGAATTATTTATAAGACTAATTTCAGAAAAAATAGCTAACACAACAAAGAATATAGTCAAGGTTCCTAGTAAATCAGCTACATCAGATAAAAGTGCCGCTAATAAAAAAAGTGTTAAGAAAAAGCAAGTAGTAAAGGTAGATGCTAAAGCTAAACAACCCACAGCTCCTCATAGAAAAAAACAGAAAAAAGTAGATAACATACAATCAGAAGAAAAGAAAACATAAGGATAACAATGAAAGAAGATTTAAATCTTTTGAGAGATCTTAGGGATATAACTGGAGCTGGGATTTTAGACTGTAAAAAGTATTTAAAAAAAGCAGAAGGTGATTTAGATAAGGCCATCAAGCTGATGAGATCAGAAGAAGGTGTAAAAGCAGATAAAAAATCTGCTCGAACTGCAGCTGAAGGATTAATTCATTTACATGTAAATAAAAGTAAATTTCTTTTAATTGAGGTAAACTCAGAAACAGATTTTGTAGCCCGGAGTGATGATTTTAGGGGTTTTGTAGAAACTATAGCTTCAAAAATATTATCATCTAATATTCCTAATTTTAAAGAGTTTAATATAGATAAGAGCTCAGATACATATGAAGATATAGAAAATACAAGAAAAAATATAATAACTAAACTTGGTGAAAATATACGTATAAGAAGGTATATATTGCAAGAACAAACAAATAATTTTATTGGGGGATATGTACATAATGGAAAAATTGGTGCTGTTGTTGTTTTAGAAAAAAAAGATGAAAGTCTTTGTAAAGATATTTCAATGCAAATTGTAGCATCAAACCCAATAGCTATTGATCATGACTCTGTGGATAAAAAAATCTTGGCTACAGAGAAAGAAGTTTATAAATCTGAGCTGGATAAAATAAACAAAAAAGATGACATAAAGCGGAATATTTTGGATGGTAAAATTAAAAAATTTTTAGACAGTAATACTCTCCTTAATCAGCCTTTTATAAAAGACGATACTACAACCTTAAAAAAAATAATAAAAAATAATAAAATAGTCAGTTTTGTTCGTTATCAACTGGGAGAAGGGATTGATAAAGGAAAGGATGATTTTGCACAAGAAGTCTATAACCAAATTAAGTAATACCTAATTATTATATCCTCTATAAAAACTTAAAAAATATACTCTATGATGATAAAATAGATATTTAAAACTCTATAATTATGTTTGAAGAAATAAAAAAAGAAACTGATAATTTGATGATTAAATCTATTGATTCATTACATCAATCATTAGGGAAGATCAGAGCAGGAAGACCTAACCCTAGCATGTTAGATCAAGTAGAAGCTGATTATTTTGATGTAAAAACACCATTGAAACAATTAGCTAATATAAGTGTGACTGATGGATCAACAATTACTTTAAATGTATGGGATAAAAACGCTATTCAATCTATTGAAAAAGCCATTCATGAATCTGGATTAGGATTAACTCCAACCGTTAATGGGATGAATATTCATATAAAAATTCCCCCACTCACACAAGATAGAAGAGAGGAATTAATAAAAGTTGTAAAGAAAGAAGGAGAAAATACAAAAATTGTTCTCAGAAATATACGAAGAAATACTAATACTTCAATCAGTAATTTAGAAAAAGATAAAAAGATTTCAAAAGATTTTGAAAGAGATTATACAATTGAAATTCAGGAATTGACTGATAAATATATTAAAACATCCGAAGAAGTCATATCTAAAAAGATAACTGAAATTAGCGAAGTCTAAGCATGACAAATAAACCCCTTAAGCATATCTCAATAATTATGGATGGCAACGGAAGGTGGGCCCAACAAAGAAATATGCCAAGAGCATATGGTCACCGAAATGGAGTGAAAGTTATTACTAAAATTGTTCGCGCCTGTTCAGTAAGACAAATATCGCAATTAACTCTTTTTGCATTTAGTAGTGAGAATTGGAAAAGGCCAAACTATGAAGTAGATTTTTTAATGACTTTATTTAAGAAATCTATAGATGAATATATTTCTGAGTTGGATGGTAATAATATTAAAATCAAGTTTATCGGAAATTATGAAAATTTTTCAAAAACATTAATAGGCAGGATACGTTATGCTGAAGAATTAACAAACTCCAATACCGGGATGATTCTTAATCTCGCTGTAAATTATGGAGGCCGTTGGGATCTACTAAATGCTTTTAGAAAGTTGGCTGAAGAAAAAAAATATAAAATTGATATAGCTGACATAACAGAAGATAACATAGAAAAATATCTCTCAACCTATTCAAATTGCCCCGATCTTCTCATTAGAACTGGCGGAGAATATAGATTAAGTAATTTTTTATTGTGGCAACATGCCTATACAGAATTATATTTTACTGAATGTTTATGGCCGGATTTTGATATATCTGATTTAGATCAAGCTATAAAATGGTTTCAAGAAAGAGAAAGAAAGTTTGGGGCACTCGGTCAAGATAAATCATCAGTAAAAAATGATGTTTAACAGAACTATAACAGCTATTTTTCTAGCTGGTTTTTTTATTATAGTATTAGTCTTTTTTAATCCTATAGTATTTGGTTTAATTCTTTCAATCATTGCTATATTGGCATTTAATGAATGGATAGGTGTAATGAATGTTGATCCTATGAAGAGAAAAATTATATTAATTCTATTTATTTCTTCAATGGCCTTATTAATTAACTTTAGTAATTTCAACCTAACAACCACTATCAACACCATATATCTTTTATTTTGGGCTATTGTTTCTCTAGATATGTTGTTTGGATCTAGAACCATTAAATACACTCTTCAAAACTTTCCAATTCTATTGGCATCTTTTGTGATGTTATGCTCTTGGTATTTGTTGCTATCTTTTAATTTATCTGATGCCACCCTTTTGACAGATACTAGAGGATTAATATTTTCTCATCAATCAATTGGGGATAATTTAAATTATTATTTCATTTTTTTATTTATATTAGTGTCATTCTCCGATACTTCCGCATATATTGTAGGAAAAAATTTTGGTTCAATTCCATTATGTCCAAGAATAAGTCCCAATAAAACAGTTGAAGGGTTTTTATCATCATTGATATTCCCTATTGTAATAGCTTATATTATATTGATATATTTTTTGAATATAGAGTTTTTAATCATAGATTTTTTATTTATTTTAATATGTTGTGTTTTTACTAGTCTAGGAGATTTGTTCATTAGCTCAATAAAAAGATTTTATGCAGTTAAGGACACAGGAAGTATTTTACCTGGACATGGGGGCATATTAGACAGGATTGATAGCTATTTACCAGTCATACCTATTTTTCAATTATGGTTGTTCCTCTAATGAAAATAACTATACTAGGCTCAACAAGTACGATTGGGATAAATACTTTATCAGTAATTTCAAAAACTGCAAAAAATTATCAAATTTTTGCACTTACAGCAAAATCCAATTTCAAAATATTATTTAATCAAATTAAATTATATAAGCCTAAATATGCCGTATTAGTATGCCCAGCTAGTGCTGAAAAACTAGAAGCCTTATGCAAAAAAAACAGATACAAAACTAAAATCTTATGTGGTCTTAAAGAATTGCTTTATGTATCAACGCATAAAGGCTGTAATAGTGTCATGTCTGCTATTGTAGGCTCTGCCGCTTTGGAACCAACATATTATGCGATCAAAGCAGGAAAAACAGTATTCCTTGCAAACAAAGAATCTTTGATAATGTCAGGAGATTTATTAATTAGAGCTGCAAAAAAATCTAAGTCTCTTATTATCCCAGTTGATAGTGAGCATAATTCTATTCTTCAAATATTACTTGCGTCAGGATTAGATTATAAAATAGGAAATACTCGTTATTATGAGGAACACATAGATAAGATTTCTTTGACAGCATCTGGCGGCCCTTTCCTTAATTTTAATTTAGCAAAATTAAGTAATGTCACCCCTAACCAGGCCACCAAACACCCAAACTGGAGAATGGGAAAAAAAATTTCTGTTGATTCTGCAACAATGATGAATAAAGGGTTGGAGTTGATTGAAGCTCATCTTTTATTTGGTATTAATCCAAAAAAAATTGAGGTTCTAATTCATGAGCAAAGCATCATACATGCAATGGTCGCATTTAAAGATGGTGCAACTATATCTCATATGAGTAATCATGATATGAGAGTTCCAATAAGTTTTGCTCTTTCTTATCCATCTAGGTTTAATTTATCTATGAATAAATTAGATTTGATAAAGGTAAAAAACCTAACTTTTAAGAAAGTTGATAGAAGGAAATTTAGATGTTTAGAGTTGGCATATGATGCCATAAAAATAGGTAAAAATGCACCCACAATACTTAACGCGGCAAATGAAATAAGTGTAAACAATTTTCTTAAAAATAAGATAAAATTTACTGATATTCCAGTTATAATTGAGAAAGCTCTAAATGAAGTTGCAGTAAGAAAAAGCACTTCTATAGATAAAATCCTTGAAGATGATAGGGTAACACGTGAATTCACAACTGAATTAATAAGAAGAAAAAGTAATGGAAATTTTAGTTAGCATATTAGGATTTATTATTGCAATTGGAATACTGGTAACATTCCATGAGTTTGGGCATTACTATGTTGCACGATTATGTAATGTGAAAGTGCTTAATTTCTCCATTGGATTTGGAAAAAATATATATACTAAAAAATTTAAGGGGAATGATACTGAATATAGTATTGGGCTAATACCACTTGGCGGTTATGTCAAGATGCTTGAGTCTCATGAGGTATCTGATCAACACTCAGATCTAGAATATTGTTTTGATAAGCAAAATGTGTATAAAAGATTCCTTATAGTTGCCGCAGGACCAGTTTTTAATTTGATACTGGCTATTATTTTTTTTACCTTTGTCCATTTCAAAGGTATTTCAGGAATTAAACCAATAGTTGATTCTGTAGACTCTATACATAATTCTGGATTAGCTCTTCAAGTTAATAATATGGAAATATATAAGGTTAATGATCAATACACAAAAAGGTGGCAGGATGTAAGAATTGAGATTTTAAATAGTACTGTAGATAGAAAACCAATAACTTTATATTTAAAGGATGATACTGACAAAGATTATACTATCAATTTAGCAATAAATTATGATGAGATATTGCAAAAAGAAGGAGATATTATTAGAAATCTTGGTATACAACCAAGTCAACCAAACTTATTGCCAATTATTGGTGGGGTTCAACCAAATACTCCAGCTTCTTTAGCTGGGCTTAAGGCAGGTGATTTTATTCAATCCATAAATGGCAAAGATGTTAGCAATTGGACTGACTGGACCCAAACTATTAAAGATAATCCTAATAATGAGTTAGAAATTACACTAATACGTGATAATAAAGAACAAAAAACATTGCTTATTCCTACTCAAAAAGAAATAGATAAAAAAATATTTGGTTTTGCAGGAGTAACTGCTGATACAAGCAGTCTGGAACAATACAAAGTTACAGTAGCTTATTCTTTTTTTAATTCAGTACATCATTCGTTCATTTTGACTTACCAATACTCCTTATTAACATTAAAAATGATTTATAAATTGTTTACCGGGCAAGCTAATTTAAAAAATATTAGCGGCCCTATTAGTATTGCTGAATATACCGGCAAGTCATTAACAATGGGAATAGTGTATTTTGCATATATTTTAGCAATTTTAAGCATCAGTCTTGGTATCTTAAACTTACTTCCAATACCAATGCTTGATGGAGGACATTTAATGTTCTATCTTTTTGAAATTTTAACAGGCAATCCTATTTCAGAAAGAGTTCAATTAGTCGGTCAACAAATCGGTTTGGTAATTTTATTTGGAATTATGATACTGGCCTTTTATAATGATTTTCTGAGGTTATTTTCATGAGCAGATATAAAATCTGCACAACACTAATAATTTTCTTATTATTAATTTGTAATCCAGTATTTGTGAATGCTGAAAATGGAACTACTATCAATAAGATTGTTGTTAAAGGTAATGAGAGGGTAAGCACAAATACTGTACTTTCCTATGCAGAAGTTGAAGAAGGAGACACTTTTTCTAGCACTCTCACCGGAAATATTATTAAAAAGCTATATTCAACTAAATACTTTGATGACATTGATGTAGTTTTAGATTTTAATACTTTAATTATAAGCGTGAAAGAAAAACCAATCATCTCAGAAATTATGATTGAAGGTAATAAGATAGTTGAATCTGATGATGTAATTGAGGCCTTAGAGAATGTGGGAATATCAAGAGCTCGACCTTTTGATAAAAATATCTTTGATAAAGTAGAGCAGGAATTAGTGCGACTATATTATGATAGAGGTAGATATGATGCAAGGATTGACACTTCTGTTATTACACTTGAGCGTAATAGGGTAACTGTAGCTTTATTAATAGATGAGGGAGAAGCGTCTACAATTCAAGGTATAAATGTTATAGGCAATAAAGCATTTAATTATAAACAAATCACTCGCTTGATGGATTCTGGTACAGCCGCATTTTATGATTTTTGGTCAGACAAAGATGTATATTCCGGACCAAAACTTCAATCAGATTTGGATAAAATAAGAGATTTTTATTTAAATCAAGGTTATGTCCGTTTTCAGATTTTATCTCATCAAGTAAATTTATCGAATAATAACAAAGATATATATATTACAATTAGTTTAGAAGAAGGAGATGTTTATGAATTTGGTGATTTAAAATTATATGGTAATACCATAATCCCACCAGACGATGCTAAAGCAGCTGTTAAGCGTATTGTTAAACCAGGTGAATTATTTTCTCGAGCTAAAATTGAAGTAACTAAAAATAGATTATCTTTTTTACTTGGAGATAAGGGCTATGCCTTTCCTGAAATTGTTGCGGTTCCTATCATAAATGACGAAACACAGATAGTGGATGTCGAATTTAGAGTAAATCCTGGTTCGAGAACTATAGTTAGAAGAATCAATATTACTGGAAATGAAAATACAAATGATGAAGTTTATAGGAGAGAAATTAGACAATTTGAATCATCTTTACATTCTAATAGTAAAATAGAAAGATCAAAAATTAGGCTACAAAGATTAAAGTATGTAGACAATGTAGATGTAAAAAAAGTAAGGGTTTTTGATAGCGATGATCAAGTTGACATTATTTTTGAAATTAGTGAAAGAGCATCTGGTGAATTTAAAGTCGGCGCTGGCTGGTCTGATACTAATGGAACACTTTTCAATATTAAAGTTCAACAAGACAATTTCCTTGGTACAGGTAATAACATCACTTTAGATGCAGCACAAAGCAATGTAACTCAAAAACTGACTTTGTATTATACAGATCCTTATTATACTCCAGATGGAATTTCAAAAACAAATAATCTTGTTTATGCTGAAACAGATGTAAGTTCTACATCAACAGCTACATACATTGCGGATACATTTGGCGGAGGAGTTTTTTACAGTACTCCGATATCTGAAACAGATTCATTTGGGATTGGTTACGATCTTCTTTATACTAGTTATACTACAACATTGGGGTCACCGATTGTCGTAACTCACCATATAGATGAATGGGGAAAAAATTCACTTGGTGCAAAACTAAAAGCTACATACGTTAATGATACTAGAGATAGAACTGTTTTTGCCCGAACTGGAGTACTCAACTCTTTCACTGCTGATGTCTTTTTACCTGTAACTGGAGCGGCATATACTACAGCACTTTTTAAGGGTGAATACAATGTTCCATATTTATTTGAAACATTTGGTTTATTTGATTGGGATACAGTATTTAGACTCAATACTCAAGTTGGTATAGGAGCTGGTCTATTTGGTTCTACATCAGTCCCGTTTCATTCAAAGTTTTTTGCAGGCGGCTCGACATCTGTTAGAGGTTTTAAAGCTGCTAGTCTTGGACCATTAACATATAATGATTCAAGTGCAACTCATGGTTGTACCGCAAAAACATGTGACTCAATAGGAGGTGACTTTGTTGCAGTTGCTCAATTCAACTGGGTTTTTCCTCCACCTCCAATGCTTGGAATTGGTTCTAGAACAATGCGATTATCATTATTCACTGATATAGGAAATGTATTTGAAAAATTTAATGATTTTGAATATGATGAACTTAGAGCGAGCTATGGAATACAAGTAGATTTTATTACTCCAGTAGGAGCTGTAACATTTGGGTTTGTAGAGGCGTTTAAAAAGAAAACCGGTGATGATACACAGCCAGTTGTTTTTACATTAGGAGGAAGTTTTTAAATGCATAAAAATAAAAAAATATTATCCATATTACTTATTACTGTTCTGACATTTATGACTAAGCCGGTATTTTCAGAAGATTTAAAAATTGGGTTAGTTAATCTAGGTGTTATTCTAAAAGAAATACCGATGTGGAGAGAGTCGCAAGCAAAAATAAAAAAACAATTTGATCCAAGACAAAGACAGCTAAAAACAATGGAAACTGAATTAACTTCGCTCAATAATAAATATTTAAAAAATGAAAAAGTAATGGCTAAAGCTGAAAAAGAGTCATTGATAAAAGAAATTCAAAAAGTTGAATTGAAATTACGTTCAGAAGCTGAAAAATTTGGTAAAGATTTTGAGACAGTTAGAGGAACTGAATTAGAGAAGATTAAAGTAACTGTTGAAAATGCCATAAATGAATATGCTAAAGATAATGATTTTGATTTAATAATAAGGTCTGATGGTACAACCCTTTATAGGAAGAATCATCTAGATATAACTCAAGATATCATATCTGAACTAGAATAATGAAACTCAATAAAGAATATTCAATTCAGGAACTTTCTGAAAAATACAACTGTACTGTAAATACTACTAACATTATCAAAGTAGATTGCATTTGCAGTATTGCTAACATGAAGAAAAATGGTCTTTCATATCTAGCTAATAGCCACCTATTGAACAATCTCAATGACTCGATTCTTTCAGCTGTAATAGCTACTGAAAAACTATCCAAACAAATTAATGTCCCTTGCATAATAACTGATGAACCGCTATATATTTTTTCTAGAATTGTTAATGATTGCGTTGATTCAAAAAATAGTGCTTTACTTGATAATCAGGATTCAATAGGTAATTCGATTGATCCAAGTTCTAAGATAGCAGAGAATGTTTCTATAGGTAAAGGAGTTCATATTGGAAAAAATACTATTATCTACCCAAATGTAGTAGTTAATGATTACACATTTATTGGCGATGATGTGATCATACATCCGGGAGCTATTATTGGTTCAGATGGTTTTGGACTAGTCATGCATGAAAAGCAATGGAAGAAGGTTTCTCAAATAGGCAATGTTATTATTGAAGATGGAGTAGAAATTGGTTCAGGGACTACAATTGATAGAGCTGCTATAGATAGCACTGTTATTAAAAGTAATGTAAAAATAGATAACCAAGTCCATATAGCACATAATGTCATAATTGGTGAAAATACTGCAATAGCAGCATGTGTTGGAATAGCAGGAAGCACAATAATTGGAAGAAATTGCACAATTGGCGGCGGCGCTGGTTTAAATGGACATATTACGATAGTAGATGATGTTCATATTAATGGTATGACCATGGTCACATGCTCCATTGACACACCAGGTCAATATGCTTCTGGCACAACTGTTGAAACTGCTTCTTCTTGGAGAAAAAACCAAGCAAGATTTAAAAAACTTGATGAGCTAGCTAAGTTAATACGAAAAGATAAAAAAGGAGAAAATGATGAATAATGATGATGTTAGAAATTATCTACCACACCGATATCCATTCCTATTAATTGATAAAGTTATAGATTTTGTAGAGCATAAATCTTTAAGAGCGCAAAAAAATGTATCAAATAATGAGCCATTTTTTCAGGGCCACTTTCCTGACTATCCAGTTTTCCCAGGAGTTCTTTTGCTTGAGGCTATGGCTCAAGCTACAGCTATCCTTGATTTTAAGAGCAATAAAAGAAATGAAAATGAACTCTTATATTATCTTGTAGGAATTGATAAAGCACGATTCAAGAAACAAGTTATTCCTGGAGACATACTTATAATCGAAGTTGTACTGATTCAAAGCAAACAAGATGTTCATAAATTCTCAGCTAATTGTAAAGTTAATGATGAAATAGTTTGTACAGCCGAGCTTTTAGGTGCCGTAAAAGGAAAATGATACATAATACTGCAATTGTTAGTTCGAAAGCAGAAATTGATTCAAGCGTTCAAGTTGGACCATATTCAATAATTGATGATGATGTAAAAATTGATGAAGGTACAATTATTGAAAGCCATGTTGTTATAAAAAAAAATACAATTATTGGAAAGAATAATCATATTTTTCAATTTGCTTCTATAGGAGAGATTCCTCAAGATCTTAAATTTGTAGGTGAAGAATCTACTTTAATAGTTGGAGATAATAATACTATCCGTGAATACTGTACTTTAAATAGAGGCACTGAAAAAGGTATAAATAAAACATCTATCGGAAATCATAATCTTTTTATGGCGTATACTCATGTTGCTCATGATTGTATTGTCAATAATAATTGTATTTTTTCAAATGCAGCCTCACTTGCAGGACATGTTGAAATATCTGATTATGTAACACTAGGTGGTTTTACGCTGGTACATCAGTATTGTGTATTAGGAGAATATGCTTTCTCAGGTTTGGGGACTGTAATATCTATGGATGTCACTCCATATACACTTGTAGCTGGTAATCATGCCCAAGCCTACAAAATAAATAGCGCTGGCCTAAAAAGAAAAGGATTTGATAGTGATACTATTTCAGCTCTGGAAAAAGCGTTTAAAATTTTTATAAAATCTAAACATAGCAGAGAGGAAGCTATGAAGACATATAAAAAACTTAATTTAACTTACACTGAAGTCGATAATTTCATTAGGTTTATTGAAAACAGCAGTAGAGGAGTAACCAGATAGTCATTGAATCATTTTTTCAGCTATCTGAGCCACATTCTTTGATGCTCCCGGTTTAAGTATTTTTCTAATTTGTTCATAATTATCTTTAAAATCATGCGAATTAAGGCTTTTTAGAGCTGTTGATGCATTATTATCATTTATATGAGGCTGAACAAACTCCTGAACTATTGGCTTTGACCCAAGCGTTTCTCCAAGAATTAAATTCACGAGACCAATGTATTTTAATTTAACCATTTGTTTCATAATAAAGTAGGTTATAGGTGACAATCTGTACATAATAATCATCGGGATATTAAGCAATGCAAGTTCTAGCGTTATTGTTCCTGATGCTGTTATTGCTTTCTTACATTTTTTTATTTCATCTGTATCTTTACCACTGGTCAAGTACTTTATACTTTCAGGCCACAAATTCTCAATTAATTTTTTTGATGTTTCATTAGAGTAAAAAATTTTAATATTCTTTGTTAGTGTATGGGCTACAGCGATCATGAATTTAATATTATTTTTAATTTCTGAGTCTCTACTGCCAGGAAATATTCCAACATCAATTGGTTTTTTGTCAGTATCTGTCTGTGGTAAAGAAAATCTTATATCATCTGCAAGAGGATGACCAACATAAGTGACATTAGACATATATTTTTTAAATAATTTTTCCTCAAATGGAAAAACTACGGCAAGATGATTAACTAAACCAATAATCTTTTTTATTCTTTTTTCTCTCCATGCCCAAACTTGAGGTGCAATATAAAAAAGCACTGGGATATTTTTGCTTTTAGCAAACTTAGCAATTTTTAAATTAAACTCGACATAATCTACAAGTACAATTAAGTCAGGTTTTTTTTCAACAATATGATTATATGCTATATTTAGTGCTTTTCTAATTTTTCCATATTTAGAAATTACTTCCATTATTCCAACAACTGATATACTTTCTGAATTAAAAATTAGATCAACTCCAACTTTAGCTAGTTCTTGTTGCCCAATTGCAGAAAATTGATGGTTAGGATTTAGTTTTTTATGTTCTTTAATATAGTTTGCAGCATGTTGATCACCCGAAGATTCGCCTGCAATTACAAATATATGTTTTTGTTCCATTATTTATATTTATTTATAGTTGTTGATATGTATTCAATTGAAGCATTATCTAATTCAGGATAAATAGGTATTGATATACATTGTTTTGTAATATTTTCAGTTATTGGCATTTTTTTTGAAGAACATATCCCTTTTAATGCTTTTTGTTTGTATAGTGGTTTAGGATAATAAATCCCATATGGCACTTTATATTTTGTTAGGTGCTTAATGAATCTACTACGATTATTAACACATAAAGTGAATTGATGATATACATGATAATTCTCTTTATTTTTATATGGCAGTCTAATAAGTTTATTTTGAATCATAGAGCTATATAGTTTTGCAATTTGGTTTCTCTTACGATTAAAAATTTCTAAATATTTCAACTTTGCACTCAATACAGCAGCTTGTATTTCATCCATTCTGCTGTTATAACCAAGCATTTCATGTTCATTTCTAACTATTCCTCCATGATTCCGTAATTTTTTAAGTTTTTCTGCATATTGTTTGTTAGAAGTTATTGTAATTCCAGCATCACCTATCGCTCCTAAATTCTTTGTTGGAAAAAAGCTAAAACAGCCAAGATCACCAAAAGTCCCTGTTTGAATTTTATTAAAAGTTGCGCCAATTGATTGTGCGCAATCCTCTATCACCTTAAGCTTATATTTATTAGCTATTTTTCTTATATGAATCATATTTGATGATTGGCCAAATATATGAACTGGCATAATGGCTTTTGTCTTTTTTGTTAAAGCATTTTCTATTAAGTTTGTATTTATATTGAAAGTTAATGGATCGATATCAACAAAAACAGGTTTAGCTCCACATTGTATAATCGATTCAACTGTAGAGAAATATGTGAAAGGAGTAGTTATCACTTCATCACCTTGATTTATATTTATAGCTTTTAAGGCAAATATTAGAGAATCAGTACCAGAATTACATGTGACCGCATATTTGGTTGAGAACTTCTTTGAAAATTTTTTTTCAAAATCATTAACATTTGGACCAAGGATGTATTGCCCCTGTCGTATCACTTTAATAACTTTATTATTAATTTCTTTTGAAATACTTTTATATTGTTTAGTTAAGTCAAAAAATTTTATTTTTCTTTTCATCATTTTAAAATTTTAGAAATCCTAGTAGCAGCAATAATAGCATTTCTGCCATCAATTCCAGTAACTAAAGGTTTTTCTATTCCAGAGCAGGATTTCAAAAAATTATCAATTTCAGATTTAAGAGAATCTTTTTTTAAAAAGGAGAATTTTTCATTTTTAAATAGAAATTTTTTATTTTTCATGATTTTAGAATATTTATTAATTTTATGATTCATAAAATCAACTGACCAATATTTATTCTTTTCAAAAATCCTAATTTTTCTTTCATTTTTTTGACTTATTCTACTTGCTGTTAAATTTACAATACAGCCTCCAACAAATTCTAGTCTGACATTTGCTATATCAGGTGAAGATGTAATTATTTTTTTTCCAAATGCTGAAACTTTTTTAATTTTAGATTTAACAATATTAGAAATAATGTCTATATCATGAATCATTAAGTCAAATATGACATTTATATCTGTAGATCGTGTGTTAAATTCAGATAATCTGTGACCTTCTATGAAAACAGGCTTTTTTATATCATTTTCTAGTTTTTTCATTACAGGATTGAATCTTTCTAGGTGTCCAATTTGTAAAATAACTTTATTTTTTTTTGCTATTTCAATTAATTTGTTGGCTTGAGCTGTATTTTCAGTCATAGGTTTTTCCAATAATACATGCTTCTTATTCATTAAAAAAAATTTAGCTATATGAAAATGTGTTTTTGTCGGAGTAATTATTGATACTGCATCTATATCATCAACTATTTTATGAAAATCCTTACTTTTTTTTATGTTTTTATTTTTAATTTGTTTATATGTTCTTTGGTCACTATCTACGACCCATTTTATGTTACATAATGTGCTTTTATTAAATTTTTGATAATGATAATTACCAAGATACCCAAGCCCTATAATACCTATATTAATTTTTTTATTGATCATTTTAACAGCATCGGCTCAAGAATTTTGATATATTTATATAAAGCTCAATTATATAGTGAATTACCAATGACAATCAAATTTTTAGCTGGAGTTGATGAAGTGGGGCGTGGATGCCTTGCAGGGCCAGTTATGTCGGCCGCTATTATCTTAAGTAATAAAATTGATAGAGCACTCTTGGTTGATTCAAAAACTATATCCCATAATAAAAGATGTAAATTGGCAGACTATATAATTAGGCACTCATATTCAATAGGTATTGGTCTCTCTACTAATGTTGAGATTGATAAAATAAATATTCATAATGCAACATTATTATCAATGAAAAGAGCAATTAATAATTTATCTATTACGCCGAATGTTATTTATATTGATGGACTATATGCACCTAAAACTAATATTTCATCAAAATGTTTTGTAAAAGGTGATTCTATAATCCCGGAGATATCAGCTGCCTCAATTGTTGCAAAAGTTATACGCGATAATGAAATGATGTATTTAGATAAGAAAACTAGAGTCTACAGCTTTGAAAAAAACAAAGGCTACCCAACCAAAGATCATAAAATGGCATTAGAAAGATTTGGACCATCTATTTATCATCGACAATCGTTTAGCCCTATTAGTGATATGACGTCAACTTAAGATTATGAATAAGGAATTTACACATCTTCATTTACATACAGCATACTCTATTAATACTGGATCTGCTGGTATAGAAAAACTCATAAACTTTGCAATTAAAAATAAAATTACTAGTTTAGCAATAACTGACCATTTAAATTTATTTGCAGCTATTAAATTTTATAGAAAATGTATAGAAAATCGCATTAAACCCATTATTGGATGTGAGGTACCTATAAGAAATATTTATAAAGGTGTAAACCCAAATATTATTCTTCTCTGTCAAAATATTATTGGTTACAAGAATTTAATAAAACTAATTTCTGCTGCCCATTTTGAAAAAGATATGAATGAGAATCCAACCACAACGATTGATCAACTAGAAAAATATAATGAAGGATTAATTTTATTAACTGGAGGAAGAAATGGGTTATTGGGGAAAAACCTCCTACTGAGTCAAAAAAACTTTTTTAAAGAATCGCTCAATAAGCTCACAGAAATCTTTAAATCACGATTTTATGTTCAAATTGAAAGAACACAGAGAGAGTTTGAAAAGGAATATAATAACCAGTCCGTTTTGATAGCTGAAGAATATGAATTGCCCTTAATTGCTACAAATGATGTACAGTTTCTTACAAAAAATGAATTTCAGGCCCATGAAATAAGAGTTTGCATTAATAAAAAAATTAAACTTGAAGATAGAATAAATCAGAATCAATTTACTGAAGAGCAGTTTTTTAAATCACAAGAAGATATGGAAAGAATATTTGGTGACATACCAGATGCCTTACAAAATATTACAGAAGTTATTAAAAGATGTAATTTCCATTTGGATACAACAGAGTATCAATTGCCAAAATTTAAAACTCCCGATGGCGAACCAACTGACAATTATTTTGAAAGATTAGCATTATCAGGCTTACAAACTATTTTGGAGAAAGATAAATCTTTAGATGAAGCTATTTATGAAGATAGATTAAAAAAAGAAATGCAAACAATCTCAAAAATGGGATTTGCTAGTTATTTTTTAATAGTATATGAGTTTATATCATGGGCCAAAAATAACTCTATTCCTGTTGGCCCAGGTAGAGGGTCTGGCGCTGGCTCATTGGTTGCCTATGTTTTAAATATTACATCAATTGATCCAATCAAGCATAATCTATTGTTTGAAAGGTTTTTAAATCTTGAAAGAATTTCTTTACCTGATTTTGATATTGATTTTTGTGTCAATAATAGACAGAAAGTTATTGATCATATTGTTGAGATTTATGGAGAGGATAAAGTATCACAGATTATTACCTATGGTTCAATGACTGCTAGAGCTGTCATACGTGATGTAGGAAGAGTTCTAGGTTTACCCTATGGATTTGTTGATAAAATAGCGAAACAAATACCATTCGTACCAGGAATCACTATCGACGAATCACTATCTCAAAATTCTGAACTAAAAAAAGAATATAAAAATAATGATGATATTAAAACCTTAATTGACTTTTCAAAGGAACTAGAAGGATTACCTAGAAATATCAGCAAACATGCAGCTGGAATAGTTATTGCTCCTAGCAATATAACTAACTATATGCCAATTTATAGAGTTGATGAAAGTAATGAGTTAGTAACACAATTTGATAAAGATGACATAGAAAATTTAGGTTTAATAAAATTTGATATTCTTGGCCTTAGAACATTAACAATCATTGATAAAGCTATTAAAACAATCAGTAAGAAGTCAAAGGATATTGAATTTGATTTTCAGAATAAAGAATTAGATGATAATAAAGTTTTTAAATTATTACAAAATAAATTAACAACAGGTGTATTTCAGCTAGAGTCTTTTGGAATGAAAAGATATATGGGAAAATTAAAACCTGACTGTTTTAATGACATAGTCGCCCTAGTCGCACTATATAGACCTGGACCTTTAGGTACAAATATGGTTGATGATTTTATAAGCAATAAACATGGTAGAGAAGTTAATTATGAACACCCACTTTTGGAAGACATATTGTCTGATACTTACGGCCTTATACTTTATCAGGAACAGGTCATGGAAATATCTAGATCACTTGCAAATTATACCCTAGGTGAAGCTGATTTACTTCGTAGAGCAATGGGGAAAAAGAAAAAGAAAGAAATGGAGTTACACAGAAAGAAATTCTTAGCTGGTTCAGAGGAGAATGGCATTAATAAATATATTGCTAATTCTATTTTTTCAAAAATGGAAAAGTTTGCTGGTTATGGCTTCAATAAATCACACTCCGTTGCTTATGCAAATATTGCATATCAAACAGCATACTTAAAATCATACTACCCCTCAGAATTTCTTGCTGCAGCAATGTCATCAGATATGGACAAAACTGATAAAATTATTACACTTAATGATGCCTGCAAAGAAATGGGAATAAACATACAGATACCCAACATCAACTCATCTAATACATATTTTGAATCTATAGATAGAAAAACTATTCTATTTGGGTTAGCTGCAATTAAAGGTGTTGGTAATGCTGCATCGGTCCATATAGTTAATGAAAGAGAGAAGAATGGGCCGTATGAAAATATTTATAATTTTTGTGAAAGAGTACCTCATAATATAGTAAATATTGGAACGCTAGAATCTCTCGTATATTCAGGATCTTTTGATGTATTTGGAGAACAAAGGAATAATTTAATAAATATACTTAATAAAGCAATCTCCTATGGTCAACAGCGCCAAACGACAGTTTCTATGGGACAAAAAGAATTATTTACTAATGATTCAACATCAGTCATGAAAAACGGGGTAAACCAAAATGGATCAGACTTATCTAATAATGGGAACATTAAATATAGCAAGGAACAAATTTTGTCCCAAGAAAAGAATATGATAGGTTTTTATTTATCAGGACATCCAATTAAAGAATATCAAAATGAAATAAGTGAAATGTCTATATCAAATATTTATTCTTACTATAATGAATTTTATTCAAGCGCTAGAGCTAATCAAGCTGTAGATAACTCTATAGTGTGTGGCGTAATAATTAATGTAAGGCAACAAAGAGTTGGTCAAGATAAATTTCTTTATATTATTACTGTTGATGACTCTACAGCAAGAATGCAAGTCATTCTATTTGCTGAAATATTTTTTAAATATAAATCTTTGATAACGGAAAATAAGATTTTATTCTTCCAGGGAAAAATGTCAATTGATGATTTTGATTCCCAGTTAACACTTAGAGCTACTGGGATATTTGATTTTGAAGAGGCAAGAAAAAAATTCTCCAAAAAGATAGAACTTACTCTTGATCCAGAAAAGTCAGATTCACAACTTTTAAGCAATATTGATAATCTTCTGGAGCCTTATAAAAATGGCAGCTGCCAATTAACAATTAAATGCGAAACAAAAGGACATACTGTGCCATTAGTGCTTGATAAAAAATGGTATATTATCCCTTCTACAACTTTGATAAATAATTTGAAAGATTTGTTAGGGCATGAAAATATAAAAGTTAAATATCAATAGTTATTTTTCTAATATTGTTTATAATTAATTTAACTTATGAGAGAATTTAATCCTAATTATTTAGATTTTGAACAACCGCTTCTTGAAATTGAGGCTGAAATAAACACGCTTAAAAATAATCACGAAAAAACTGAAAAAACACAGACTGAAATATCAAAACTATCAAATGAATATGAATCAAAAACTAATAAAATTTTTGATAGTTTAACTGATTGGCAAATATCCCAATTAGCACGCCACCCTCTGAGACCATACTCACTTGACTATATTTCTCAAGTTTTTTCAGAATTTACAGAATTACATGGTGATAGAATGTTTGGTGATGATCCTGCAATAATTACAGGATTAGGAAAAATTGAACAGCATGATTTTGTTTTTATTGGACATCAAAAAGGGAGAGATGCTAAAGAAAAAGTTCAGCGCAATTTTGGCATGCCAAAACCTGAGGGGTATAGAAAAGCGTTGCGTGTAATGAAGATGGCTGAAAAATTTAAACTTCCAATCATAACTTTTATTGACACTCCAGGAGCTTACCCAGGAATAGATGCAGAATCAAGAAATCAGAGCCAAGCAATTGCTGAAAACTTATATACTATGTCTAATTTATCTGTACCAATTATCTGCATAATCATTGGTGAAGGTGGGTCTGGTGGCGCATTAGCTATTGGTATAGGCGATAAAATCGCAATGCTACAATACAGTATATATTCAGTAATAAGCCCGGAAGGTTGTGCTTCTATTTTATGGAAAGATGCAAAAATGGCTGAAAAAGCCGCTGAAGCATTATGCATAACTGCGACAAAATTATTAGATCATAAATTAATAGACATTATTATACCTGAGCCATTAGGTGGCGCTCATAGAGATCATGCCGCTATGGGTTCTTCTTTAAAAATGAATTTAATTTCTATCTTAGATGAACTTAAGATGCAAAGTATTGGTGATTTATTATCATCGCGTAAGAAAAAATTAGAGTCGTATGGGGATTATCAAGTCTGAACAAAAGATTATCTCTGCATGCAAAGACTTCATATCAAGTTCAGAGATAAAAAGTTTTTTAATTGCGTATAGCGGTGGATGTGATTCTAGTGTTTTATTGCATACTATGAATCTATTAAAAGATAAATTTCAATTAAATATCAGAGTTGCGCATATAAATCATAATTTGACAAAAGAATCTGAAGCATTTGCTATACACTGTAAAAATATTTGTCACAAATATAATTTAGAATTTATAAATATTGATATATATTTAGATAAATCATCTAATATAGAAGAACAGTTAAGGAATAAACGTTATAACGCACTAACAGAAATTGCATATCAAAATGAATATATCTTAACTGGACATCATTTTGATGATCAAATAGAGACTTTTTTTCTTCGTTTAATGAGAGGTTCAAGCAATAAAGGCTTATCCTGTATGTCTTTATTTAATAACATAAACAATAAAATAATTGCAAGACCATTATTAAATATTAATAAAAAAGATATTGAGGATTATCAAAAGAGAAATCAATTAAGTTTTTTAAATGATACGACAAATAATTCAAATAAATTTGATAGGAATTTTATTAGAAATGAAATTATTCCTAAACTTAAAAGTAGATGGAGTAGCCTGAATAATGTTATGAAAAGTAATATAGAACATCAGAAAATTAATTCAATAATTTTAGATGATATAATAATTGATAAACTAAATCACATTTATGATAGTGGCTCTAAAAAACTTTCATTAGTAAAACTTAAGCAAGAAAATAATTTTATTCAATCTGAGATAATACATAAATGGTTCTCTTTAGAAACTAACATTTTATTAAATCATTATCAAATTAGTGAAATATTAAATACTATTATTAATACTGATAAGGATTCAACACCAGAATTTACTTTTCATTCTTTTTCAATTAGAAAATACCAAGGATTTTTATATTTAATAAATAAATTATCAAACAAAGATATCCATAAATCAAAAAAATGGGATTTATCTGATGATTTGAAATTTAATGAATTAATAATTAAAATATCTAAACTCAAAGAGTTAGGAATTTATGATTTTCTACATATAAACCAACCTGTAATTGTCAGAAGAAGAGAAGGCGGTGAAAAGATTTTGTTGAATTCAAAATTTCATCAAAAGCTAAAAAAAATATTCCAATCAAAGAATATCCCTATTTGGGAAAGAGACTCATATGCATTTATCTTTGTCAAAGAGGAATTAATTGCTGCATATGGACCCAATGACATAATAATTTCAAATACTAACCATTAATATCTCTATATTTTCAGCTAATTATCGTCTATAATTCGATAAGTTATATATGACAAGATACGTTTTTATTACTGGTGGCGTAGTGTCTTCTCTTGGAAAAGGCATAGCGGCAGCCTCCCTAGCGTCCTTGTTTAAATTACGAGGCTATAAAGTCTCACTTCAGAAATTAGATCCTTATATAAACCTTGACCCTGGCACAATGAGTCCATTTCAACATGGAGAGGTTTTTGTAACTGAGGATGGAGCTGAAACAGATTTAGATTTAGGTCATTACGAAAGATTTGTTGGAATTAAAACATCTCAAGACAGTAATGTCACCGCAGGAAGAATTTATTCAAACGTTATCAATAAAGAAAGAAAAGGGGATTATTTAGGTAGCACTGTTCAAGTAATACCACATATAACAGATGAAATAAAAAGACTAATCATCAAAGGTGCTCATAAATCTGATATTGCTTTTGTAGAAGTAGGTGGTACTGTAGGTGATATTGAATCTTTGCCTTTTCTAGAAGCTATTCGACAATTAAACCTTGAACTAGGGGATTCAAAATCAATATTTATTCATCTCACATTATTACCTATAATAGATGTTACGAATGAAATAAAAACAAAGCCGACACAACATTCTGTTAAGGAACTCCGTTCAATAGGAATACAACCAGATATGTTATTGTGTCGCGGAAAAAATGATTTAAATCAGAACCTTAAAAATAAGATCGCTCTATTTACAAACGTACCAAAAAATGCAGTCTTTTCTGCTAAAGATACAGACTCAATATATAATATTCCGTTGAATTTTAAAGAACAAAGGATTGATGATTATATTATTAACAACTTTAAAATTAGAGCAAAGAAAATTAATTTAAAACCGTGGAAAGATCTTCAATCAAAAATTAAGAATCGCAAGAAACAAATTGATATCGTAATGATAGGCAAGTATATTGACTTAGTTGACTCGTATAAATCTTTGAATGAAGCTGTTTTCCATGCTGGAGTATTTAACGATAAAATTGTTAATGTTAATTATATTGATTCTGAAACAATAACTAAGAAAAACATCAAACTCTTAAGTAAAATGAATGGAATCATAGTTCCAGGTGGATTCGGCAATAGAGGAATAGAGGGAAAAATATTAGCTGCTCAATATGCAAGACTAAATAACATTCCTTTTTTTGGTATATGTTTAGGAATGCAAATTGCTGTAATAGAGTATGCAAGAAATTGTATACGTTTATCAAAGGCTAATAGTACAGAGTTTCATAAAAATACACCTAATCCAGTTATAGCACTTGTTACAGAGTGGAAAAACTACAAAGGTAAAAAAATATTAGCAGACCAAGTTAATTACGGAGGGACTATGAGATTAGGTGCACAAACATGTAACTTATCCCATAAATCTTTGGCCTATAAAATGTATAATAAAAAAACTATTATAGAAAGACATCGTCACCGTTATGAAGTCAATAAGAATTATGTTGAAAAATTCAAAGGATCAGAATTAGTATTCACGGGAATATCTAAAAAAGATAATTTAATGGAAATAGCAGAAATAAAGAACCATCCATGGTATTTGGGTTGTCAATTTCATCCTGAATTTACCTCTTCGCCAGTTAAAGGACACCCATTATTTAATGGCTTTATAAAAGCCTCAATTAACAATAAAATTTAAATGAAAAATAATATTAAAATTGGAAAATCTAATGATTTATGCTTAATTTCTGGCCCTTGCGCTATTGAGTCCGAGGAATTAGTAATGAGTGTAGCTGAAAAAATCTGTAAAATTACGGAAAAACTACCAATATCATATATTTTTAAATCATCATTTGATAAAGCAAACCGATCATCTATAAAGTCTCCAAGAGGAGTTGGCTTAACTAATGGACTAAAGATTTTAGATAAAGTTAGAACAACATATAATATCCCTGTATTGACAGATGTTCATGAAGATACGCCGCTTGATGAAGTTGCTGATGTTGTAGATATTATACAAACACCGGCCTTTTTATGTCGTCAAACTAACTTTATAACTAAAGTTGCTTCAACAATGAAGCCAGTAAATATAAAAAAGGGACAATTTTTATCACCCAAAGAAATGATTAATGTTGTTGAAAAAGCAAAATCAACTGGAAATAATGATATCTTTGTTTGCGAGAGAGGAGTTTCATTTGGCTACAATAATTTGGTTTCAGATATGAGGTCATTAGTGATTTTGAGAGAAACAAATTGCCCAGTAGTTTATGATGCATCTCATTCAGTACAACAACCTGGCATAGATGGCATTAAATCGGGTGGAGAGAGTAAATTTATTTCAATTTTAGCCAAAGCAGCTGTGGCTGTTGGAATTGATGCTTTGTTTATAGAAACACATCCAAACCCTGAGACTGCTCTTAGTGACGGAAAAAACTCCTTACCTCTACATGATTTAGGAAAGCTCATCAATCAATTAGTTGAAATTAATAAAATAACAAAACCTATATAATATCAAGGCTGTTAAATTGAGTAAGATAAAAAATATTTGTGCTAGACAAATCATCGATTCAAGAGGTAATCCGACAGTGGAAGCTGACATTACTTTTCAATCAGGTATTAGCGGAAGAGGTATGTCTCCGTCAGGAGCTTCTACTGGAAAACTTGAAGCTTTAGAATTAAGAGATAATGATGCGAAAATCTATTTAGGAAAGTCTGTCAATAAAGCGGTCAATAATATTAATTCTTTAATATCGAATACTATTGATACTAACTTTGACTACGACCAATCTACTTTTGATAAATTTCTTATAGATAATGATGGAACAGAAAATAAAAGCAATTATGGTGCTAATACAACATTAGCTTTATCTCTAGCTTTTGCTCATGCAAATTCGCATGAAAAAAATCAGCCATTATATAAATCACTTACTAATCAACAAAATTATACTTTACCCGTACCAATGATGAATATAATTAATGGAGGAGCCCATGCTAATAATAATTTAGATTTCCAAGAATTTATGATTTTACCAATTGGTTTTGAAACCTTTAGTGATTCTTTGAGAGCCGGTGTTGAAACATTTCATAAGCTAAAGAATATTCTAAACAAGAAAAATATGAGTACTACTGTAGGCGATGAAGGTGGGTTTGCACCAAATCTAAAAAATAATGAAGAAGCACTCAATTTACTTCTAGAAGCAATTGACCAATCTGGCTACATTCCTGGGGAAAATATTTATTTAGGCTTAGATGTTGCTAGCTCAGAACTTTATAATAATGGCAAATATCACCTTAATTCAACTAACCAGATATTTACTAGCACAGAATTATCAAACCATTTAGAAGAGTTATGTAAAAAATTTCCCATAATTAGTATTGAAGATGGAATGGCAGAAGATGATTGGGATGGATGGAGAATACTTACTCAATTATTAGGTGAAAAAATTCAATTAGTTGGTGATGATATATTTGTAACCAACCCAAAAATACTTCAAAAAGGAATAGATCAGAAAATAGCGAACTCAATTCTGATAAAATTAAATCAAATAGGTACTGTTACTGAAACTTTAAATACAATCCAATTAGCAAGAAAAAATAATTATAATTATATTATTTCACATAGATCAGGCGAAACAGAAGATGTAACGATTGCTGATTTATCAGTTGCAACATTTTCAGGACAAATTAAAACTGGATCTTTATCAAGATCAGATCGGACATCTAAATATAATCAATTGTTAAGAATAGAAGAAGCAATAGGGCTGAATAATTACAATTCCAATGATGTTTTTGGTAAATGGCTATGAAAATATTTTATACCGTAGCTCTTATTATTTTTCTATCATTACAATACTCTCTTTTTCTAAGTGAAAATAGTCTAATAAGTTATTACTATCTGAAAGATAAATTAGAACAAAATCAATCTGATTTAACGAAGTATAAATTTAAAAATAATAGTTTACAGACAGAAATAAAAAATATTAAAAATAATAATGAATATCTAGAGGTATATGCAAGAGAGAAGTTTGGACTGATAAAGAGTAATGAAATTTTCTTTCAGATAATTAAAAATGAAAATCAAGATAACTGATGCAATTATACTAGCAGCTGGCACAGGTAAAAGATTTAAAAAAGATTTACCAAAACAATTTACTAAAATTATTGATCAATCATCAGTTGAAATATCTCTAAGTAAATTAATTAATATAAAATCTATCAGAAATATTTATCTAGTGATTAATAAAAAATATAATTATCTTTTTAAAAACACGCCTACTAAAGTTAAGATAATTATTGGTGGAAGAACTAGATCTAAATCTGTATTTAATTCTTTGGCTCATATAAATACTAGTTCTCAATTACCAGATAATATTTTGATCCATGATTCAGTAAGACCATGTGTAAATGATGAAGAAATTAAAAAACTTATCAAAACTTCAAATAACCTTAAAACAGGATTAGCATTAGGTTATCCTCTTACACATGCCTTAAAACGAGTGAATAAGAAAATAAACGTTGTTGACCATCTAACTAAAAACAATCTGTGGCTATCTTTTACTCCCCAAATCTTTAATTTTAAGAAACTCTTTGCATCGTATAAAAAAGTTGTTGAAAATAAATATAAAATAGATGATGACATCCAAGCTATGTCACTTTTATCATATAAAGTTGGTCTTATTTTTTCTTCTAATAGAAATATCAAATTAACTTATCAAGATGATTTAGCTGTAATAAAAGACTTATTGAGGTAATTTATGCGAGTAGGATTTGGATTTGACACTCATGAATTAGAAAAAGGCACATCAATCCGATTGGGAGGTATTGACATACCATCTGATTATTCAATTGTAGCTCATTCTGATGGTGACATTGTATATCATGCTTGTGCTGATGCAGTTTATGGAGCGCTTGCTATTGGTGATATTGGTGAACATTTTCCAGATACAAATAAATCGAATGAAAATATTGATAGCTCTATCATAATGGATCATGCAGTTAAACAAACTGAAAGTATGGGGTTTTACATTAATAATATTGATATAACTATAATTTTAGAAAGCCCGAAAATTTCTAAATACAAAGCAGAAATAACTAGAAATCTTTCAGAAGTTTTAAAAACTGATATTAATAATATTAGTTTGAAGGCCAGTACATCCGAAAAATTAGGCTTTATTGGTAAAAACCTTGGCCTTACATGTTATAGTATTGTTTCTTTATTACAAAAGAATTCATGAAAATCACTGGTCCTTTAATTATAAATATAGATGACATAAAACTGTCTATGGAAGAAGCTAAACTTATCGAGAATGATTTAATCGGCTCAATAATCCTATTTTCGCATAACTTTAAGGATAATAAACAAATTAAAAATCTAATTAAAGAAATTAAAGATATAAAAAATGAAATTTTTATTTCTGTAGATCATGAAGGCGGGAGAGTACAAAGGTTTAAGGATGGGTTTACTAAACTCCCAAGTTTTGAAACTATTGGAAAACAAAATTCAGAAAAACTTAGCACATATAGCGGTTATATATCTGCATATGAATTGAGATGTATAGGTATAGATATCAACTTTTCACCTGTTGTGGATTTAAACCAATATTTTTTAGATAATAAACAATACTTACTTAAAGACAGGTGTTTTGGATCAGATCCAGAAATAATCATAAAGCTAGCTAAAAGCTATATAGATGGTTGTCTGCAAGCTGGTGTAATTCCTGTTCTAAAACATTTCCCCGGGCATGGTGTTACACAAGATGATAGTCATACCGATACTTGTATATCAGATTTAACTTTAGATGATTTACTTAAAAAAGACTTATTGCCATTTATTAAGCTTTATAAAAATATACCTATACCAATCATGACGAGCCATCTTAAATTTCCTAAAATTGATAATGAAATTGTGACATACTCTAAGGTATGGTTAAATAAAATATCGCAAGAAATATTTTCAAATGAAAATGTTTTTTTTATAAGTGATGATATAGAAATGAAAGCTGCATTCAACGAAGAAACTCAGACTAAAAAAGTAATGAATGCATTAGATGCTGGATGTAAAATGGTTATAGCAACTACGAATATGAAGAAAAATATTGTATCATCAAAGAAATCATACGAATACTATAAAAAGCATTATCTTACTGATGAATTGATTGATTACTGCAAAGAATTTTGTAATGATTTATATGTAATGGATGATTATATAAAGCAGGATTTAAATGAAGAATACTATAATGAAGCTTTAAATTTTATTAAACAGAATGAATGAATTAATTACACTAATAACTAGTACTGAAATATCAATTCAAATAACAGCAATTATTATATTTGCATTTCTTTTTCTTTTTTTAAAAAATCAAATATTATATATGTTGTCAGGGATTTCATCAAAAACAAAAACTAGAGTTGACGATATTATTATTGAATCCTTAAAATCACCTTTGAGCTTTTTAATTATTTTAGTTTCATTTATCCTTATAACAGATATCTTTCATGAACATTATCAAATTACCTTATTTATACCACTCAAAAAGTTATTTCACTTATTTATAATCCTAATCTTTGCATGGACATTAATTAGGATAGCTAATAATTATCAGAAAGAGGAGATATATTTAGATAACCTTGATTCGGATGACGATCCAAAAATAATAAGACAGACATATGAAATAACTCTTAGAATTGTTAAAGCTGTTATTATAATAATAACAATCCTTGTTATCATGCAAGATTTTGGAATAAGTGTTTCAGGAATCCTTGCTTTTGGAGGAGTAGGTGGATTAGTCGTAGGTTTAGCTGCAAAAGATTTATTATCGAATTTTTTTGGTGGGCTAATGATTTTCTTTGATAGACCTTTCCGAGTAGGTGAATTTATTAAATCACCTGATCGGAATATTGAAGGAATTGTTGAGAGAATCGGTTGGAGACTTACAGTGGTGAGAACTTTCTCTAAAAATGTTCTATATGTACCCAATTCTGCTTTTTCTAATATTATTGTAGAAAATGCTACAAGAATGACCAATAGAAGAATTAATGAGGTTATAGGACTTCGTTATGATGACATAGATAAGATTCCAAAGATTGTTGACGAAGTGAGAGATTATTTAGCTGGTCATGAAAACATTGATCAAACACATCAACCAGTTGTTTATTTTAAAAGCTTTTCTCCTTCATCTTGTGATTTTTTTATCTATGCATTTACTATAACTAAAGAGTGGAGAGAATTTTTAAGTATTAAAGAAAGCGTATTATATAAAATTTCAGAGATTGTAAGTAAAAACAGTGCTGCAATAGCATATCCAACAACTACTATAGATTGGACTTCAGATCAAAAAAAATAAATATTTATTGATTAAGGTTTGTAACAAAATCTTTTATAAATTTACATTGATCCATTAAGTCGTTAAATTCTTGATTATATTGAATTGAACCATCCTTTAAGATTTTAATTTTTTCATTCCCTTTATACTTACTTACAATTTTATTTATATCTATATCTTTATGACTTCTATATTTAATCCTTATAAAAGTATCAGATAGTTTAAGATAATTTAAATTAAATTTAGCTAGCTGTATTTTCAGTTGTGTTATAATAAATAAATTTTCTAAATTATCTGGAATTAAACCAAACCTATCTATTAACTCATTTTTTATTTCTTTCAATTCTTCAATATTTTTTTGAGTTGAAATTTTTTTATAGTAAGTTAATCGTGTAAAAATATCATTTATATATTCCTGAGGAATCAAAGCTGAAATATTTACGTCGATTTCAAAGTCAATATTTTCATCCATGTAATGGCCTGTTTTGAGAAAATCTATACTTTTCTTCAACATATCAGTAAACATTGCATATCCAACTTCATATATTTGACCGCTCTGTTCTTCACCAAGTAATTCTCCAGCACCACGTATTTCTAAATCATGTGTAGCTAATTCTAGTCCACCACCAAGACTATCTACAGAGTCAAATGCTTCAAGCCGTTTGGCAGCATCTTTAGTTGTTAATTTTTTACTATCCACAATCAAATATGCGTAAGCTTGTCTATTAGTTCTTCCAACTCTCCCTCTTATCTGATGTAATTGCGATAATCCAAATTTATTCGCATTATTTATTATAATTGTATTTACATTTTGTATATCTAATCCGCTCTCAATAATACTTGTGCACATTAATAGATCAATTTTATTATTTAGAAATGAATTCATTTGAGTTTCTATTTCTTTATTTGATAATTGACCATGTATAATGCCAATTCGTAAATTTTTATCAATCTCATGAAGCCTTTCTATTTGCAAATCCATTGTTTTTATTTGGTCATTTACAAAATATATTTGACCTCCTCTTTGTATTTCTCTTTGTATTGCATCAGAAATTACATCTATATCCCATTCTGTAATTAGAGTAGAGATAGATTTTCGATTTTTTGGAGGTGTTTCAATTACACTCAAATCTTTAATTTTTGCTAATGCAGAATTCAATGTTCTTGGTATTGGTGTAGCTGTAAGTGTAATTACATCTACATTTCCTTTTAATTTTTTTAATTTTTCTTTTGCTATAACTCCAAACTTATGTTCTTCATCAATCACGAGAAGCCCAATATTTTGATATTTACTAGAATTTGATAATATTGCATGTGTACCTATCAAAATATCTATCTTATTAGAATTAAATGCATCAAAAATTTTTTTTCTTTGTGCAGGAGTTTGTAATCTAGAGTATTTTTTAATAATTATCGGAGTATCTTCAAATCTTTTTAAAAAAGATTTATAATGTTGTTCAACGAGAATTGTAGTAGGAGCTAAGATAACTGTCTTCTTATCATTCAGAGATGCAATATATCCTGCTCGCATTATTATTTCAGTTTTCCCAAAACCTACATCACCACATATAAGCCTATCCATTGGGTTTTCTAATGACATTGATTCAATAACATCATTTATTGCTTTTAATTGATCTTCAGTTTCAACAAATGGGAATTTCTCGCAAAACTGTTTGTATTCATTATAATCAATATTAAATTTAAAACCCTTGTTTGCATAACGCCTTGATTGTATTTCTAGTAGCTCAACCGCTATATCATTAATTTTTTTCTTAGCTCTATTTTTAATTTTAATCCATTGATTAGTTCCAAGTCGGTGCAAAGGTATATTTATTCCTGTGTAACCAGCATATTTTTTGATGAGATTAATAGATGTTACAGGTATGTATAAAATATCACTATCTGCATATTCAATTTTTACTAATTCAGTTTGTATTCCCTCTACATCCATATTCATTAAACCCTTATACCTACCAACACCATAATTATCATGAACGATAGGAGAATCTATTTCTAATGATGCAATATCATTGATATATTCATCTATAATATTTTTTTTTGTTTGAGATTCAGGCTTACTTAATGATCTTGACCCAAAAATATCTTTATCTGAAATTATTGCAATTTTATCATTATTATCTATAAAACCAGTGTCAACGGGAAGTTTTGTTAATGATATACTTGATTTAGATTTAATAAAGTCATCAAAATAGTCAATTTCAATAAATTTCAATTGTAAACTATTGAGAATATTTTTAATTTCATTGTATAAACTTTTTCTTCTTATACAAATAAGTGATTTATAGATAGTATTTGTGATAAATGTTTTAAAATATTTATAGGGGTCGTTAAAAGTATTATTGACGATTAATGAAGGAAGTTTTTTTGTATTCAGATTAAATGAATTAATTTTATTATCTAATTTATAGGTTGATAACTCAATAGTATAAAATTTTGACAATAATTTTTCATATTCGACACGTTCTAGAATCAGTTTTTTTGGATCAAGAAGATATTTTTCATCAAAATATTTTTTATAGTATTTTTTGTAGATTATAGAAATCTTTTTTAATTGAACGCTAATATCCTTTGTCGTTATTATAGCAGTTTGATTACCATCAAAAAGGTCAAAAAATGAAGACGTATAGTTATAAAAAAGTGGTAAAAGAGTAAAAATTGTTGGATGATTAATCTTATTTGTTATTTTGTCATACTCAATATCTTCTATATAATCTTTCTCGAAATATTTATGACAATTTTTTTTATACAATTTAACTGTATCATCATCAAGAAGAATTTCAGAAGTTGTTGATAAAAGAAAATCATTAATTTCTTTATAAGACTTTTGACTTATTGAATCAAATTCTTTTATATTTTCAATATTTTCTCCATCAAAAACTATTCTAATAGGATTTTGACAAGTAGCTGAAAAAATATCAATTATTGGCCCACGTATTGAATACTCACCTTTAGTAGTAACATGATCACATCTATGATAATTAAATTCATTAAGTATTTTTCTTATGTTGTTGTATTTAGATGATTTATCAATTTCTATAAAATAATTTTCTAAAACATCTGTTGGAACTAACCTTTTTATGATTGCTGAATATGTTGTAAAAACTATATTTTTATTAGCTTTGAATAAATTATTAAATGTTTTTAATCTTTCCCCATTTATATCAACATCTGTTATAACATCTTCATACGGTAATGACTCCAAGTCTAAAAACTTACTTATTTTGGTTTGATCATTTTTAAAAACATTAAACTCGTTTGACAAATTGTTAATTTCAGTATTATTGTCTACAAGCACTATTATATTTTTGAATTCAGCTAAAAATTTTTTTATATAATAGATGGATGATGACCCGTAGAGGCCACCATATTGTGATACCCGTTGTTTTTTAGCTAATAAACTACTCATAATAAAAAAAAGCAGTACCGAGGCACTGCTTTTTAAATAAATATATAGCTATTTTATTTTACAGTATTGAAACCTAATGCTTCCCAATTCTGCATACCACCACGATACCATTTAATCTTATGTGCTGGATAGCCATACTTCAATAAGCTTTTGATATTATTTGGTGATTGACCGCACCACATTCCATTACAGAACATAACTAGAGTCTTTGCATTATCAAAATAGAAAAGACCATTTTGCTCAGTCGCTCCAAATTTATCAGTCATAATCTCAGCTATTGAAATTGGATCTGCTCCTTTCTTTTCACTAAGGTGAGTCCAAGGTACATTAACTGCACCAGGAATTGTTCCTTTAGCAACCCAATCAGGTGTTCTAGAATCAATTACCATTATTTTAGAACCATCAGGCATTTTTTGACCTTTACCCATCATTACTAAGTAGTGAATAATTTCTTGCTCACCAAGAGTTTCAATTCCAGGTCTTAGCTGCATTGGTTGAATACAGAACGGTGGACATGGTCTTGAGGTTTTAGCAAATGCAGGGTTTACAGTATTTTTATTGTTTTGATTTCTCATTATTTTATGCTTACCAGCATATATAGAAGTTCCAATTTCTAGCGAATATGGACCGTCAGCTTTTGATATTCCAACAGGCTTATCTGCATAAGCAGTTGAAAATGTAAATAGAGAAACCAAAAACATACTTAATACAATTTTTAATTTCATATCTCCTCCAAATATTATTCGCAATCTGGCTCTTCTTCTGCTTCTTTTTCCTCTTCAGCAAAAATTAGATTAGGAAAATTATTATTTATAGAACTATGAACTGAAAATGAAGTAAACGTCATCAAAAAACCTATTAACAATAAGGCGTACAGTTTCATAATTTAATCTCCATATATATTTTGTCCTTTAATTTCCTAGTCATTGAACCAAATCCCCTTATTCAATATAACAATTCTACAGTATATAAAACCTTAATTGAATACTTTTTAATGTCATGAATACATAGATTTAACTCATACCCTCTAAAATTAGCCAATTTTGAGGTCAAAGCTTAGTCAACAGAGGAAAACCCCCATTTTTTTATAGATTTTTTTCTATCTAAAAGACTTATAGATCCGCTCACTAAAGAAGTACTTTTGCCTGCCTTTGCAATTATTTGTCCTTCAGAATTAGTAATGAAACTAGATCCCCAGAATGAAATGGTTTTATTGCCTGAAGTTTCTTTTCCAATTCTATTCGCTACTACGACAGGGATATTATTCATGAGACTATTGGCTTGGATAATCTTCAACCACATTTCTTTTTCAGTAGATAAGGATATTTTTTTATTATTTATATAGGTATATCCTATTGATGTAGGGCAAAAGATAATATCTGCACCTAGACTATTCAATTTTGAATATGAATTTGAAAACCATTGATCCCAACACAACATAATCCCAATTTTACATAACCCAATATCAAAAATTTTAAAGGGCTGAGAAGATGAGTTGAAATAAAATTTTTCATGATAACATTGCTCATCTGGTAGATTTTTCTTACGATATTTGCCTATCACAGTCCCTTTAGGAGAAAGCAATGATGATGAATTATAATATTTTCCTTTAAACCTTTCGAAATAACTAATTAAAAGGAAAACTTTATTTTTAATACAAATATCCTTTAATTGTTTAAAGATGACAGAATCATTACTTATTGAATATTTAAAATTATTATTATCTTTTGATATGCAAAAATATTTAGTTAATGTTAATTCATGCAGGACAAGAATACTGTTTTTAGCAATTTTCTTATTTGTTATGAGTAAATCTAAATCAGATATATTATTTTCTATAGTAGAAGTAAATTTCTTCTGTATTATTACTATATTAATTTTCTTTTTCATAATTATTTCATTAATAACAAATATTTAAACTACAGCAATGTAATCCACCAAGTTCGTTCAATAAGCCTTCTACATTTATTAAATAATTTCTTTTATTATTAAAGAAGGGCAATATTTTATCCAAGCTTTCTATTTTGGTATTTTTATTAGCAGGAAAAATTATTACATTATTAGTTATTATGAAGTTCAAATAAGAGAATGGCAACATCATACTCTGTTGATTAAGGACAATATCATCTGTTGTATGGTTTATAGGTATAATCTGTTTTATGTTTGATGTTTTTTTTTGTAATGCTTCTAATTGTTGTTTCAATTCTTGAAGTAGATAGAAATCTGGATGCTCTATATCATTGCTACTCATATAAAAAACAAGATTTTCATTATATATACGAATTAAGTTGTCAAGATGACCATTGGTATCATCTCCTGTTATTGGATCTAAATCAAAAAAAAGATAGTCATTGATATAATATTTTTTTACTGCATCATCAAAATACTGTTTTATAGAACTCCAATTTTCTTTATTATTTTTTAATAAGCATTTCCTGTTAAAAATAATTAGTCCATTTTTGTTTGATTGCACATTACCACCCTCTATTATTAGATCGTCAAACGGCTTTTCAAAGAGATTATAATTTATATCTTTAGAGTATTTAATAAAGTATTTAGAAAAATAATCTGCGAAAGATTTATCCTTTTCATGTACATACTTATTGCCATAACCATTAAAATTATATCCATAGAAGTTATATTCATTCCTGACATTATTTTGTACTTGAATTGGACCATAATCCCTAATCCAAATATCATTACATTCATAGGTAAATGTATGAAAATTGTTTTTTAAATCAACCAATCTGTTTTCCTTATAGATTTCATTAGCTTTATCGTTAATTTCCTTTGGATTATTGGTCACAATTAAGACATGGTTCTTATTTTCTAATAAAATTAAAATCATCTCCTTAAATGTATTTATTATCTGATTCCAATAAGGTTTTTGTTCATACATGAATGGCCAGACCAATATGATCATATTACAATTTTCATCAGGTATAATTTTTTTCATTGCATTTAATAATTTCCTTATTTATTTCTAAATTATTTTCATATGGTATAATGAATCATGCAATTTCTGACAGCATATCGTTTTCTTACGTCTGCGAAAAATACAGGATTTATTTCTATAATATCAAAAATTTCTATATTAGGCATAATAGTTGGTGTTGGTATTTTAATTACAGTCATGTCTGTTATGAATGGGTTTGAAAAAGAATTGAGATCTAAAATTTTAGGCTTTACTTCTCATTCAACAGTATATGCTAAGAACAATAATCTTAAATTATCTAATAAAATTTTTTCAACAATCGAAAATTTAGAAGAAGTAATTGGTTATTCCCCATATATACAAAAAGAAGGTTTGCTTTCATCAAGGAATAATACTAAAACTATTTTTTTAAGAGCTATTAAGCCAGAATTAGAAAGAAATGTTAGCGATATTGATAACAATATGATCTTAGGTAATTTTGATGATATCAAGAAATTTAATAATTCTATCATCATTGGTTCTGGCGTAGCACAGAAACTGTTGGTAAGTATTGGAGATGAGCTTGAATTATTAACACAAATTAGAATCAAAGACAGTCAAGAACTATACCCCTATAAAATCAAATATATAGTTTCTGGTATTTTTGATATTGGTTTATATGAGTATAACAATGCTTTTGTTTTTATTGACCTCAATAATTTCTTATCAATATTTAAAGAAAGAAATAATGAAAATCTATACTTAGATGCTATAAGATTAAAATTAAAAAACCCATTGCAATCTTATAGGTTCTCACTAGATTTTGAAAAATCCAATAAAGCATTTTTTATTCAAGATTGGTCAGAAACTCATCAAAGTTTTTTTAATGCAATAAATAATGAAAAAAGAATAATGTTTATTATACTTATCCTTATTATTGTTGTTGCTGCATTTAATATTACGTCATCATTACTAATGTTGGTTATAAGTAAACAAAAAGATATAGCAATTTTAATGACCCTTGGTGCTGATAGATCTGCAATTTTAAAGATATTTGTCCTACAAGGTATCATTTTGGGATTGATAGGAACTATTTTTGGAATTATTTTTGGATTAGTTTTGTCTCATAATATAGATAGCATTATGAATGTAATTGAATCTATTTTTGGATTAAATCTCCTTCCTGCAGATATCTATCATTTGAATAAAATTCCATCAATTATAGATTACAACGATGTTTTGATGATAGGAATATCTTCATTTGTTTTATCAGTTTTATCAACTATATATCCAGCTAAAAAAGCATCAACTATTTTACCTTCTAAAATTTTAAGGAATAATTCATAATGAATATTAATTGTATTGGCATTACCAAGTCATATTCAGATACTAAAACTTCTGATAGAAATAATGTACTTAAGGAAGTTAATCTAAAAATAAATGAAGGAGAGCTTGTTGCTCTCACAGGACCATCTGGCAGTGGTAAAACAACATTGCTTAATATAATATCTGGGTTAGATGATCCGTCTTCTGGCAATGTTTTTTTTGATGATATTTCCATTCAACAATTAAGCCTGAACAAAAGAACAAAATTTAGAAATAATAACTTAGGTGTAGTATTTCAATTTTTTAATTTATTAGATGACTTTAGTGTATTTGAAAATATTGCAATGCCACTTTTTATACAAAAAGAAAATAATAAAATTATTGAAGAAAGAGTCAAAAAATTACTTAATGAGATAGGATTATCAGATAAAACGAATTCAAACGTTACTTCACTTTCTGGTGGAGAGTCTCAACGAGTAGCTATTGCGAGAGCAATGATTAGCTTACCTAAATTAATATTAGCCGATGAGCCAACTGGAAATTTAGATAAAAACAATACAGATAAAATTATTACTTTTTTAATTGATACCTGTAAGAAAAATAATATTTCTCTGTTGATGGTTACACATGATACAGAGCTATTAAAAAAATTCGAAAAAATATATTCATTAGAATCTGGAAATTTAAAAGAATTTATTTATTGAAATTTTGTCTTTCTTTCATTTTATTATAAATAAATGCTTTCCATATAATATACATAGCCATATATGAAAGAATACTGCTGATTATTCCTAGCAATAAACTTCCCACCAACAATGGTTCCCAGATATTACTCCATGCTGATTCTATCCACGTCATGCTAAGTTCAAACACCTTATATTGTGGATCTAAATTTAATAACCAATTCCCAACTAAGTAAGCAAAATACATCATAGGAGGCATAGTTATTGGATTTGAAATCCAAACACCAATAAGTGAAAGAGGAAAATTAACACGGAATATTATTGAACATATGGCTGCAGGTAACATTTGGAATGGCATCGGCATCCATCCCCAAAAGAACCCAACTGCAATACCTCCACATAAAGAGTTTTTAGAGAATTGCCAAAGTTCATTATGTAGCAAAGGTCTTCCAATTAATCTTAGAATCTTATATTTTTCTACTACTGTTTTATCTGGTGTATATTTCTTGAAAAATTTCTTCATTAAATATCAACTGTAAGAATGTAAAATATGGATATTTTTCTTGTAAATGTATTAATATCATATAATACTACATTTCTTTGACAGTAATGTTAATAAAATCATGCAAGAATATGATAAACCAAAAAAAGGGCTGCATGTATATAAGAGACTAATTGGCTATACACTAAAATATAAGCTAGTTTTCTTTCTTGCAATCTTCGCAATGTCAATTTTTGCTGTTACCGATACTGCATTCGCAGCCTTAATTAAACCATTACTCGATGGTAGCTTTATCGAAAAGGATCCTGAGACTATTAGAAATTTTCCATTGCTTTTAGTAGCTTTATTTTTTGCTAGAAGTGTTGCTGGCTTTTTGTCGACATATGGGATGGCATGGGTTGGAAGAAATGTAGTAAAAAATATCCGTAATGAAATGTTTGATAAGCTTGTTCATACACCTACCAAAACTTATGACACAGCATCATCAGGAGAATTAATATCAAAACTTACATATGACACTGAACAAGTAGCTGAGGCTGCAACCAAAGCAATAACAGTTATTATTCGTGACGGATTGACCATAATTGGATTGCTCGGTTTAATGTTCTATCATAGTTGGCATTTAGCCTTAGGTTTGTTAATAATAGGTCCTGTCATAGCTGTATTTGTTAAATATATGAGTACAAAGTTTCGTGATGTCAGTAAAGATATACAAAAATCTATGGGTTTTATTACTCATGTTGTTGAAGAATTAATACAAGGGCACAGGGTTGTAAAAATATTTAGTGGCGAAAAAAGTGAAAAGAAATCATTTGAATCAGTCAATGAAAATAATAGATCTAAACATATGAAATTAGCATTTATACAAGGCACTAGTATTCCTTTAGTACAATTTGTAGTTGCTTTATTCTTATCTGGGATTATTTACTTAGTAACTTCACAAGAATTTCTAGGAGTAATAAGTGTTGGCACTTTTATGTCATTTATAACCGCAATGATACTTATGTTTGCTCCGCTAAAAAGACTAGCTGAAATTAATGTAGTGTTACAAAGAGGTATTGCAGCCAGTGAATCAATATTTGGCTTGATTGATTCTTCAATTGAAAAGGATAATATTCAAAAAACTATTAACAAAAAAAATACTGATTTAAAAAATTTTTCTGAAATACATTTCAAAGATATAAATTTTTCTTATGAAAGAGATAATCAATTAGTTTTAAAGAATATTAATTTTACAGTTAAGGAGGGGTCTACTTGTGCAATTGTTGGGAAATCTGGAAGTGGAAAATCAACTTTAATGAATCTTATACCACGATTTTATGATATTGTTTCTGGTAAAATATTAATAGATAAATCAAATATAAATCAATATAGTTTAAATGATCTAAGAGGTTTAATAGCATATGTTGGCCAAGATTTAACTTTGTTTAATGACACAATCAGAAATAATATAGCATATGGTTCCCTGGAGAATAAAAGTTTTGATGAAATAAAATCTGCTTCTATAAGTGCAAATGCTAGTGAATTTATTGATAAATTTCCAGATGGATATGAGACAATTGTTGGTGATAATGGAGTCCTACTATCTGGAGGTCAGCGTCAAAGAATTGCAATTGCTAGAGCTATACTAAAAGAATCACCGATATTATTATTGGATGAAGCGACAAGTTCTTTAGATTCTGAATCTGAAAAATTTATACAAAAAGCTATCGCAGTATTATTAAAAAACCGGACAACAATAGTAATAGCTCATAGATTATCTACAATAAAAAATGCTGATGAAATACTAGTTTTAGACAGAGGTGAAATTGTTGAAAGAGGCAAACATCTAGATTTGCTTGATAAAAATGGCTTATATGCTAGTTTACACAAAATACAATTCCCTCAGCAACATTAAATGGAAAAGATTCTTAATAAAATTTGGTATAATAAGTTAAACTTAATAAGTCTAATTCTAACTCCTTTCTCGCTAGTATTTTATTTAGTAATAAAAATCAGAAAAGCTTTATATAAACTAAAAATATTAAAAACTCATGAATTTGCAACTCCTATAATTATTATTGGTAATCTAACAGTAGGAGGCACGGGGAAAACACCATTAACTATTTGGCTTTGTAACTATTTACTTAAAAAGGGATTAAAAGTAGGAATTGTTTCATCTGGGTACAAGTCTGAGGCAAAAAATCCGCAGTTAGTAAAAGATGATGCAGCTGTTGAAAAATTTGGTGATGAAGCCATATTAATTTATAAAAAAACAAAAGTACCAGTCATTACCGGAGGGAATAGGATTAATGCAACAAAGAAAATGGAAAACGAGAATAATCTAGATTTAATTATTCATGATGATGGGCTACAACATTATGCGTTACATAGAAATCTAGAGATACTGGTCATTGATCAAAAACGTAAACTTGGTAATGAGTTTCTCTTACCCGCTGGACCATTACGTGAACCTAAAGAAAGATTAAAGTCTGTTGACCTTGTAGTTAGGAATAATAGTAAAGACACAAGAATTCCATCAATAGAGACAAACAATAATATTATTTATCCAGAAACTTCTGAAATCACATCACTAGATAAATTCACTAATACTACAATCCATCTTGTTGCAGGAATTGGTTCAATGGAAGGTATTAAATCTGAATTAGAAGAACATAAGATAAAATATATAATGCATACATATCCAGATCATTATAGTTATACAGGTAAAGAAATATTATTTGATGATAATCTTCCAATTTTTACAACTGAAAAAGATTTTGTAAAACTAAGCATGTATAATAAAAAATTATGGGTACTTCAATTAAGCATTACTCCAAATAAAAAATTTTTAAATAACTTAGATATATCTTTAAAAGAAATAATTAAAAATGAAAGTTAGAATAGTTATTCCAGCAAGACTTCAATCATCAAGGTTGCCCAAAAAATTAATAAAAAAAATTGGTGATAAAACACTTATCGAACATGTATGTTTACGAGCTAAAAAAATAAAATGTAATTCAATCATTGTTGCTACTGACAGCAAAGTAATAAAAAAAATTGTTGAAAAATATAATATTGATTGCTGGTTTTCGAATAAGAAATTTGTTAATGGAACTGACAGAATTTCTGCATTATCGAAGGCATTGAAATTTCAAAAGAATGATATTGTGATAAATATTCAAGGAGATGAATTTAATTTTTCATTGAAGGGAGTTACCAAAATGATTGAAACTATGAAAAGAAAACGACTGATTAAAGTTTCAACCTTAATTTTTAGAAATAATGAAAAAGAAATTCTAAATGATACAAACATGGTTAAAACTGTAATAGATTCAAATAATGAAGCTTTAGTTTTTACTAGACTACCAATTCCTTATAATAGTTCCCAATCATCATTTATACATATTGGAATTTATGGCTATAGGGTTGATGTATTACAAAAATACCCTAATTTAATAGTCTCACCATTTGAAATATCTGAAAAACTTGAACAATTAAGATTCCTTTGGAATAATGTAAAAATCAAATGTTTATTGTTGAAAAATAATACATCTTTAAGTATCAATACACAAAAAGATTTGAGATTAGCTAGAAAAATTAAATCATGAGTATGCAAAAAATAACAATTACAGGTGCTGCAGGAAATATTGCTTATTCACTGATATTTAGAATACTTTCTACTTCTGTATTTAAAAAAGATACAAAAATACAATTAAACTTACTTGATATACAGGAGATGTTACCTGTCCTACAGGGTCTTAAGTATGAAATAGAAGATTGTGCTTTTGAATCTTTAGATTCTATTTCGATAACAGATAATCCTGAAACAGCATTTGCTGACAATGACTTTATTTTTCTTATAGGAGCTAAACCTAGAACAAAAGGTATGCAAAGATCTGATTTATTATTAGAAAATGCTCAAATCTTTAATGAACATGGAAAGATTATCAATGAATGTTGTAAAAAAACAACAAAGATTATAGTTGTTGGAAATCCGGCAAACACAAATGCCTTTATCATACAAAACTCGACACCTAATTTACCAGACAATAATATTACATCATTAATGAAGTTAGATCAGAATCGAGCTAAAAGTATTTTAGCAGGACAACTTAATCAATCTGTTGAAAGTATTAAGCAATTAGTAGTATGGGGAAACCATTCAACAACTCAATATCCTAATATTTTCCATGCATTAGTAAGTAACAATTTAGTAGTTCATGACAACAATATTAATAACGATTGGATTGTAAATGAGTTTATACCAAGAATACAAAATAGAGGGGCTGAAATAATTGAGCATAGAGGAAAATCTAGTGCAGCTTCTGCAGCTTCTGCTATTTATGATCATTTCAATAACATAGTAAATGGCTCAGAGGATTGGGAGTCGTTAGGTATTTTATCAACTGGACAGTATGAAATTTCCTCAGATATTTTTTTCTCATTTCCAATTAAATTTAATAAAGATGAGTATGTTGTAATTGAAAATCTAGATATTGATAATTTGAGTAGTTCGTATATTAAAAAATCAGAAGAAGAATTAATTTCTGAACGGGATATAGTAAAGGGGATTCTTAAAACTAACTAAGTATATTTACTAGGCTGTCTTTTGAAAATAATTCTTTCTCTAATTCATCAATCTTAATCACAGCTAAAGTATAGCAAAAATCTTCTATAAGAATATTATCACTTATAATTTCACCAACAGATTCTCCATCTTTATTATATATTTTGTCTTCAATATTCAGTGAAACCTCGTCAGAAAATACAGGAAAGATTCTTTTTTTTATTTTTCCTAGATAATGTGTTCTAGCAACAATTTCTTGTCCCGTGTAACATCCCTTTTTATAGCTTATACCATTTAACTTTTCTAAATTTAGAACTTGTGGTATATATTTTTCTTTATTTTTATCATTTATTCTTATGTAACTATTAAAAATATCTAATAATTTTAAAATATTTCTTTCAGAATTTTTAATACCCATATCTTCTATCAATTTTTTAGCTATATCACTTTCATTATCTTGAATTAATATTGCTGACTGGTAATTCTCTGTTGAATTATTTAATATACTTGCTTCTGTTTCTTGTAATTTAATAACCTGATTTTTTTTGTTCAACTTTAGTTTTTTAAATATCCCTCCTGTATTATCTAAAAGACCAAACACTTTAAGATCTTTCTGTATTTCAATAGTTAATTTTGAGTTTAATATATACATTGAGAGTTTTTCTATAAAATACTCTGATATCGATTTGTTTACTATAAGACGATAACTGTCATTGGTTTTCATTACTTTCAACAAGGCAATTACTTTACCCTGATGTGTTGAAAAAGAAGATATCTGATATGATTCATTGGTTAAATCCTCAATATCATTGCTTAACTGGCCTTGTAAAAATTTAGCTGCATCCTCACCAGAAACTCTTATACAACATGTTTCAGGGTCATCGGAAATTACCGCAGTCTTTTCTAAGGCAGAAGATATAATTTCTTTATTATTCATATAAAGTATTGATTAATAATAGTTTATTAAAAAAAATTTCCTCTTATAATTACTTTACAATTCAAACTATACAAAATAAGCATATACTAATAAAGAGCTATTTATTTAATATATATTTACTTATAATACTCTATTGGAGAGATGATATGAATCAGCTAAAGAATACCGACAAACAGAAAATCTCAAAAAAGAATAATAGGAAAAAAGCAAAACCTGTAGAGATTGGTGGTCGTAAAGGATTAGATCCAACCCGATACGGAGATTGGGAGAAGAATGGACGCTGTATTGACTTCTAACAAAAGGACTTTGCATGATAAATTCTAAGAGACCTTTATCTCCACACTTACAGGTTTATAAGCCCCAATTAACATCTATTTTATCTATTAGTCATAGAATAGCGGGAATATTGCTTTCTGGGGTTTCTATAATATTGCCGATTGGATTGTATTTTTTCTCATTTGGAGAAAATGTATTCACTGATTTTTTAAGTTTTTTTAACCATTATTTGTTTAAAATACTCTTAATATTTATAATTTTTATACTTTCATATCATTTGTTAAATGGAATAAGGCACCTTCTTTGGGATTTAGGAATAGGTCTTGAAATGAGAGAAAGTTATATATCAGGATATTTAGTAATATTTTTATCAATTGCTATAACAATCATCTTAATTTTCACATTTCAACTTCAGATGGGAGTTTTGTAATGGCAATAAAATCCTGGATAGTACAGAGAATTACGGCGGTACTTATAATACCAATTGTAATATATTTTTTTTCATATCTCATGAATATGAGCACGCTTTCATATACTGAAATAAGAAACGATATAACTTCAACTCCAGGTATGTTTGTTATAATTATTTCATCTTTAACAATATATTTACACAGTGCACTTGGGTTAGAGGTAATTATTGAAGATTATATACATCCAACTGGCATACAGAAAATTTTAGTACATATATCAAATATTTTTCATCTCATATTAATGTTATTCACAACATCAATGTTGATTATAATTTCGAGTACAGCCTAATGAAAAAATATAATATAGAAAAACATAAACATGATGTAATTGTTATAGGCGCTGGCGGTTCTGGATTAAGAGCTACTCTTGGATTAGCTCAGTCTAAAAATTCAGTAGCTTGTATATCAAAAGTTTTTCCAACTAGAAGTCATACAGTTGCAGCTCAAGGAGGCATTAGCGGCGCTCTAGGTAATATGGGAGATGATGATTGGAGATGGCATATGTATGATACGGTTAAAGGTTCT
>CAYFEQ010000005.1:91656-98614 GCA_964342155.1 uncultured Ectothiorhodospiraceae bacterium | reverse complement strand
CAGTAGCTTGTATATCAAAAGTTTTTCCAACTAGAAGTCATACTGTTGCAGCTCAAGGAGGAATCAGCGGCGCTCTAGGCAATATGGGAGATGATGATTGGAGATGGCATATGTATGATACGGTTAAAGGTTCTGATTGGTTAGGTGATCAAGATTCAATTGAATATATGTGCAAGAATGCTGTTGATGCAATTATTGAATTAGAACATTATGGTGTACCATTTTCTAGAACTCAAGAAGGTAAAATCTACCAACGTCCTTTTGGTGGAATGACAACAAACTTTGGTGAAGGTATAGCTCAACGAACTTGTGCTGCTGCGGATAGGACAGGACATGCTATATTGCATACTCTTTATTCTCAATCTATAAAAAATAATGTAGATTTTTTTATTGAATATTTTGTATTAGATCTAGTTTTTCAAGATAAAAAATGTGTTGGTGTTTTAGCATGGTGTTTAGAGGATGGTTCAATACATTTTTTTCAAGCCCATATTGTCATTTTAGCTACTGGCGGATATGGAAGAGCCTATCTCTCTTCAACATCAGCACATACCTGCACTGGAGATGGAAGTGGTATGGTTTTAAGGGCTAATTTGCCATTACAAGACATGGAATTTGTTCAATTTCATCCCACCGGCATTTATGGGGCTGGATGTTTGATAACAGAAGGCGCACGAGGAGAGGGTGGTTATTTAACAAACTCAGAAGGAGAAAGATTTATGCCTATTTATGCGCCAAAAGCAAAAGATCTTGCATCTAGAGACGTTGTAAGTAGAGCTATACAAATAGAAGTTAATGAAGGAAGAGGAATAGGTCCAGACAGAGATTATGTCAACCTACATCTAGAACATTTAGATAATAAAATTATTAATGAAAAGTTACCAGGTATTGCAGAAACAGCTAGAATTTTTGCAGGAATAGATGCAACAAAAGATCCAATACCGGTTATACCAACTGTGCATTACAACATGGGGGGCGTACCAACAAACTACAACACTGAAGTTTTAAATAATGGGCAAAATACTTCTTCGGTTGAAGGGTTAATGGCTATCGGAGAGGGAGCTTGTGTTTCGGTACACGGAGCAAATAGATTAGGCTCAAACTCACTACTTGATTTAATAGTTTTTGGTCGTTCAGCTTCAGAAAGAGCAATTGAATTATTAAAAGATAAACCTAAGACTCATGTTGACTTAAAAATTTCAAATATTGAAAAATCTTTAAATCAATTTGATTCAATAAGAAATGGTTCAGGAGATATTAAAACTTCAGAACTAAGAGATCAAATGCAAAAAACAATGCAACGTTATGCACCAGTATATAGGGATGAGGAAATGCTAAAGAAAGGAATAAGCATTATGAAAGATATTTTTAATTCATTCAAAAATATTAATGTTTCTGACAAATCTCTAATCTGGAATACAGATTTAGTTGAAACACTAGAGCTTAATAATTTATTACTACAATCGCTGGCAACGCTTTACTCTGCCCATAATAGAAAAGAAAGTCGAGGTAGTCATGCTCGAGATGATTATCCTGATAGGGATGACAAACAATGGCTCAAACATACTTTGATTTGGATTGATGAAAATGGTAAAGAAAAGTTTGATTATAGACCTGTACAACTAGATACTTTAACTAATGATGTTGAAACAGTTAAATTAAAAGCAAGGACTTATTAATATGGCTAAATTTACATTACCTATAAATTCAATTGTAAAACCAGGAAAAAAATATAATCCTGGAATTAATGCTAAGCATCAACTTCAGGTGGATGTGTATCGCTATGAACCTGAACTAAAGTCCAACCCAAGAATTGATACTTATATCTTAGATAAGAGTAAATTTGGTCCTATGGCATTAGATGTTTTAATTTACATAAAAAATTATGTTGATTCCACATTGACATTTAGAAGGTCTTGCAGAGAAGGGATTTGTGGATCTTGTTCTATGAATATTAATGGGACAAATGAACTTGCTTGCATAACAAATATAGCTGATGAAAATATATTAAAAATTTATCCTTTGCCTCATTTACCTGTAATAAAAGACCTGGTACCAGATCTAAAAAATTTTTTTAAACAATATGAATCTATTAAGCCTTGGCTTATTAATGAAGATAAGCCACACAAGGAGCATATTCAAAGCCAAGAAAGTAGAGCAAAGCTTGATGGCTTAGTTGAGTGCGTATTATGTGCATGTTGTTCAACAAGTTGTCCTAGTTATTGGTGGAATTCAGATAAATACTTAGGTCCAGCATCACTTATGCAAGCATATAGATGGATAATAGATAGTAGGGATACTGCTAAAAGTGAGAGATTGTCTGATTTAGCAGATAAATTCAAACTATATAGATGTCATACAATAATGAATTGCACAAAAACATGTCCAAAATCACTAAATCCAGCAAAGGCAATAGCACATATTAAAAAAATGCTAGTATCTGAATAATATGAATTCAAAAGAACTTCGTTGGAAATGTAGAAAAGGAATAAGAGAGTTAGATATTTTGTTAGAGAAATATCTTAATAATGCTTTAGATAAATCTTCCGATGTTGAAAAAAAGCTTTTCGAAGAAATGATTGAATGGGATACGTACATCTTGCTTAATGCTATATTAGGGAAGTCACAGTATAATAATAAGTACAAAATCATCATAGAAAAACTTTCTAAGCTAAATGACAAATAAAATTAGATTAGGCGTAAATATCGATCATATAGCTTTTATTAAAAAATCTAGAGGAACCAAGTATCCAGATTTAATTGAAGCTGTGAAGGTTTGCGAAAAAGAAGGAGTTGATTTAATAACGATTCACTTAAGAGAAGATAGAAGACATATACAAAACCAGGATGTAATTGATATCAGAAATAATGCAAAATTCTTAAATTTAGAAATGGCGCATACAGATGAAATGATTGATATCGCGTTGAACGTTAAGCCTAATTTTTGTTGTATAGTTCCAGAAAAAAGAGAAGAGTTAACTACGGAAGGAGGGTTAGATCTGCTTGGCATGAACGCAGTTTCATTAAAGAAATTACAAAATACTATTTCTGTATTTAAAAAAAATGACATAAAAACTTCTCTATTTATAGATCCAGATGAAAAACAAATTCAAATGGCAAAAGATCTTGATGCTACTTTAATTGAAATACATACAGGAGCTTATGCTAATTCATGTTCAACAGATGAATCAAAGCTTTTGTTAGATAGATTAAAAAAAGCTTGTGATTTTGCAATAAAAAAAGATTTTCTAGTTAATGCTGGGCATGGATTAAACTATGAAAATGTTAAGCCTGTTTGTAAATTACCTTTTAACGAATTAAATATAGGACATGCGATTATCGCTAAATCAGTTTTTGTTGGTTTAAAAGATGCAATTCGCCAAATGATAAGTATAATGAGAAGTTGTGATTAAAGGCATTGGTATAGATTTAGTTAATAATGATAGAGTTAAACTTATATATAAAAAATATAAGGAATCTTTCGCTGAAAAAATACTCTCTAAAGAAGAGTTGAAGCAATATTATGTGTCTAAATCTAAAATTACTTTTCTGTCTAAACGTTTTGCTTCGAAAGAAGCATTTTCAAAAGCTTTAGGAACTGGACTTTATCGAGATGGATTATATCCATCATACTTGACTATTAGACATGATAAATTTGGTAAACCAATCTTTTTAATTAATAAAAATATTATTAAATTCTTAGATAGAATTAGTGCAACTTCTGCATATCTATCAATCACAGACACAGAAGAACAAACTGCTGCTATAGTTGTAATTGAATAATTATGAGCTTTAAAACAATAGAAGAATTAGTTGGTAACACGCCTTTAGTTGAGATTTCAAGTTTAAATAAAAACAATATCATTTACGCTAAGCTAGAAGGAAATAACCCCGGAGGTTCTGTAAAAGACAGGCCAGCCATGCGCATGATTTCTGATGCAGAAAAGAATGGAATTATAAAAAAAGGTGATACTTTGATTGAAGCAACTAGCGGCAACACCGGAATAGCTTTATCAATGGCGGCTGCGATCAAGGGTTATAAAATGATTATCGTTATGCCAGAAACAGCATCTGATGAAAGAATAAAAACAATGAAGGTTTATGGTTCAAAAGTTATTCTAGTCGATAAAGAAAAAGATATGGAAGGAGCAAGAGATTTAGCAAACAAAATGCGAGAAAACAACGAAGGTATAGTTTTAGATCAATTTTCTAATCCTTCTAACTATCAAGCTCATTTTGATACTACTGGTCCTGAAATTTGGAAGCAAACTGAAGGAAAAATTACACACTTCGTTTCAGCCATGGGAACGACAGGCACTATCACAGGCGTCTCACAATTTTTAAAAACAAAAAATAAGAATATAAAAATAATTGGAGTTCAACCTAAAGATGGGGCAAGAATTCCAGGCATTAGAAGGTGGAAAGAAGGTTATTTACCAGCGATATTTAAAAATGCATTGGTAGATGAAATTATTGATGTTGGCCAAGATGATGCTGAGAAAACAACAATGCAACTTACAAAAGAGTCAGGGTTATTTTGCGGTATATCATCGGGTGCAAATATATTTATTTCCCGACAAATATCAAAAGATCTTGAGCGGGCATGTGTTGTAACTATTATATGTGATAGAGGTGACAGATACCTTTCTAAAATTTAATTAGGTTTAGTGCTATTGAAGAGGGATTAATAAACTTTTTCCAGCTGTAAGATATTTAGAATTTTTTAGAGAATTAACTTGAAGTAGCTTATTTTTGGGTATACCAAACCCATTTGATACCAGGCTTGTTGTGTCACCAGAATTAACTACATACCTTAATTGTATTTTTTTTGTTGGTGAAAGTATTGGGAGTTTCATCATTATTTTTATTTTTTGACCAACTAAGAGTTTTGATTTCTTTGTAGCTTTATTCCATTCAAGTAAATTATTCAATCTTACATTATATGTTTTGGCAATTTTATACCAATTATCATAACGTTTAATTGTATGTTTATATGTAAAAGATTTATTTGAGATAAAGTACTTTTTTGAATTTATTAATATAAAATCAGCATCAGCCTTTGTTGTGTCTATTGGCAATTTAAGTTTTTTTCCAGCAATAATTAAATCTGTTTTTAGGTTATTCAATTTTTTAATAGATTTAATCGAAACATTATATAATTTCGAAATAGAATAAAGAGAATCCCCTTTTATAATTAAATGTGTTTTTTGTGTGAAAATATGTTTAGTTAGTTCTTTATATCTTTTTTTAAATATTTTATCTTTACCTAACGGTAGAATAATTTTGTTCTGCATTTCAGGCAATAAAAGCCATGTGCTAAAACCTGGATTAAGTTTATATAATTCATCCTGACTGACTTGCGTTAATACTGATAAAGTATAGAAATCTATTGGATATTGTATTCTGGAAAATGAAGTTGCAGGTTTATTTTTAAAATTTGGCAGTGTTATTCCATAAGCAGAAGGATCGAGCATAATATCTCTCAAAGCGATTAATTTTGGAACATACAACTCAGTTTCACGGGGTAAATCTAGATCCCAAAAATTCGCATTACCCACATAAACATTAGATTTTTTTATAGCTCTCCCAACTTTTCCTGCTCCTGTGTTATATGAAGCAATTGCAAGTAACCAGTCCCCACGAAAGTGTCTATGCATATCTGATAAAAAATGTATTGCTGCATTAGTAGAAGCTATAATGTCTCTTCTGCCATCATACCACCAGTTTTTTGACAAGCGATATTCTCGAGCAGTTGGAGGAATGAATTGCCAAATACCAGCTGCACGTGAAGGTGAGTAAGCATATGGTTGATATCCACTTTCAACAATTGGTAACAAAGCTAATTCAAGTGGTAAATTACGTTTCTGTAATCTCTGAACTATATGATATAAAAAAGGCTCTGATCTCTTAAGCGATCTATATAAAAAATCTTTATTGTTCACAAACCATTCTATTTCACGATTGACTCTTGCTGAATAGACGACATCTAAACAAAAACCATCCCTAAGGTTTGCCCAAATATTTGGATAATCTTTTTTCTGTAATCGCATTGTATTACAGTTAGAACCATCAAAATCTAGTAGTGTTTGTGTACGCTTATAACTAATAGGCTGACTACAGCTTGTAAAAAAGACAACACATAATATAATTAAAGTAGTTCGATTAAATATCATGGCGTAATGACTGTACTGCCATCTTAACAAAAATGAGGAACCTTTTCTAACATAAAATATATTTTTAACATATCGATGTACAAAAGAATAGAACATTATAAATTGAAAGAACTCCAAAAATGGTATAAAAAAACCACTGGACAAATAATCAAAAGATTGATTAATGATGAAATTTTAAGATATAGGGAATCCTATCGAGGTGAGAATACACTTTTTATAGGTTTATCAGACTTTAAGCTTAAATTTAAATCAAGAACACATAGAAATTTTATGCTTTTTGATAATTTAGAGCTCTCTGAGTATTTAGAGGCATCTAAAAAATTGCCATTTGAAGATAAAAGTTTTGATGAGATAGTTTTGTCTCACGCCTTAGATATAACTGAAAAACCATATGATCTTATTAGAGAAGTAAACAGGATCGCCACAGATAGCGCAACAATAACATTAATTGGTTTCAACAAAGCCAGTTTATGGGGAATTATCAAACCTTATATGAAAAAAGATATGCCATGGGCTTTAGATTTTCATTCAATTTATAGTATCAATGAATGGTTCAAATTATTAGGGTATAAATCATTCTATAATGAATCTATTTCTTTTTTACCATTTGTTTCAACTAGATTTTCTAAATTAATTAGCCCACTATCTTTTTTACAAAGAATTTTTTTTAGGAACCTTGGTGGGATTTATTTCTGTAGTTTTAAAAAGGAAGTTGTAGGTCTAAGACCAATTAAAGTTAAATTTACTGATAAATATAATGTCTCTCCATTTAAAAAATCTACTCT